>PKYZ01000750.1 GCA_003132865.1 Bryobacterales bacterium
GGACTTCAGATTTTCCACCTGCTGCTTCTGATCGGCCACCTGCTGCCGGAAGCTCTCGCCCATCTGGCGGTAGCTCACCGAGCGCTCCAGCGCCACGCGCGCCAGGTCGTCCTGTTTCTTGTCCACGGCCATCTCCGCTTTGCGCACGCATTCCGCGGTCTTCTCTTCGTTTTCCTGGTGCTTCTTCTCCATCACGTGCTGGTCGGCGATGGCGATGGCCACCTGTGTTTTGACCTGCAGCAGTTGGTTCTGCATGTCGAGAATCACTTGCTTGATCATTTTTTCCGGATCTTCGGCCTTGTCGATAAGGTCGTTGAGGTTCGCGCGAACCAGTGTGGATACTCGTTCCAGTAGTGCCATAATCGTTCTCCTTTCTAAACTGGGGCCGGGCGTGCCGGCCCCTGCAACTCTGCTCTAACTTGCCGATCCCTTGGCTTGGTCCTCGGGCGGCTTGGGTTTGTTCTCCCCGATCTGTTTGACCTTGGAGAACAGTTCGGACATCTTCATACCGGAGAGGGTTTCAAATAGCGCGGGAATCTGCGCGGCCATGGCGGCCATATCTCCGGTGATCTTGTTCATACCGGCCGCGTGGCCATCGCCCGTCGAGACGATGGTGATCTTGTCCACGTTCGCCAGCGGCGCGGCCAGCGCGCGCACGATCTCAGGCAAACTTGTGATGAGCTTGTCCACGACCGCGGCCTGGTTGTATTCCTGGTAAGCCTCGGCCTTCACGTTCATGGCCCGGGCCTCGGCGTCGCCTTTCTTGAAGATAATTTCGGCTTCGGCCTCACCTTGCGCGCGAATGGCGGCGGCGTGACCGTCGGCTTCCATCACCAGTTTCGATTTCTCGGCTTCGGCCAGCGTCTCGATGCGCTTGCGCTCCACCTCCGCCGGCTTCAGCACGGTGGCGATCAACTCGCGCTCGCGGCGCTGGATTTCAGCGTCCTGCACGGCGATTTCATGCTCTTTCTGTACCTGCTGGATCTTCACCTGCTCAGCCATCAACTGCTGCTGCATGATGTTGGTCTGGATGTCGTAAGCCTTGTCGGCCGAGGCCTGCTGCTTCTTGATGGTTTCGTTGTAGTTGGCCTTCTTGATCTCCAGGTCGCGCGTGGCTTCGGCCTGCTTGGCCTGCGAGAGCGTTTCGGCCAGCACCCGCTCCTGGTCGGCTTGGGCTCTGGCTACGGCGGCGGCGCGGGTGGCTTCGGCGCGCTTGATGGCCGTGTCGCGCTCGGCCTCGGCGGCGGCTACATCGGCGTCGCGCTTGATGCGCGCTACGTCCGGCCGGCCCATGTTGGAGATGTACTCGTTCTTGTCGCGAACNNCTTCCATCACCAGCCGGATCAGGCCCTCGCGCTCCTGATCGGTCTTGGTCAGAAACTGCTCGGCGGCAGTCTGTATGGACTCCGGATCGGACTTCACCTTGATTTGCGCGACGGCTTCCACGGTGACCGCCACACCTTGACGGGTGTAGAGGTCCTGCTGCGGCGCGACGTCGAACGACATCAGCTCCAGCGACAGGCTCTTGTAGGTCTCGACCACCGGCCAGATGACCGTTCCACGCCCTTTGACGATGCGCGTGCCCTTGCGTCCGTAGACGATCATGGCTTCATGCGGACCCGCCTTGCGGTACAGCCGTGCCAACATCGAGCCGATCAGCACGATCGCCAGCAACATCAACAACACGACAACGACAACCATGTCTTTCTGCATAAACCTTTCCTTTTCAAACCTGCTAACCTCAGTCCATTACCGAGCCGCGACCGTAAGGGAGTCGGAGGTCTGGAGCCAGGATTACCCATTCTGACTTCTGTCTTCTGACTCCTGACTTCTTGGCGGAAACTAACTCTCCTTTACAGCTAAATCCTCCGCGCTGCCGGCCATATCCTCCCAGCGGCGCACATACGCGATACCCTTCTCATACCGCTGCACCACCACTTCCGTACCCTTGGAAATGGCCGTCCCGTCGTCGCTGCGAGCCCCGGAAACCCGGCGCACGCCCTCCTGCGAGAAAACAATCTCGCCGGTGCCGCCCAAGCGGATGGGGATGCTCAACTTGCCCAGCACGCCGATCATGTCGTAGTCCGCCGGATCCAGGGCCTCGTCGTCCGAGGCCAGCTTCGCCAAGAACCAGAACACGATGGCGGCGCCGCCCAGCCCACTCAATACGGCAATCGCCAGCGCCACCAGGAACCAGACCGCGTAAAAGCGCTCCAGCAAGTAACCCGTGCCGCCGAACCACGCGAGAAACGCGGTCATCGTGCCGAAATTCAGCCACGGGACGCCTTCCGCCTCCCCGCCCCCCGCATGCACATGCGGCACATGCACGTGCGGCACGTGTGCGTGCGGCAGATGCAGATGCGCGCTGCCGGTGAGCACCGACAGCAGGCTCAGCGCCAGGCCCAACAGAAAACAGATCAGATAGAAATCCGCCCACGTCATTGCGATCGCCTCCTCGATTTGGGCGAAGCCTCCGCGGCGGCCGCCGCCGGAGAGGGCTTCAATACCTGCAACAAACGCTCGGCGAGTCCTGGGTTATCCAGGATGGCGCCCAGCAACACTACGCACATGCGCGAATCCTCGTGCCGCGCCACGCGCAACAGCGCCTGGCTCATCTCTGGGTCGCTGCGGAAACGCTCGGCGCCGTTGATCAGCCACAAATCCAGCTTGTCCTCCAGCGCCCCCACGTCGGACATCAGTTCTTCCTGATAGCCCTCCGGATCGTCCACCAGGTAACCCGGATGCACCTTGTAGAACTTCGCCAGCAGCATACGGCTGGAGTTGGTGAGGTGCGGCCGCGCGCCGCTCTCGATCTGCGACAGATACGCCTGGCTGATGGTCTCGCGCAGCTCCTTCTTGAGCAGGCGCACGACTTCGGCCTGCGTCAGCGCGCCTTCGCGGCCGCGCAGCGCGCCTTCGATTTCCCGCAGGTACCGGAGCTTTTCGCCTAGCCTCATATATTGCAGATCGTAATTAGAATATAGCAATATGCGATATCTGTCAAGAACTATATTTGCCGTGTTTTCAGCTATCCTGGGGTGATGCTGCTTTACATCTTCGCCCGGTTTGAGCCCAGGCCGGGAAAAGGGTTACAACTGCGTGACGAGCTGATGCGCGTTCTGGAGCCCACGCGCGCCGAGCCCGGCTGCGTGCGAATCCATCTCTACGAATCGACGCGCGACCCTCTGTTCTACTTCATTCACTCTGAATGGATCGACGAGCGGGCATTCGACGCCCATGCGGAACTGCCTCACATACGGCGGTTCCTCGGCCTGGTCGACGATCTCATAACCCACCCGCTGCAGGCCGTGCGCACGAAGCAGATCGGGTGAGGCCTCTGTTTCGCCTCTCTCCGCACTTTTCCGAGAATGACATCTTCCTGCAACAATCGTCCGGCATAATTGACTTGTATCGCTCGAGATCTTCTCTCGATGGAGGTCTGACAGTGACTCGACTGTCTCGCACGACACGCGGGAGTCACCACTTCGGGTTTATCTATGACCAAACCGCAACATGGCCGTCATGCGGTTCTAACGTTCCTCGCCTAACATCGGCTTTTCCGATCAATTCGTCGCTAATCCAAAGGAGGAGTTCTCATGCCTCGCACCACTGGTCTACTGAAGCTGCTGGCGTTCGCACTCGCGTGCACGTTGCTGACCGCGCCGGTGCCAGCCCAGGTTAATGAGGGCATCGTCACCGGGCGTGCCGTGGATGCCAACAATGGCATCTTGCAGGGTGCCCGAGTCGAGTTGCAGCCGAAAGGCGTTTCCACCGTAACGGACGCTCCAGGTAATTTCACGATCGACAACCTCGCTCCGGGCGAATATCGTCTGACCGTTACATTTGTAGGCTTGGCTTCTCGCGGCCCAGAGCGACTCGATCATCGTCACGGCCGAGCGCCCACACAGCGAAGCCGAAGCGATCAATCGTGAGCGCACCGCTGGTCGATTCATGGCAGGCCCTGAAAACACGTCAACTCAGAAGGAAGTGTACCATCCAACCGGGTATCACTGAACGGGGCCCGGCGTCCGGCAATCCAGCTCCAGCGTTACGTCAAACTGGCATCTGCGCTCGCCCGCGCCATTTCGTACGATATAACTTCATAGAATGCGCACCAACGCAGTCGTCGCTCACGGCGGCGGCCCCACGGCCGTGATCAATGCGAGCATGGCGGGCCTCATCGAAGAGTGCCGGCGGCGCGGTCAGGGCCTCTACGGAGCGCGCTCTGGCCTCGTCGGCCTCGTGCGCGGCGATCTGGTGGATCTGCTGGCGCTCAATGCGGACCTGGTCCGGCGGATCGGCGAAGCGCCCGGCTCGGCGTTGGGATCGAGCAGGCTTCCGCTCGCCGACGAAGACTATGTGGGCCTGCTGGATGCCTTGCGGCGCGCGGAGATCCACACGTTCTTCTACACCGGCGGAAACGGCTCGATGGATACGGCGCTGCGCATTGCGCGCCAGGCGCGCGACGCGCACTACGACCTGCAAACGATCGGGATTCCCAAGACCATCGACAACGATCTGTGCGTGACCGATCATACTCCGGGTTATGCATCCACGGCGCGGTTCTTCGCCTGCGCCGCGCGCGATGTAGGCGAAGACAATCGCTCGCTGCCCTCGCCGGTGTGCGTGCTCGAAACGCTGGGCCGCAACGCGGGGTGGATTGTGGCCGCCACGTCGTTGGCGCGGCACCGGGATGACGATGCGCCGCACCTGATCTACTTCCCGGAGCGGCGGCTGAGCCTGGATCGCATCGCCGCGGATGTGGAGCGCGTGTATGGCCGCCTCGGCCGCGTGGTGGTGGCGGTGTGCGAAGGGCAGGTCGACGACGGCGGGCGGCCGTTCGGGGCGGACGTGGATCGCGCCGGGAGCCAAGCGCACCGGCTGGCTTCCAATCTTGGGCACACGCTGGCGCGCCTGCTGAGCGCGAAGCTGGGCATTCGCGCGCGCGCCGAAAAGCCTGGATTGTTGGGACGTTGCTGCGGTGAGTTCGCGGTGCCGCTCGACCGGCGAGAGGCATTCGCGTGCGGGCGCGCGGCGGCGGTGGCAGCCGGCGAGGGGCATACGGACGTGATGGTCGCGCTGCGGCGCGATTCGAGCACGTTCCTCACCCCGCTGGAGACTGTCGCGCGCGTCGAGCGGCGGCTGCCCGCGGACTGGATTCATCCGGACGGCAACGACGTGATGCCCGCGTTTCGGGAGTATGACGCGCCGCTTGTGGGGGAGGTGCCGGGCTGGCCTCGGTTGTGATGCGGGGTGCGGGTCCTGGAGGACCCGCG
>PKYZ01000440.1 GCA_003132865.1 Bryobacterales bacterium
CCGCCGTCGGTCGAGCGGAACACCCCGACGCCTTTGTTGAACGCCCGGCCGCCATCGTACGGGTTTCCGCTGCCTGCGTACACAATCTTCGGGTTGGCGGGATCCACCGCCACAGCGCCCATCGAAAGCGAAGGCATCGAATCCATGGTAGGAATCCAGTTCGAGCCGCCATCAGTGGTTTTCCAGATCCCGCCATCGTTCGTGGCGATGTACAGGTTGGTGTCGGCCGTGCCGCTGGGATCGATGGCGATATCGGTCACTTCGCCGGAATCGGGACCTTCTCCCTGATACACGCTGTCGGGAGTCGTGGAGCCGTCGGGATTGGTCCACTTGACTTGGGAATCGATATACAAGGGCGCAGGTCCGATCGACTTCCACAGGATGCTGGCGTCGACATCCAACTCGTTGTAATCGAGGAGGCCCTGCCTCCAGAGGTCGGGCCGCGGCTGTCCGGCGGAGTCGCTGCGGTTCTTGAGGAAAGCTGTGCGAAGCTTTCCGTGTCCTTCCNNCCTTCCTCATCGTGTCTGGGCATATATCAATTTAAGCGCAATTCCGGATGTTCGGAGGACAGCAATCTTGCAGACTTGCGGCCATCCCACTTTGACTTTTCGCACGGACACTTTCTCCTGGGGCACGAAGTTCCCTCCACCTGAGGTGCGCAAATATACCGTCCGATTGCTTTTCAGCGACTTGCAATGGCCACGCCGTATGCGATCCTAAGCCGCGGCTGCGCCTTCGACGACCGCTGGAGCAGCGGAGGACCAGCGGAGTGGTTAACAGCGTGGATGGGGTGCGGTGAACAGCCGGCACCACAGACTGCTGGGCAAGGGAGGGATTTGTGCCGGTTCCACCAGCCCCGACGCAAGCCGGCATTCGCGGGGATGCCGGGTTCGGCTACCAACCGGTGTTGCACGAGTTGGAGGATCGCCGGGCGCACTATGCCGTGGTCGCTCGCCTTACGGTGCCTCTCAAGCGCCGCTTCGCCGGCTTGCACTACGAGCGTGCCAACGCGCGCTGGCAACTGGCCGAGACAGAATATCGCGCGCTGGGCTGGCCGCATCCGAGCGCTAGAAGTAGAACTTCAGCGCAAACTGAATCTCGCGCTGATCGTTCTGGCCATCACGAGTGGACGTGATCCTGCCGAAAGTCGAGGGCGAGGTGTAGTCGAGCGAGCCGGGCGCGGCCGTGACTCCATTACCGCTGAAGCCGGGCGGGGAAAAGTTAGGATGGTTCGTCAGGTTAAAAATTTCTGCGCGGAACTCCAGGTGTGTGCGCTCGGTCGTGCGGAAGTTCTTGAAAAACGAGCCGTCCATGCGATGATAACCGGGACCAAGGAATTGCGACGGGGCGCCGCCCACTGGAGCATAGTTGGACTGCCCGATGGTAGTTGCCACCGGTGGGCTCGCGAAGGCCGCGGGATTGATCCATTGATTCACATTGTGCGGACCCGCGGTGATGCTCTCGCCGGGAACCAGCAGGGCATTGCAGCCATAGTCGGACGTAGTGCTGATCACGCAGGACACGGTATACGGCTGGCCATCCTGCAGGGTCAGAATCCAGTTGGTGCTCCATCCGCCGAGCACGGCCTCAACGGCTCCTTTAGCGCCGTTGAGGAACTGCCTGCCCTGGCCGAAGGGCAGATCGTAGTTTCCACTCACATGTACCACTTTCGGGATGTCGAAATCACAGAGTCCGTAGTCGCCCTGTACCCCGAAACCGGGTAGTAAAGCCGCGTTCCGCCCACTGATCGCCGTGCTGTTGAGCACGTCGACTGCATCGGTTCGGCATTTAGACCAAGTGAAATTCGCGAGCACGCTGAGGCCGGCGCTGAACCGGCGTTCGTAATTGGCCTGCAGCGAGTTGTAATAACTGTCTCCGGCATAGCTGGAATACGTAATGCCGTTTTGGAAATCCGGATATGGCGAGTAATTGTATACGTTGAGTCCGGGAGGGAGGATTTCATGCGGTTCATTCGGATTTATGTAGATTCCGAGGTGGCGCACGGTGTTCCCCACGTAGCCCATCTGCACGGTCTGGTTGGGGGTGATCTGGTACTGGAGGGTAAAGTTGTAGCCTTGAGTGTAAGGCGTCTTAGTGTGATAGTCCTCGCCCGTAAATGAGACGCCGGCGGGCTCCACGGAGGCCGGTGTCAAGGGGATACCGGTCAATCCAGTCTCCAGCGTTGCAATGCTGCCGTTCGGAAATATGATGGGCGCATTGGGCACCAGATTCGGATACCCCAGTCCGAACTGGAACGGAAAGTCGACATAAGTTTCGACTACGGAGTTCTCAAAACCGCCATAGAAGATGCCGTATCCGCCCCGCACCACCAGTTTCGGCAAGATTCGGTACGCGAAGCCGACGCGGGGCGAAAAATTGGTCAGTTGCGAGTGCCCCAAACCCGGCAGACTGGAGCAGACGATGTCTATATTATCCTTCGCGGCGGCAGCCAGGAAATCCGGCGAAAGCGGCGTGCTGCACCGTTTTTGGGTCAGCAGAAATTGCGACGGAGCGCTGGTCCCGGAGGGGAGAAAATTGGATTGCGCGCCGTAACGTTCGACGATCTGCCCGAAGTATTCCCAACGCAAACCCAGGTTCAGCGTGAACTTGGGAGTGATTTTGAAGTCATCCTGGAAATAGGCGCCGTAGTAGTTGCGCCCCATGTCGGTGTTAGCAATGTTGGAGGCCGAAACGTTGTCGGCCCCACCCACATAGTCGGACGCGCCCGCAACCGTGCCCTGAATGGGGGTCAGCAGCATCTGGGCCAGTCCCGTGTTGCCGCCACTCGTGGTGGGCACTTCGGTATAGACGCCGCCATAATCCCATGCCCCGCGGCCCTGGGGTGGTTGCAGGATCGAAAACCTGAGATGCTGAAGCTCGAATCCGACTTTTATCGACTGCCTTCCAAGGTTCTTAGTCAGATTGTCCGTGAATTGCAGAGTGTTGCTGAATTCGACGGAAGGCAGATAATTGTTGCTACCAATACCCGTGAGGCCCTCAAGGGAAATACGGCCGAGTCCGCCGTTGTTAGGGACCTGGGGAACGCCTTGGATGCCGAACTCTTGGGGAATACCGAGCTGGTTGGCGTCGGGCGCTTCCCGCGTTGTGGCGATACGGTTGAAGCCCAGGCGGGCTTCATTGACCAGGCTTGGCGAGAAACTGTGAGTTTCACTCAATACATCGTTGTGCGAAAGCGCGGTCTGGTTGCCTTGCGCGAAAGCGCCCCCGTCCGCAATTCCGGGGAATGGGCCCGGAAGGAATTCAGGGTTATCGACATAGCTCGCGCGGGCAAATAGGCTGTCCTTCTCGCTGAAATTCTGGTCCACTCGAATGTCGAACTGATTGGCAGTGTCGCTCAAAACACGGTCAGCCGCATAGTTATTGAAGAGCCCGGAGTTCGTTGGAAGAGGATAAAGGTTGAGCAGCTTGATCGCATTCGGATCGAGCCTGCCGGCGGGAAGGATGTTTCCCGGGAAAGGCTCACGAACGAATCCGATTTGGCTGCCCGTAGAAACGCCACTCGGGCATGGCGCCACGATGCCAGTAACCGGGTCCGCTACGCCGCATGTGACGGCACGCGTGGTGGAAGGATCAAAAACCTGGCCAAGGGCAGTCGTGCGTCCGAGCAAGTCGGTACGCGTGCCGCCTTGCGTGAGCAGCTCGGAGAGATTGGTGTAGCCGCTGTCTCGCTCAAGCATTGTTGGGACCGTGTCGATAAAAGGTACCGCCTGGCGAATGCGCGTGCCTTCGTAGTCCCCGAAGAAAAAAGTCTTGTTCTTGCGGATGGGTCCGCCGATCGTGAAGCCGAACTGATTTTGGCGGTACTCTCCCTTGGGAACGCCGCCCGAGTTCTCGAAGAAGTTTGCGGCATCCAAGGCGTCGTTGCGCAGGAACTCCCAGACGTTGCCATGGAATTCGTTGGTCCCGGATTTAATGGTCGCATTCAAGATGGCGCCAGCGGATCGGCCGGCCTCCGCACTGTAGTTGTCCGTTTGCATCTTGAATTCCGCAATGGCGTCAACAGGCGGCTTCACCACGTAGGCCGCACCATTGAGGAAATCGACGAGGTTGGCGTTATCGTCGATTCCGTCGAGCAAATAGTTGTTCTGCGCCGGCCGCAATCCGTTGGCCGCAAAACTGCCGCTTGCGCCAAGGCCGCGCGTATCCTGCTGGTCAAAGGTTACGCCGGCCGCCAATTGCGCCAGAAAAGTGAAATTCCGCCCGTTTAACGGCAGGTCGTTTATAGCGCGTGCCCCGATCACCTGTCCCACCGCAGCGTCTTCGCTTTGCAGCAGCGGCGCTTCGCCAGTGACCGAGACGGTTTGCGTCATCTCGCCAGGGGTGAGCACAACGTCCACTGCCACGCGCTGCTGCACGTTGACGGTCACGTGAGGATGGTCCACCCGTTGAAAGCCCTGGAATTCTGCCACCAGGGAGTAGGTACCAATTCTGACCGGAGCGAAAATGTATTCGCCCGTGGAACTGCTGGTCGTCGACTGGCTGATTCCCGTATCTTCGTTGGTGAGCGTCACTTTGACGCCCGGAATCACCGCGTTCGAGGTGTCCCTGACGGTGCCAAGAATTGCACCGGCATCCACCTGGGNNAAACGAAACGGCCAGTCCGAAAAGGCTTCCCAACAGCACCAAAGTGGCTCGGGTAAGCAACGCAGAAATACGAAGCGTTCCGGTGGTTCTCCGACTGAGCCGGGTAGCGCAAGATGTCTTCATGAACAACCTCCAGGCCAGTAAATTGTTGCAAGCCGGGCTTCCAGAATTTCCGTTTTGCCCTCCCGGCCGACATCGCGATTATACATCCAACCGCCTCAGTGGGAGGATTTTTTGCAAACATTTTCATTACATTTTCATGTCGACCGACTCCGGCAGCCCAGGAAGAGGTCAGCTCTGCCTCCTCCAAAATACGGGCGGGCAGAAGGCCACGTCGTTGGCGTAGGTGGCGGCGCAAGTGGGGCAGGCCTTCACTCTTGGAAGAGCTTAACGCAATGAGGAGGACGCGGCAATGGGGCTTTGGGGGCCTGGCCGCCGTCTGAGACGCCCTCCGGAGACGTTTTCCGAGGTGCGCAGTTCCTGACGAGGCAAATAATCGTTACGGAAAGCTGTTA
>PKYZ01000544.1:0-9168 GCA_003132865.1 Bryobacterales bacterium
GTTCTTCCTCCGGGCTCGGTCAGCGGCGTGACGTCGGCGCGTGCAAAGCCTGGGGACACCATCATATTTTTTGGCGTGGGCTTTGGGACGGTAACGCCAGATAGTCCCGCGGGCCAGCTTGTGACGCAGTCTAACCATCTCAATGCAACTTTCCAAGCCTCGTTTGCGGGGATCCCGGCGACGGTGGCCTTCTCCGGATTGACCGGAGGGTTTTTGGGACTGTATCAGTTCAACGTGGTGGTGCCGAATGTCGCAGCCAGTGACACTGTACCGTTGACTTTCTCGCTGGACGGGACGGCGGGTACGCAAACGTTGATCATCGCGATATCGAACTGACGGGGGCTGGGGGTTTACGGAAAACCGGATTCGACGAGCTGATCACGGCTCTCGCGGTCCTGCAATTACTCTGCCTTCAAACGGAACGAAGTGGAATGTTCTCAGGAGGCTTCGAAAGCGCGAAGTGCGATTGACGGATCGGAGCGGCTATGTGCCGCACGGCGAGGTTTGGTATCGGCACTGGTCCGAACGTTACGGCCGATTCCCGACCATGGGCGACACGGCTCGCAGCGGCAGAAGCGATCAATCGCCAGACTCCACGGCTTCGTAGGGTCCGCGCCTCCAGTTCTACTGCATGCTCAATACCATCCGCATCCCTGAACGCCACTCGACACTGCTTGACCCGGGCAGAACATCATATCCGCTTTTTGTTCGCTAAGCTAGTCAAGTTCAATCCAAGGCCCTACCGGCCGGGCAATTCCTGGGTCCGAAATAGTTAGCAACGTGACGCGCTCTTGTTCGTTGGGATTGGTACGCGCAATCAAGCTCACACAGGGATCGACCTCACTTGGGTTGTAAGGCAGGTGCGGAGTGTTTGCCGGAATATACAGAAAATCCCCTGCTTCTAGCTAAGCTAGCTCCGGCTTATCCGGTTCTTTCAGCAAGCCACCAGATGTTGCGGTCGGCAACGGCGGACGGTTGCCCACGTTTCGCCGCGCCTGTGGGCCTGTCGCACCGCAGTTGAGCGCAGGGCCCGGTCCGGGCCCGAGCCCGGGTCTGCAGGGGCGCAGAGACCCAGCAATATTCGGCCAATACCGAAGCACATCGGCGCAGGCCGTTGGGTGTGCGTAACTGCGTACTACCCTGTTCTATCGATGCATTCGGCACCCTGCGAGATCTGGGCATCCAAAGACTGATGCCAAACAAAGCTGCTGAAACCAGAAAGGCAATTACCCATCCCACTGTCGCCAAATGGCTTCCCACGATGCGGTAGGCGATTGTAATCACCCCTCCACCTAAGCCAGCCTGGGCGATGATTTTGATGGCTTCAAATTCTGCATGTGGCCGCAATTCACGGACGTGCTCTGACAAGCGCATGTCCTTAAACTATCACAGGCACCGGCGCATCATCGGCCCGCCCCGCTACCGCTGTCAATCAGGCCATAAAATCGTCAAGGCCGCTTTTGTGCGGCTCGCGTCGGGCATCTGGTGGCGAGTTCGCGATTCGTGATCGGAGCCGCGGCCTGGAAGGTTGGACGGTGAAATCTCGGGTAAGGATTCCGCTGGCGGTCGGGCGACTTTAAAGACTGGCGGCTTCCGAGAATACCTTGTTTCAGGCCGCTGCGTGACCGTGGCGGGTCCGCGCCGGGTTCGTGAGGGGCTGGAGTGGAGCCGGAAACCGGAATTGAACCGGTGGCCTGTTTCATTACAGGTAAACCGCTCTACCAACTGAGCTATTGCGGCGCAATGTTGGAGCGAAGACCGTTCGATGCCACTTTTCTGCTACTGTTGCTTATAAATGGCTTAGTTTCAATGCGTTTCCTCTGTTCATAAATCAAATGCTCTACCAACTGAGCTACGCCAGCTTGACCCGCCATCGACAGCCTGGAAAGGCTGCGACCTCCGCGGCGAAATCCCTTATGTCATGAGGTCGCATTGAGCCACCCGCAACGCCCGACTCCGGAAGTCGGTCCTGGCCATCGAAGCGCAACCGGTCACACGCCAGCCGAATATTCCCATCTTCCCAGTTTTCATCAACCTGCAAGCCTATTCCTGGGCCCCCTCAGCGCCCGGTCGCCGCCCACCTCAATGCTACCCTTGTAGTGAAGGAAGCGGTCGATTCCCTCGTTGGGGATGCCTGCGCACACGCACGAAAGGGCCCCCGCGAGGGTCAGCAAGACTGCGCGTCGGCTCTTCCAACAAATGAAGAAAACAAAGGACGAATTGGCTTTGCTCGTCAAAAAACGTGCGCGCCGACCGGAATCGAGCCGCACCCGCCGGCCACCAGGCGGGCGACACGCCGAAGGCTTACCGGCCATCACCCGTGCCGTACCGGTTATCGACAAATCAAAAGCTAAACTGGCTTCTTCCGAAAATTTCCGTCACTCGCTGAACCTATGAGAGCTTCGCTCCGATGCAACGCAATGCAACGCAACACGATGTTACCGGATGTTACCGAAATCGGAAAAAGCGGCCCCGGTTGCATCTTCCGAAGATTCCCGTCGCTCGTTGACCCTACGAGACCGCAAGACTGGGTAAGAGTCGGCGGCCGGTGGGACGGGCTTCAGCCAGGCTTCAGCCTGTCAAACGGGCGGCCAACACTCCGGCCATGCCAGTCTTGTTGGTCAAAAAGCAGTAGACTATCTGGAAAGCCGTGCTGTCGAACGCTAAATTCAAGGGAGACATGCTGCCCGGCCGCGAGACATGATCGGGATGCGGAGCGCGCGCGCGAAATCCGTTTCTATCTGGACACCGCCACGGAATCCAACATTGTGCGCGGCTTGTCCGCCGAGGAAGCACGTCCCTGAGCGGGGACGTGGGAGGAGGTCTACCTCATGAACAGCGTGAGATTTCTCGACAACATCTGGCTGGATGTGCGCTACGCCCTTCGAACCGCGCGCAAGAATCCGGCGTTCGCCGCCACGGCGGTGATCGTCCTGGCGTTGGGCATCGGAGGCAACGCGGCCATGTTCTCCGTGATCCGCGCCGTGCTGCTGAAGCCGCTCCCATATCAGGATCCGGACCGGCTCGTGCATGTGTCCGTGGACAATCCGCGGTTCGGGACGGCAGGCGGCGCCTTTACTGCGCTGCGTTATGAAGAGATGCGCAAGACTGCCCGTTCCTTCGCGGGCTTCGGTGTCTTTTCACGCTTCACCGAAGATATGGCGCTATCCGGCAGGGGCGATCCGGAGATGCTCAAGGGGGCACGCGTCTCGGCGAATTTCCTGGATATCCTGGGCGTGCGGCCGGTGCTGGGCCGCGCCTTTATTCCGGAAGAAGACACGCCCGGCGGGCCGCCCGTCGCCATGATCAGCTTCAGATTGTGGAAACGCCGCTTCGCCGCAGACCCAAAGCTGGCGGGAAAGACAGCCCTCCTGAACGCCGTTCCATATACCATCGTGGGGGTCTTACCCGCGGGCTTTGAGTTTCCCGTTCCGGAGCTCGATGTGTGGGTGCCCAGACCGGCGGAAACGTCCGCATTGCCGGCGCACTTCTGGCCGTTCGTCGCCACGCTGAAAGGATTCGCGCGGCTGCGGCCCGGGGCCGCTCTCGAACAGGCTCGCGCCGAAGCCGGCGTCTTGAACCGGCAGTATGTCACGGCCAACCCCGAGCGCCTCGATTCCGGCCCCGGCGCGGCGCTCCGCCTGGTCCCGCTGAAGGAACAACTCGTGGCCGACGTGCGCCCCATTCTCTGGATGCTCTTCGGCGNNCGGCGCAGTGGGCTTCGTCCTGTTGATTGCCTGTGCGAACGTCGCCAGCCTGCTGCTGACCAGGAGTGCATGGCGTGCGCGCGAATTTGCCGTGCGCGCAGCCATTGGAGCCGCACGCGGCCGCCTGGTTGCCCAATCGCTGGCCGAAAGTCTGGTGCTGGCCGGCGCGGGCGGCTTGCTGGGCATGTTGCTGGCGAAGTGGTCCCTCGCCGCCATCACCAGCATGACGGCTTTCACTGTCCCGCGCGCGGGCGAGATCCGGTTGGACGGCACGGTGCTCGCCTTCAGCGTGGCGGTATCGTGCCTGACTGGGATCCTCTCCGGACTGCTCCCCGCGCTGCAATCGCCGGCTACGAACATCGCAAACCTGCTGCGCGAAAGCGGGGCAACGGCAGGCCGGGCGGGCCGGGCTATGTCCAACAGCCGCAGTCTGCTGGTGATCGGCCAGATCGGTTTGTCTATCGTGCTGCTGATTGGCGCGGCGCTCCTGATCGAGAGCGTGGCGAAGTTGCGCAGCGTGAATCCCGGATTGCAACCGGCGAATCTGTTCACCGCCAGGATCGCGCTTTCGCCGGCGCGTTATGACACGAATCTGAAAATCCTGGCTTTCTTCGACGAACTGTTGCGGCGCGCCGATGCGCTTCCCGGCGTGCGTGGCGCAGCCCTCGCGCTGGCCCTTCCGCAGTCCGTCGCGATCCGGACCAATGTACAGGTTGGCGAGCAGCCCGAAGGCGACGTGAGCAAGTGGCCCATGTGTCAGATCCAGAGCGTCACCCCCGGATATTTCCATTTGCTGGGAATTCCCGTGCGGCAAGGCCGGGAGTTCGACGAGCGCGACAATCGCCCCGGCGCGCCCCCCGTGGCGATCGTCAATGAGAGNNTGCCGCGAACGCCACGCCGGAGTTCTATGTGACTCCGCGCACGCACAGTTCGCGGACGGCCTACCTGGTTGCCCGCACCGAAACGGATCCCCTGCGCCTGGCCACGGCCATTCGCAGCCAAGTGCTGGCGGTGGATCGGGATCAACCGATTTCGAATATCGCGACGATGGATCAAGTCATAGAGTCGTCCATGGGCAGCCGCCGGTTGACGATGCTGCTGCTGGGTTTGTTCGCGGCGGTCGCGCTGCTCCTGGCTACGGTTGGCATCTACGGGGCGATTGCGTTTTCCGGTGCGCAGCGCACCCAGGAACTGGGTATCCGGCGCGCCTTGGGGGCGCAGAACCACGATATTATGTGGCTCATGTTGGGACAGGGACTGACCCTCGCCCTGATAGGCAGCGCGCTGGGCATCGGCGGTGCGCTGGTGCTGACGCGGGTCATGCAAGGGCTGCTGTTCCGCATCAGTCCGACCGATCCCGCGACTTACATAACCGTAGCGTTGCTGTGGGTTGTGGTAGCGTTAGCCGCCAGTTACATTCCAGCGCGGCGGGCCGCACGCATCGATCCGGCGCACGCCTTGCGGGTGGGATAATCGGGGTATGGATGAGCGCGAGACGTTGCGCCGCTGGGTGGAAACCTGGAAAGAGGCCGGCCCGCAACTCGAAGCCATTCGTCGTCGAGAGATTCGGGAAGCCGACAACCTCAAGGTGCTGGCCGCGCTGGAAGGCGCTTTCAATCATGCGCTGCGAACCCTGCCGCCCCGCCCATCCTCGGGCCTGGTGGAGATGCAGCGGTGGCTGGCGAAGCTCGGCCGATGATCGATCTCTTCGAAGCCGCGCGGCAACTGCAGGTGTTCTGCGATCGCCAAGGCTGGCGGTCCTGCTTCATCGGTGGGATTGCCGTCCAGAGGTGGGGCGAACCACGCGTGACACTAGATGTCGATCTCACCCTGTTGACGGACTTTGGAAGCGAAGACACTTTCATCGACGCTCTGCTCGGCGTTTATCCGGGCCGTGTCGACAATGCCAGGGAGTTCGCGCGCCGCTATCGCGTTCTTCTGCTCAGTGCGCCCGGCGGGATCGGCATGGACATCTCGCTCGGCGCACTCGCATTCGAAGAGAGCGTGGTCAGCCGTGCGACAGGATTCTCATTCAGCCCCGGCGTCGAAATCCGGACCTGCTCGGCGGAGGATCTGGTTGTCCTCAAACTGTTCGCGGCGCGCCCTCTGGACATACGCGATGCCGAAGGGGTTGTGATCCGCCAGGGAGACGATCTCGACTGGCGCTACATCGAGGACCAACTCCGCCCACTGGCTGAGGTCAAGCAGGAGCCTGAAATACTGCGGACCCTATCCCGCTTGCGGCGGCTTTAGCACAATGCCACTTAGTTTTCCCCAAGAATCGGGGATGCTGGAGCAGGGGTGGGGCAGCCCTCCAGGTCTNNCGGCCGCAGACCTGGAGGTCTGCCCCACAACTACAGCTTCCGAATTTGCTTTTGCGCCAGCCGGCTCCACTTGGCAATGAATCGCCTCCGGTAGCGCGGCGCCGTGCCGACGGCTTCCGCCGCCCGCGCATACGCCTCGCGCGCCTCCCCTGCTCTGCCCTGTCCCTCCAGCGCCTGCCCCAGATAGTAGAGGCCCTCCGGATCGTACGGCCGGCGCTCGATGTATTCCGCCAGAAACCGCCACGCATGCTGGTATTGCCGCGCGGCCAGATACACTGCGCCCAGCTCCCGCAGGATCTCGCTCTGACTGTGTTTGTCGTTCTGGTCCATCACCGCCTGGAAGTGCGCCAGGGCATCGGCGAGCCGGCCTTGCTCGCGCGCGATGCGCCCCAACTGGAAATGCGCGTCGGTCTCCCCCGGATCGATCGCCACCGCGTTCCGGAACCGCTCGATGGCTTCCGTGTACTGGCGGCGTTGCTGGTAGATCAGTCCGAGCTGATATTGCGCTTCGCCATCATGCGGGTTCAGCGCCGACGCGTTCAGCATCCGGCGAAAGTTCTGGCCGCTCCGCAGGCCTGCGCCCAGGCGGCCAATCTCGCCGCCGAGATAGTAATACGCGAAGAACAGGAAGAAAGGCGACGCGAGCCATCCCAACAAAAACCGCAACGGCCCCCACAGGAAGGACGCCGCCACCACCGGAATCCACGACAGGCACACGACAGCCACCGCGATCCTGTTTTCGGTCCCGAAAACCGTGCGCACTACAAAGAACATCAGGAATAGGAAATAGAGGTGCGCCACGGCGATGAGAATCAGGAACACCGGCAACGGGAGCATCCACCCGGCCAGCGCCAGCGGAAGGTTCGCGGCGGCCCAAGCCATCGCGGTCGAGGTGAGCAGCGGCGAATAGTCGCGCTGGAAGACGCTGCCCAGGCCACCTCCCAGACGGGCCAGCAGCCCGCTGAGCAGCAGCACTCCCGGAACGTATGCCACTGCCAGCACCAGCAGCGGCATGTAGAAGCTGACTCTCAACCCGGATTTGTAGAACAAGGAAACGGCGAGCACCGCCGCGCTGGCGAAAAGCAGGCTGCCCTGATCCAGGATCGCGCTCATCGCCGCCGCAGGCTGCCAGTACACGCGCAACAAAAGCTTGATGTGATCGATCAACGCACATGATAGCAACCCCGGATCGCCGTGTCGCCGCGTCTCCCCCTCGCCCCTTCGCCTGTGCCATAGTGAGTCTAAATATGGAACTCGAAGTTCTCCGCTCCCCAGTCAACTTCCTGCAACACATGCTCGGGGCGTTGCCCCACGAGCGCGCGCTTCGTGAATACGAATCGTGGTGGGAAGCCGAAGGCAAGCACATTTCCGACGCCACCGACCGCGCCGGTACACCCTGGCTGCGCATGTTCGACCGCGGCGGCCGGCGCGTGGACGAAATCCTGTTCGCGCCGGAATACTGGCGCAGCCTGCGCCAAGGATACAAAGCCGGCGTAGTGTGGCGCGCCTTTGAGGACCAGTCGCTTTCGGCCAGCGCGCTGCTAGGCTACATCACCTGCTTCTACGATCCGGGCTTGACCTGCCCCTATGTCATATCGCTGGCCACCGCCGTGGCGCTCGATCAGCACGGCGGCGAGGCGCTGAAGGCGCGCTTTCTGCCGCCGCTCCTGCGCAGGGACGACACTGTCTGGCAGGGTGCCACCTGGATGACCGAGATCAAGGGCGGCTCCGATCTGGGCGCCAACGTCGAGACCCTTGCGCGCCCGGCCGGCGACCGCTGGCTGCTCACCGGCGACAAGTATTTCGCCAGCAATGCCGGCGCCGATCTGGCGGTGGTGGCCGCGCGGCCCGAAGGCGCGCCACCGAACGTCCGCGGCCTGGCTCTGTTCCTGCTGCCGAAGCGCCGCGAAGACGGCGAACTGAACTACACCATCCGCCGCCTGAAAGACAAGGTGGCCACCCGCTCCGTACCCACGGGTGAAGTCGAATTGCGGTCGAGCGAAGCCTGGTTGCTGGGATCCGAAGACCACGGCGCACATCTCGGCGTCCATCTCATTTTGGAGGTGCTGAACCTCTCGCGCGCCACCAATGCGCTTGGCAGCGTGGCCATCGCGCAGCGCGCCTTGGCTGAATCGGCCGGTTTCGCGGGGCAGCGCATCGCCTTCGGCAAGCCGATCTTCGACCATCCGCTGATGCGCAAACAGTTCGACGAACGCATCGAGACCCTGCAGGACGGCTTCGCGTTGGGATGGGAAAGCATCGTACGGCTGAACGAGGTGTGGCGCCAGAAGCCGCCTTATTCGGACCGCTATCACCTATTCCGCCTGGTCGCTCATTTGGCGAAATACTGGACCTCGGACATTGCGCCGCAGATCGCGCGCTGGGCCATGGAAGTGCACGGCGCGCTCGGCGTGCTGGCCGAGTTTCCGGTGGAGCGCTGGTTCCGCGAGGCCATGGTGCTGACCATCTGGGAAGGCACGTGCCATCGCCAGATTCTGGACGGCCTGGAGGTGATGGAACGCAAAGGCGCGCATCGCCTCTTGTTCGAGCAACTGCGCGACGCCGCCGATCCCATCGATCTCGCGGAGATGCGCCGCCGCGTGGAGGCTCACCTGGCGCTGCCGCAGGCGCAACGCGAGGCCGGGGCCGAGGAGATGTTCCGCGAACTGGCGATATTCACGGCGCGCACGGTGCGCCACGCCGCCGTGCCCACCGCAGTGTAAGCCTCGGCCTGTCGGGCAGGCGCTGATTCTCTTTGAGTTGTTGACAGAGTTCTGCAAGGGAACCGGAACTTCCTGTTACGGACAACGCCGAACGGCTCTCACTCGTGAGACTCCAACGGATCGCTGGAGAAGGCTCTCGTCGAGCCTTTGTCGAAAGAGTACGGCGAGATCATAAGGAAGGAAGGCGCGGGCGGACGTTATTCAGCAGTGGGGAGAGGCTGAAGAAGTTTGAGTCCTAGAACGGTTAGATGGGTTCCCCCAGGATCATGGGCGTTTCGCGGCCAGAATCTCCAACCCGATGCGCGGTATGATCAATTTATCCTGGGCAGGGCTTCAGTCCTGTCGTCCGACGTCCACGTTGGCCTTGCGTGCTCGGACATGCCTGATTGCTTTGCGAAGAGCGGGTCCTGGAGG
>PKYZ01000544.1:9173-9327 GCA_003132865.1 Bryobacterales bacterium
TTCCATCCGCCATCGAGCGAAATGGCGTCGGTATAGCCCATCTTTTGCAGGTTGTCGGCGGCCAGCGCGGAGCGGTATCCGCCGCCGCAGTAGAGCACCAGCCGCGTGTGCTTGTCCGGCACCTTAGCTTCAATATCGCGCTCGATGATTCCCT
>PKYZ01000365.1 GCA_003132865.1 Bryobacterales bacterium
CGCTGCTGGAGACGCGCTTCCGGATGGCGCGCGCGCGGCATCCCTTCGAGCGGCTGGTGCATCTGGATCTGCTGTTCGGCGCGCGGCGTCTGTGGAAACTGCGGCTGGAGAGTTGCCGGCTGGTGGAACTGGAGAACCGGATTCTGGGCGTGGAGCGCCAGGGCGACCTGCCCGNNTCCATCACAACGCCATCGACATTCTGTCGCTGGCATGCCTGACGGCGATTGTGCCATTCGCCTTTCGCGCGCCGGAGGAGACCGCGTTCCGTCATGGCGCCGATGTGATCGGCCTCGCGCGCTGGGTGCTGCAAGCCGGGCGGCACGAGGAGGCCCTGCGGCTGTTACGGCGCGCGGTGGACCTGGGTTTGCCGGACGATCTGCTGTTCCGCACACTTTGGGACATCGGCACGCTGGAGAAGCGCCTGGGCCGATCGGATGCCGCGCTGACCCTGTTCACCGACTTGGCCACGTCGCGAAATGCGTACCGGGCGCGCGCATTGCGGGAACTGGCGATCTATTACGAGCACCGCGAGCGCAACTATGCCATGGCGCTGGAGATGACGCATAGCGCCCTGGCGGTGGAGGATTCCGCCGACTTGCGGCGGCGCGAGATCCGCTTGCGGGAGCGCGCCGCGCGGCCGGGACCAAAAGGCACGCTGCCGCTGAAGCCGGCTCTGTAATTTCACAAATTGTTTACGAATTCCCCACACGGGCGCGCACCGTAAGCGAAACAATGAACAGGGAATGCCCTGTCACAAGCGCAAATCGATCCTATGGCTGCTGCTCAGCGTGCTGGAACGCATCGCCGCGCTATGCGTGCTGGTAGCGCTCGCGCCCTTAATGCTGATCGTGGCGATCTCGACCGCCGTGCTTTCGCGTACGTCTCCGCTGATCGCGCATCGCCGGTTAGGGCTGGGCGGCAGTCCGCTTTGGGTGTTGAAGTTCCGCACGATGTGGCGGCCGGGGATGCGGCCCGCGGGACGTTTCGCGCTGGTGGAATACATTGTGGACGAGAGCGGTCCGCGAGAGAAAGGTGTCCGGGACCACCGCATTTGCAGCCGCTTCGCGCGTTTCTGCCGGCGGCATTCGATAGACGAATTGCCGCAGCTTCTGAACGTAGTGCGGGGCGAAATGTCGCTGGTGGGTCCGCGGCCGATCACGGACTCCGAGTGGAAGCTGCACTATCGCCCCCACGCGGCCGAAGTGCTGGATGTGAAGCCGGGCCTCTCCGGCCTGTGGCAGATTATGGGGCGGAGTGGGCTGACTTACGAGCAGCGCCGGGACCTCGATCTGGCGTTGGTGCGCAACCGTTCGCTCAAGCTCTATTTTCAGATTCTGCTGTGGACGCTGCCCGAGATCTGGAGCGGGCGGAACGCCTGGTAAACCTGGCTGCGACTTAAGGTTCTGGTTTTACCGGATGCGCCACTCGCTTTGAGCGCGGAAGACCGCGAACTGATTCAGAGCGTCCGGCAAAACGGCAGCCATCACAAGAACATCTCTCACAAACCACAGCAAGGCAAAGTGTCGGGGTTGGACGAGGCGGCGGCCCCCGCGCGAGGGCGGCTGCGTGCTATTTTGCGCGCTACTCGGAATCGGCCGTGGAGAGCGCCGCGCGCCTTTTGCCGCGATACCCCAGTCCGGCATGCCGTGGAATCCGGCCAGTTCGCCATGGAGCAAACGCCGATCATACCGCCAGATGCGCTGGCCGCACCGGAGCGGGTGCCGATAGCGATTCTGGAAAAGCTGGCGTGGCGGAGTTCTCGCTTGGAGCTACGCGCCGTTTTCCAGCCGGCGATGGCTGGGTGCGAAGATTCGCGCGGGGATCAACACCTGCATTAATTGTGGGCGGTCCCCCTGAACCGCGGCCGACGCCTCGTCGGNNNNCTGGCCCCCACAAAATCGCCGCAGTATTCTCGATAGTGGGAAACTAAGTGGCATTGGGCAAGATTGCCCGTCACACTACTGGGCGACGGCGATGGTGACCTTGTCTGTCGTGGTCACGCCACCAATCCGGATCTGTAGGGACACCGCGTTCCCGATGGGCGTGGTGGGGTCCGGCACTACGCCGATCTGGTACTCACTGACGAATTGCGGCGAGAGCACGGAATAAACAAACTTCGCTGGGACACCGCCGATCAATACAGCCGGCGTCAACACGGTGTTCCGGAAGATGCCATCGGACGCGGCCACGTAGTTATCGATAGATGGGGTCACCGAGCCAAGTCCGGTGCACGCAATGATCAAGGCGTGTCCCGCATTGAGCGAGATGGGGGCCGTGGTGAACACTCCAATGGCCGCGCCGGCCGGCGCGGCGAGATCCCCTGTGGTGTTGTCGTACGCAAAAGCCTGGCCTAGCCCGTTTGCAGTTGTCGTGAAAATGCCGGGCGATGCCGGCACTACGCTGACACTCTGTGGAGCCGACGTTCCGTTGCCGCGGGTGACCACGATATTCACCGTGCCGCTGCTCTGGCCTGACGGCAGCACGTTAAACGGGAGCTGCGCATTAATCTGCCCGGACTCCCCGGAACCTACAAAGTACAGCCCCGCGGGAATGTCGTTAAAGGTTACGGACATAACATCGCTCAACGTGGTGGATATCGGGATGGTATCTGCAAAGGCCGTCGAGGCGGCCAGGTTCGTGCCAAAGATGGACACAAGGGAACCGGGCGCGACGCCTTGCGCCGTGTAGCTGGCGGAATTCACCACGCCTCCCGCGCCCACCGTAGTCTGCGCGTGTGCGAGAGACACGCAAACTAACATTCCAAGAGCCAACCCGACCGATCGCATTATTCCCTCCATTTCGATTTTAGTCGATCCACTTATGCTAACCCAAGCTCCCACGAAAGATTTTACTTGTGCGGCGGTTCCACGGGCGCGGCTCCGATCGCGGAGCGAATGTGTTCGAGCGTACCTGTAACTTCCGGGTGTTTGCCGCCATCGAGCGCCACGGCGGTGGCGGCCTCGGTTTCCGCCTCTTTCAGCCGCGACGCAGCCTGCAGGACCTGAGCGAGCATCCAATGTGCCTTGAACCAGTTCGGCGCGTGGGAGATGGCGGCGCGCAGGCTCTGCTCAGTGAGCAGGGAATCGTTCTGACGCGCATAGAATGCAGCCAGGTTGTAATAAGCGTTAAATGCGGCTTCAGTGGTTTGGGTGGCGCGTTGGGCGGCCAGACCGGCCTGTTGGAAGGCCTGCACCCGAATGACCCGTTCAGCGTTGCTCCCGGCAATCTGTGCCAATCGGCGCGAGTACCACAGGTCCGCGCTGGGACCGGGCCAGCGCCAATTCTGGTATTCGGCATAGCGGTTGGCGGCGTCGCCTACCAGACTGGCGTCCAGATCGCGCCGCGCCGCGGCGAGGGCGGTCTCGGCCATCGTCAGGCGCACGCCGAAAAATGCCAGTATGACGGCGCACGGCACGGCGACGGCCACGCGCGGCCAGCGGCGGCCAACCGGCGAACGTGGCAGAGCCGCGCCGATGCTGAGCGATACCAGCATCGCGATGGCGACATAGTATGCCAGCGCGGTGGGTAGCGTGAAGCAGGCGAATTGCTCGCCGATGGTCATGGCGGCAAGCCCAGCCGCGAGCGCGCCGGCGGCCGGATTCCGGCGCACACGGCGCAGACTCATGATGGCGGCCGCGAATCCGCTGGCGGCGAGCGCCAGCAGCAGCACAGGCCCGGCCACACCCTGCGCTACCAGCACGTCGAGAAAGATGTTGTGCGGCGACTCGTGGTAGAAGTCCGGATAGGCGCGGGCGAGATCCTTCGATTGGTAGCGCGCGAAGGTGGCGATGAAGGTCTCCGGTCCGTAGCCAGCCGGCCAGCGCGCGGCAGCCATGCGCAGGCTGTCGCGCCAGAGCAGAAGGCGCGCTCCGCCCGCTGGTTCCTCGAGCGCCCAGTGGACGCGGGCCCGCAATTTCTCACCGGCTGGAGAGAGGTAGAAAAGGGCGGCTACTGCGGCGATGGCCAGGCCGAGTGCCACATAAGGCAGGCGAAAGCGCCTGCCCCACCAGGACATCAGTATCAGAAAGAGGGCACCGGCCAGCAATCCGGCGATCGCCGCGCGTGTGCCGCTTAAGACGATGGCAACGGAGCCGGCCGCCGCGGCACTCCAGGCGAGCCACCTCCAGGGAGTGCGCTGTTCCGAGACCGCCAGCGCCGCGCCGGCGAACACCACGAATAGCAGCCAGTTGGCGGAGTAATCCGCATGACCCAGCGTGGAAGGCGGCCGCACGATGGTCCAGATACCTTCGCCCACGTGGTAACCGCGCGCGTCCAGAAACGGATCCCATCCGAAGTATTGCGCGATTCCGTAGAGCGCCACGATCAGCCCGCTGGCCGCGATGGAGCGCAACAACACGCGCAATCGGCGGGGCCGTCCCGCGCAGCACGCGGCCACCAGGTATGCGAAGCCGAGCGCCGCGAGTTGCGTCAGCAGGCCCCAATAGCGCCAGTTGCTGCCGCCCAGCGACAACGCCGGATTCACGGAGGCCAGCGTCGAGATTACCAGCGACACCGCCATGCCGCACACGCCCAACAAGAACCAGCGCGCGGCGCGCGAAGCTCGATAAAACCCGGCTGCGCCACCCGTGGCCGCCCACCAGATGGCCGCCGCCGCGGTTCCCAACAGGAGCAGCACTACCTTAGGTGTAACATCGAAGTAAAAAAACCATCCGGGGGCGATCGCCAGCGGAATTAACGCCATGACGACGGCCAGCAGCAGGGCCATATAGGCTACACTATCTCACAGGCATGCTCACAGGCACGGCGGAATCTGTAAACACTTATCGCTATCTGAGCTTCCTGGGATCGCGCTGGCGATTCATCGCGGCATCCTGCGCGATTGCGATGAGTCTGGCGCTGGGCGTGAGTCTGACGCGTCCCAAGCTGTATACGGCCACCTGCCGCATTCTGATCGAGCCGCCCGCGGGCACCGATATTCGCAGCGCCTTGGGAGTAAGTCCCATCTATTTGGAATCGCTTAAGACTTATGAACATTTCGCGGGGAGCGACAGCCTGTTCCTGCGCGCGCTGAATCAGTTTCAATTGCGGCAGCGATTCCCGGACCGTTCCGTCGAATCGCTGAAAGCCGGAATCCTAAAAGCCGGCATGGTGCGGGATACCAAGATTCTGGAGATCAAGGTAACGTTGCCGGACCCGAAGACCGCGCAGGCGCTGGCGCAGTATCTGGGCGAGGAGACCGTCAAGCTCAGCCGCTCGGTAGACGAGGAAGGCGACCGCGAATTGGCGCAAGCGATCGAGAAGCAGGAGGCGGATGCGCAGGCGCGCCTGGATCGGAGTGAAGCCGCCTGGACCCGCACCATCGCGCAACAACCCGTCGAGAGGCTGCAACAGGAGATTCAGAGCGGCGGCGACCTGAAGAGCAGCCTGGAGCGCCAATTGCTGCGCGCCGAGCTGGATGCTTCCGAAGGCCAGGCGGGCGAAGCCGCCGCCAGCCGGGCGCGCGCCGATACTCTGCGGAAGCAACTTGCGCAGGTGGAGCGGGACCAGACTGCCAAGGAAGAACTGCTGGCGCGCCGCATGGGCGAACGCGACCGCGTGGATGCGGAACGAACCGCCACCCAGGAGGCGTTCACGACAGTGGAGACGCGGTTAAGCCAGGTGCGCTCCGATCGCGGGTATCGCAGCGAGCGGCTGAAGATCATCGATCCGGGAATCGTGCCGGAGCAGCCGTCGGCCCCCAACATCCCGCTCCACGTGCTGGCGGCGCTGTTGCTGGGGCTGGTGGTACCGGCGATCTATTTGACCCTGGAGTTGAGCTATCGGACCCAGCGCTCCGATGCCTCACGGGAGGCCGCACCGGTGGCCCCTCAGGTGACGACGCCGCCCACCCGGACCCTGCGCGCGAGCGCCTCTTCAAAATGGACCGCCGATGATTGAGCGCGCAACGATGGCCCGCTTGGGCCATCCGTGGCGGTTCGCCGCCCCGGCGTTGGCGGGCATCTATGCGGCGGCCATCGCACTCGCGCCGAAACCGGCGGTGGCTTTCGCGCTGGCCGCACCGCTGGCGGCCGTGCCTTTCGCGTACTGGGCGATCCTGAAGCGCGACCGTTGGCTGACGCTCTTCTTCGTTGCGGCGCTGCTTCTGCCGCCGCTGCCCTTGGGCTTGGGCAATTCCGGGCCGCATCCGTCGTTAATCTTCGTCGCGCTCGGCCTGCTCGCTGGCATCTTTAATCTGGGCGAGTGGCGCGCGCCGGACGCTCCGCTGAATCGCGCTTTCGGAATATTCTTCCTGATCCTCGCGGGCAGCGCGGCGGAAGCCATGCTCTATTCGGGCGCCGCCGTGGGGCTGGGCAGCCTGATGCGCGTGCTGTTGTTCGGCTTTTCCGTGTACGTGTTCTTTTACGCCGCCCACGGGCCGGGCTCCCGCGAACCGCAAGACGCCTTCGCGCAGACGCGCGCGCTTTACTGGGTGGCCGTGGCGTCCGCGTTGTTCGCGTGCGTCGATTTCTATTTCCAGTTCCCCGCGCCGGCGGGATTTGGCGCGCAGTTCATCTGGCTCCGGTCCGGCGTATACCGGCGGGCGCAGGGCCTGTTTTACGAAGCCAGCACGCTGGGCAACTTTTGTGCGTTCTTCCTGGCGATGATCGCGGCAGCACTGCTTTCGCCGCGCGAGCAAGCTCCAGTTTCGCGGCGCGGGCTGCTGCTGGGCGGGATGGTGTTCGCTACCGCCCTGGTGCTTTCCTACTCGCGCGGCTCTTTAGTCAATGCCTTGGTGGCTATCGCGGTCCTGATTTATTTGAACCGGCCCCGCATCCGGTTGGGCAGATTGTTCCTGGTTTTGGCGGGCGCCGCGCTGGCCGGCGGGCTGGCGCTGCGCGCACTGCTAGCGTCGTCCACAGCCGTGTTCGCAGGCGCTTACTGGATGCGCGTCTCGACCTCCGTCGAATACCTTTTCTCGGAAACCGAAGGGCTGCTTTCCGGGCGCGTAGCGAGTTGGCGCGCGGTGCTTGGGTTCCTGGCGGAACATCCGTGGCACGCGCTGTTCGGCGTCGGTTACAAGACTCTGCCTTATTCGGACTACCTGGGGCGCACCGTGATCACCGACAATATGTACCTCAGCCTGCTGGCGGAAACCGGTATCGTCGGCCTCGGCGCGATGGGGTGGCTCAGCGTGCAGATCCTGCGATCGGCGCGCCGCGCGTCATGTTCGCCGGACCCGCAACGCCGTTTCTTCGGAAGTTGGATGTTCGCGTTCTGGGCGGGC
>PKYZ01000043.1 GCA_003132865.1 Bryobacterales bacterium
CACGGTTTTGGTCACGCTGGTGCCCTCCGTCTGCGTCCCAAAACTCAGGCTGGTGGGGCTGAAGCTGGCCACCGGATCGATCACCGTGGCGCTCAGCGTGACCGTCTGCGGACTGCCGGGCGCACTGTCCATAATGCTCAGGGTCGCCGTCTGCGGCGTGTAGTACGGACCCGCGATAAAGGTAACCGAAATCGTGCAATGACGCCCCCCCGCCAGCGACTTCGGGCATTGATTGACTTCCACGAATTCGTTGGAGTCGCCACCCTTCACGATCGAAATGAGCGGACCGGTGATGGTTATGGGGGTTGTTCCGGTGTTGGTCACCGTGAAGTTCTCGGTCGTGAGGCTTCCCAGATACACCGTGCCGAAGCTGTAAGAAGGCGACGGAGACACGGTGAGCGCCGAAATGAAGTTCGCCGTCACGGTCTCCGCCGCGGCGCCCATGGTGACGCTGGTTGAGGCGCTGGCGCTCGCTACCGCCACCGGGCTGGCGGTCCAACTCGAAAAGACGTAGCCCGCGCTCGGCTTCGCTACCAGAGGCACCTTCGTGCTCGCCGCGTAATAGCTGCCCGAAGCCGGCGTGACTGTCCCGCCGCCGCTCGGACTCACCCCCGTCGTCAGCAAATACGAGGTACTGAACGAGGCCGTGTAGCTGGTCGTGCTCGCCGTAGCCGTCACTGAATGACTCAAGGCCCCGCCATCCGACCAGCTCGCGAATGTGTATTGCGTGCCGGCAACTGGCGTCTGCGGCGAGGTAGTCGCGATGGTGTGCTGCGAGTTGATCGTCCAGGTGAACTGCTTGGCGCTCGTGTAGTTCGTGCCGTCCACCGTAAACGCCAGCCCTGCCGGACTGGTGCCGACGGTGACATTCACCGTGGACGGGTTCACCACCTGCGAATAAGCCGCGCTGGTGCTGGCGCTAAAGTTGCCGTCGCTGCTGTACACCGCGTACACCGAATCGGTGCCCGCCGGGAGCGCAGTGGTGGCGCAGGTGGCGCTGCCCGATGCCAACGCCGAGGTGCTGCAACCGGTAATGCTGGTGCCCAGCGGAGACTGGAACGCAACCGATCCCGTGGGTGTGCCGCTGCCGGGCGAATTGGTTACCACGGTCGCCGTGCAACTCACCGACGCCGGATAGGTGGACGGATTGGGCGTACATCCGGTGACGGTGGAGGTGGTAGCGTCTTTGCTTACCGTCATCGCATAGTTGCCGGTGCTGCCCGAGTAGGCGGTGTTGCCGGAATAGACCGCCGCAATCGTGTATGCGGAACCCGAAGCCGCGAGAGCCGTGGTGGCGCAAGTCGCCGTCCCGCTGGAGGTGAGGGGCACGGCGCCGCAGCCCGTAAGAGTGGTGCCGCCGGCGGTAAACTTCACCGTGCTGCCGGTGGTGCCGGGATTCGGCGTGACCGTCGCCATGAACGTCTCCGACTGGCCGGAGACTATGGGCGATACCGGATTCGCCGTGACAGCCGTGGTCGTGCCAGTCTGTGTGCCCGTGCCTGCGAGCGCGATGGTCTGACTCGCGGAGGGGCTGGCGTTGAGCGCGTTGTCGGTGAAGACGGCCGTGCTGGTGAGAGGATTGCCGGCAGTCTGCGGCTCGAAGCTGATGCTGACGTTGCAACTGGCTCCCGGCGTCAGCGCGAAGGTGCTGGTGCAGTCGGCGGGCGTACCCGAGCCTGCCACCTTGACGAAGTTGGTCCCGACGACCAGGCCGGGACTCACGGCATCCAGCGGCTGGTTGCCGATGTTTTGAATGGTGACCGATTGCGGGCTGTCGCTGCTGGTGCCGCCCACGTTCGTGGAGGCGAAGCTCAACGATGGCGGCTGCGAGCGGTTCACCTCCACCATCTGGTTGTTGCCGTTATACGAGACGAAGATATCGCCTGCTCCATCCACCGCCACACCGTACGGGGCATCCGTGTTGTTCGCGATGATCGAGGTCTGGGCGCCGTAGGTCCCATTGCCAAGGTACGCAAGCTCCCACAAATAGCCGCTTATGTCATCCGCGACGAAGATATCGCCAGCTCCGTCCACCGCCACACCGGTGGGGGACTCTAGTCCGCTGAGTAGCGTGGTCTGGACGCCACCGGGCGTGACCTCCACCACCCGGCCGTTGCCGTAATCCGCGATGAAGACATCACCCGCTCCATCCACCGCCACGCAGCGCGGATAATTGAGTCCGCTGCCCACCGTGGTCTCGGTGCCGTACGTCCCGTTGCCCAGGTACGGAACCTCCACAACCCGGCTGTTGCCGAAATCCGCGATGAAGACGTCGCCCGCTCCGTCCACCGCCACTCCTTGCGGGCCGTGCAGTCCGAGCCTTGGCACGTCGGTCTGAGTGCCGTACGTCCCGTTGCCCAGGTACGGAACCTCGACGACCCGGTTGTTTGAAGAATCCGCGATGAAGACGTCGCCCGCTCCATCCACCGCCACGCCGGTCGGGTCGTTCAGTCCGCTGCCCACCGTGAACTGTGCGCCGCCGCCGGCCGGAACCTCGACCACCCGGTTGTTGCCGGAATCCGCGATGAAGACATCGCCCGCCACATCCACCGCCACACCGCCCGGCGAGCTCAGTCCCATGCCCCCTGCGTTGACATTCAGCGTCGTCTGGACGCCCGGTCCGAAGGCGATTGCCGGCCCGTTGCCGATGCCGTAGATCAGATTGCTTGCCACCAGGTTGCCGGAGGAGCCGATAAGCTTGACGGCGCCCATGCGCAATCCGGGCGCCAGCGGGGCGAAAGTCACCTGCACGGCGCAGTTGGCCGGGCCGGCCAGGCTAGCGATGCAAGTGGTGCCGGTGCTAGCCGGCTTGAAATCCAGGTTGGGCGCGCCTTGGGTTACCACCTGCACCGGGTTGGTAGCGGCGAGCGTGGTGCCGGAGGGGATGTTGTAGTTCAGCGTGATGGCGTAGCTGCATGGCGCGGGCGTGGTCTGTCCGTTGGGGCAGACGTCGGCCGTCGGGACCGCGGCGATGCTGAAGTTGTTGGTTTCCGGACTGTTCGCTCCAGTGTAATTGCTGTCCGCCGCAATGCTGGCTTGCATGGTGTACGTGCCGGCCGCCGTGCTGGCGCCCGGAGTGAACGTTGCCGTGCATGTAATGGTATTGCCGCTCGCCGCGCCGCAACTGGTCGCACTGTAGGTGCCGCCGGTTGCGGTGCCGCCGATGGTCACCGCGCCCGTGGGGGCGGCGCCGCCCCCGCTCCAGGCCACGAGTGCCGTGATCGTTGCCGGTGCGTCCTGGCCCAGGTTTTCCGAGGCCGGGCTCACGCTGGTCACGTCAATCGTCGTCTGGGCCGGGTTGACCAACTGGCCGCCGCTCAACGTCCCCGAACTTCCGCTGTAGTTGCTGTCGCCGGCGTAGGTTGCCGTAATCGTGTTGTTCCCCACTGCGAGGCTGGAAGTGATGCACGACGCCGTTAGCGGATCGCCCGAGGCCGGAGTCGTGCCGCAGCCCGTATTCGCGCTCCACGTCACCCCCTCGCTTATGCTCCGCGGACGCGCCTGCCTCCCCCGCGCCGATACCCGGTTAGGCAGCGCGCCTTGCCCGTACTCGCCGTTGATGGTGGCCGTAAACGTTACCGACTGGCCGTAGAACGACGGATTTGTGCCGGAGGTAACGACTGTGGTTGTGGTCGCCTGCGTAATGCCGAAGTTGTTGGTCTGCGTGCTGCTCGCCGGGGCGTAGTTGCTGTCGCCCGCGAAGCTGGCCGACATGGTGTAGGTGCCCTCCACCGTGTTGGCATCGGGAGTGAACGTCGCGCTGCACGTCATGGTGGCGCTCGGGTTGATCACGCTCACCGTGCCGCCGACATTATTTCCTACATACACGTAGCCGTTATTTGGGTCGAACGCAATCGCCGCAGGCCCCGAGCCCACGGAGATTGTGGCGACTACGGTGTTGCTGCCCCCGTCGATCACGCTTACGGTGCCGTCGCCGGAATTTGTCACATACACATCGCCGTTATTTGGGTCAATCGCAAGCGCATAAGCGGTCATTCCCACGGGAATCGTGTCCAGTATAGTGTTGCTGCTCCCGCTGATCACGTTCACGCTGCCGCTCCCTGACGACGGCCCAGTATTTACCACATACACGTTGCCGTTATTCGGGTCGAACGCAACCGCCTGAGCTCCCGTGCCCACGGGTAAGGTGGCGACTACGGTGTTCGTGCTCCCGTCGATCACGCTCATGGAGCCTCCAAGGGTATTGCCTGGCACATACAGATAGCCGTTACTAGGGTCAAACGCAATCGAATAAGGGAAGAAGTTCACCACCGGTATGGTAGCGACTACCGTGTTGCTGCTCCCGGAGATTACACTCACTGTGGCGTTGCTAGCGCCATCATCGTTGGTCACATACATGTCGCCGTTATTTGGGTCAAACGCGAGCCCGGCGGGATACGTGCCCACGGGGATAGTGGCGACTACGGTATTGGTGGCCCCGTCGATCACGCTCACGGTGCCGTCATTATAATTTGACACGTATACATCACCGTTGTTGGGGTCAAACGCAATTGCGATCGGTTCCGTGCTCACGGGGACCGTAGCCACTACGGTGTTGCTGCTTCCGCTGATTACACTGACGCTATTGCTATTTTCATTGGCGACATACAGATTGCCGTTGGTTGAGTCAAACGCAAATGCGATTGGGTGCGTACCCACGGGGACCGTAGCCACTACAGTGTTGGTGCTCCCGCTGATCACGCTGACGCTACCGCCCACCCCATTGGCGACATAGAGATTGCCGTTGCTGGGGTCGTACGCAATGGCCGTGGGTCTGGTGCCCACGGGGACCGTGGCGATTACGGAGTTCGTGCCGATGGGCGAGCCGCAACTGGTGGCCCCGAGCGCGCCGCCGGGAGCGTTCGTCGAGATGCTCACGTCGCCCGCCGTGGGCGCAGTGCCCCCTCCCGTCCAGGACAATACCGCCGTGATGGTGGCCGCCGCGTCCTGCCCGTAGGCCTCCGAGGCCGGGGACACGCTGGTGACAGCCATCGTGGGTGTCTGGGGCGTGATGTTGACCGTTGCGGTGGTAGTAGCGCCGCTGGGCCAAGTGGACTGGATGACGCAAGTTGTTCCGCTCGCGCCATTCACGCTAACGGAAACGGAGTTGCCCGAAATCGTGCACGGGCCGGATAGGACAGACAGGGTTGCTCCTGCTGTCACGGTAGGCGTGAAGAGAGAACCGTAGCTCTCCGACGCAGGCGCGGAGAACTGATCGAGAACGCCGCAGATGTCGACTGTGTCCTGGCCTGGGCAGGTGGCGCCGGTCGTGTAGGGCGCCGGTGAGCTGCCGATGCCAGCCTGACCCGCGTTCGCCGCGGCGCTGCCGCCGAAGGTCACGTCTGAAGCGCTGGCGGTTGCGCCTGCGCCGGAGTAGATGAAGATGGCCCCGCCTTTGCCTTGGCCGTTTTGATTGCCGCTACCGCCGACGGCGGAGTTGCCGGTAAACGTGTCATTTGTTACGGCGAGTGTGCCGGCATATTCGAAAATCGCGCCGCCGAAGCCGGCAGCGCCACCACCGGGGCCGGTGTCGTTCCCTTGCCCGCTGCCACCCCCAAAGCCGCCGCTCTCCCCTGCGTTGAGTCCTTCGCCGCCGCCACCGCCGAATCNNACTCGATGCGGGCGAACCGCCGCCGGCGCCCGGGCCTCCGTTGATACCGAACAGATCCCCTCCGCTCCCACCTTGTGCGTATCCGCTGGCATTTCCGCCGAATCCGCCCCCACCGTTGAAGTTCCCGCCAGCCCCCGATTGGCCACCCTGCGCCCGGTTGTCGCTAAACGTCACGCCGGCCACGGTGAGGTTACCCCCGTTCTGGAATATCGCGCCACCCATGCCTGCTCCGCCGCCGCCCCACTGGGTGGCTCCTCCTTGGCCCAAGCCGTTCTGCAAGGTTAGATTATTGATGGCCACATTGCCGTTGCCGATAAAGAACAGGCGGGCTGCGCCGCCGCCGTCGATCGCCAAAACATTAGCGCCCGGCCCGTTGATGGTCAGACTGTCGTCGATGCGTAGCCGGTTGACCAGCGTGATCGGACTCCCAAGCCCGCTCTGAAACGTGATGGTCGACCCGGCGCAGGCGTAATCGACCGACTGCCGCAAGCTGCCTGTCACGCTGTCGGACGTAGTGGAATCGGTATTGACCGTCACCTCGGGATTCGTGAGGCACTGGCTGGTCGTCACGTAGAACGTAGCTGTGCCCGTGCCATCGGTGGCGGTCACGGTGAACGAGCCCGGCGTAGTGTTGGCCGTGAGCAGCGGCGAGGTGGCGTAGCCGTTCGAATCGGTCACCACGGCCGCTTGCGTGCCGTTATTTGTAATCGTGGACGTAAAACCCGTAATCGGCGTGAACGTGCCGCCGGCGCCGGTGACGGGATCCTGCACGATATTGAAGGTGATCTGGTTTCCGGATGCTGCGGTCTGCAGAATGAAGGGTTGCGGCAACGTGCGAGTCGTGGCGCCGGCCTGGTAGTTGCCCGAATAGATGACAAGGTCGTTGGCATCGGTTGCGACGATGCCGCAGACATTGGTATCGTCTTCGCCGGGGCAAGTGGTGTTGGACGCGTATGTGCTGGAGCCGCCGTACGGGTTGGGCGACGCGGTGCCCGCCTGCGCGGCCGTGTTTGTGCCGTAAGTGACGTTGTTGGTGGTGACGTTCGCGCCGACATAGACAAACAGCGCACCGCCTTTGCCTTGGCCGCTTTGATTGCCTGAGCCGCCGGTGGCGGTGTTGCTGTTGAACTGGACGTTGCTGAGGTTCAGGTTGCCGGCATAAGCGAAGATAGCGCCACCGAAGCCCGCGCCACCACCCGCTGTGCTCCCCCCGCCGTCGCCGCCGCCGAATCCGCCTAGGCCGGCCGCCGCGCCGTCGAACCCGGCACCCCCGCCTCCACCGAAGCCGCCGCTACCGGCCATGCCCGAGGTGGAGCCCCCACCGCCGCCGCCAAACCCGCCCATCCCTCCGTTTGCGCCGATCCCAAGTCCCCCGCCACCACCCGGACCACCATTAGTGCCGGTACCGCTGCCTGCGCCGCCCCCAGCACCGCCGAGATCACCGCCGCTTGCCCCGGCGTTGTTTGTCGCGTTGCCGCCGAACCCACCGCCGCCGGTGCTACCGCCAGCGCTGCCCCCCTGGGCTGTATTCCCGCTGAAAACCACACTGCCGATATTCAGAGCTCCACTATATTGGAAGATCGCGCCGCCCATGCCGGCTGCGCCGCCGCCGCCGTTGCCGCCCTTCCCATAGCCATTCGCCAGCGTCAGGTTATTGATATTCACCGCGCCGCTGCCTGGGTTCACGAAAAAGATCCGCGTTGCCCCGCCGCCGCTAATCGTCAGGTTGCTCGCCCCCGGCCCGTTGATGGTCATTGCTGCGCTGATGACGATTTCCGGATCGGCGGCGCTGGTGGACAGCGTGATGGTTGCAGGATAGGAAAGGTTGAAGTTGATTTCCGAGCCGGGGCAATAATTCGCCTGCGCGACGGCATAGCGCAAGGTGCCGGGCGTGGTGGCCGACGTGCTGCTATCCGCCGTGCTGGTGACGGCGTAGGTGGTGGGAGTGCATTGGGCCCAACTACACAGCGGCAAGACGGCAAGTAATGTCAGGGAGCGGACGAATACGGAAGCGAGTCGTGGTTTCATAGGAAGCATCCAGGTAGAAAATGTGCCTTCATAAGGAATAGGGCGAGAAAACCGCGCTTCATCGATCACGGAATTGGAAAGAAAGAAGTTCTAGTACTACACTACTACATAGAAGGCGAGAAATCCGCTCGTCGGCGATCACGAAGGGTTAAAATACAGGGGCCGTGGAAATGCAACCCTCGTCGGTCGAGTTGACCCGTATGCTCTAGGCCTGGAGAGACGGGGATGCGTCCATGCTGGAGCGCCTGACGCCGATCATTGGATGGGGGTTCGAGCCCTCCTGGTAGCA
>PKYZ01000807.1:0-579 GCA_003132865.1 Bryobacterales bacterium
CAGGGGGACCCGCGCAGACCAGCATTACGCCTGGGTGTGTGCGCCACATCGGCTTGAGCCTGCCTTGCCGTTATGTTCGCGCCGGCTGCGCGACGGGCGCGGGGGCCGGTTCGATCTCCATCTTCCTGAGATGGTCGTACCAAGTGAACTTCAGAATGATAGACGTCACGACGACTACCGCTATCGCATACGCCGCGATCTCGTAGCGCCGGATCACGATGTACACCGGGAACGCGATCAGGCTGGTTTGCCAGGCGATGCCCACCACGATGTTGAACACATCGCGCGCGAAATCCGGGTTCGGCCGGAACGCCGGATCTTCCCGCATCACCTTGTCGCGGATGGGACCCCAGAAGCCCCAGGGCCGCACGCGCCTGTAGAAGTCTTTGAGCACGGCGTCATCCTCCGGTTTAGTCTGCAGCGTTCCGACGACGCAACCCACCAGCGAGAGTCCCACAATGATCGGGAACGAATTGAGCGCCGAGACGCTGGGCAGCGCCCACGGAATGATCAGCGATCCGGCGATGCCGGCTACCATCCCCCAGAAATAACCGTAACCGTTGAAGCGCCACCAATACC
>PKYZ01000807.1:591-5738 GCA_003132865.1 Bryobacterales bacterium
AGGTTCTCTCGCTGGCGTGCGGGTTGAAGTAACGCCGGTATAAGTCGTTCACGATGTAAGGAGGCGCGGCGTTCACCGTGGCGGCGAAGTTCGACATGAAAGCGGCCAGCAGGCCCGCCACCAACAGGCCCAGCAAACCGGCGGGAACAAACTGGCTGAGCGCGTCGGGCAGCACCATCTCAAAATCCATGGCTTTGCCCATGGCGCGGATCTTATCGCTATAGAATACCAGCGCCAGGATGGTGAGTCCGGTGATCATGAAATAGCGAGGCACGTTGAGCACCACGTTCACCATGGCGCTCATCATGGAAGCCTCGCGCGGATTTTTCGTGGAAAGGATGCGCTGCATGTCGTAGTTGGGCGCGGGTCCGGCCATGCTGATGAGGATGCCCTTGAACAGCATCATCATGAAGAACGCGCCGAAGATCGAGTAGCCGTCCTCGGCGATTTTGGTGTTGACGGCGGCGATCAATCCGGACCAATCCAGGTTCAGATGCCAGCCGAAGAAGATCTGGTCCCAACCCGCCGGGATCACGCGGCGCAGGGCCTCCGGCGAAACCCGCGCGATGGCGATGATGCCAATGGCCAGCGAGGCGACCGAAAGAATGCAGAACTGCAACACTTCGGTAATCACCACGCTGAACATGCCGCCCTTCACCACATAGAAGGTGGTGATGCCCATCAGGATCAGCGCATACTGATTGGCCGAAAAATGCCAGGGCAGAAAATCGACGGCGAATTTGCCGATGCCTTTGAATCCGTAGGTGAGAAAGCCGATGACGCTGACGAGCGCGTAGATCACCACGATCATGTGCGAAAGCTGCGCGCCGCGGCCCGTGCCGAACCGCGTGCGGATCCACTCGGCGCCCGTCGTGACGTTGGAGCGGCGCAGCCACGACGAAAGATAAACCATCAGGAAGATCTGGTTGAAGACCGGCCACAGCCAGGGGATCCAGACGCTCTTCAACCCGTAAATGAACATCAGGTAGACCAGCCACATGGTCCCCGCGATATCGAACATGCCGGAAGCGTTGGACACGCCCAGGAAATACCACGGCAACGTGTTGCCGCCCAGGAAATACGCCTTGGTGTCCCGCGAGGCGCGGCGCGAGACCCAATAGCCCAACAGCACGGAGGTCGCCACGTAGATCACGATGATCGCGACATCGATCGGATGCAGTTTCATCTCGAACCCCTGTTTCTACCGCTCAGGCCCGAGGACTACGGGCCGCGGCGGTAAAGATGCGCGGTTCGGCCGGGAAGCCGCGCGGTTTGGTGACTAAACATAGTAACAGAGCTTGTGGTCGAAAATCCGATCCGCCGGGCTTGATTTTTCGCGCGTTTCGGTGTAGTTTTGAATGGAGAGCGGTGGAGTTCGCGTAACGCCGTCCCTGGCGGCCAATGACTCCTACAGTGGTTCATCTGTGGGAGTCCGGCGAACCCGTCCCGCAGCAAACCACTAAAACAGATTGAGGATATCCTGTAATGGATCGAATGTGGTTCGTTGCCGCTCTGTGGCTCGCTCTGGCGCTGGTTGCGGTTCTCGCGGCCAACTGGCTGCGCATCTCGACCGCGCTCTCGGAAATCGTGGTGGGCACGGTGGCGCAGCTCGTTATCGGCGCGCTGGTGGGCAGAAACGCGCTGGGCGCCAAGGCTGAGTGGATCACCTTCCTGGCAGGCACCGGCGCTATCGTGCTGACCTTCCTGGCCGGCGCCGAGCTGGACCCCGCCGTCTTCCGCGCCAAGTGGAAGGAATCCATGGCGGTGGGCCTGGCCGGCTTCTTCGGACCGTTCTTCGGCGCAGCCATGATGGCGCACTATGTACTGCATTGGGGATGGCGTCCCAGTTGGCTGGCGGGCGTGGCGCTCTCCACCACATCGGTCGCGGTGGTCTACGCCGTGATGCTGGAACTCGGGTTCAATCAGACTGTCTACGGCAAGGCTATCCTGGCGGCCTGCTTCATCAACGATCTGGGCACGGTGATTGCGCTCGGGCTGATCTTCTCGCCCTTCACCATCAAGACCTTCATCTTCCTGGGAGTCTGCCTAGTGTTCTTTCTGGCTCTGCCGTTCGTGACGCAATGGTTCTTCGGGCGCTACGGCGGGCGCGTATCGGAGCTGGAGACCAAGTACCTCCTCTTCCTGCTCTTCGGACTGGGCGGACTGGCTGTCTGGTCCGGCAGCGAGGCGGTGCTCCCCGCTTACCTCATTGGAATGGTCCTGGCCGGCACGGTCGGCAAAGATCACTTCCTCATCCGCCGCCTGCGCACCCTGACCTTCGGTTTGCTGACGCCATTCTATTTCATTCGCGCCGGAAGCTTCGTTTCGGTGCCCGCGCTGGTGGCCGCTCCCCTCGCCTTCGTCACGCTGTTTTTTGCGAAGATGGTTTCGAAGCTCTCCGGTCTGTTGCCTACGGTGCGCGCCTTCGGCTACCGCGGGCACGACGGCATCTACTACTCGTTGATGATGTCCACCGGACTCACTTTCGGCACGATTTCGGCGCTGTTCGGCCTCAATCATGGCATCATCGACCAGAATCAGTACTCTCACCTGGTGGCCACCGTAATCGGCAGCGCGGTCATTCCCACCGCGATTGCGAATGCCCGCTTCATGCCGCGCCACCTGCTGCCCGAGCAGGAGCGGGAACTGAAGGAATCGGCATACGGCGAGCCGGTGGGGGACTTAGATACATGATGGATGTATGACACGAAAGGAGACTCATACGATTGGACAAATACCTGGTAGTGCTGGCGGGCGCCGGCCTCGGCGGCCTGGCCCGCTATGTGGCGGGAACCTGGATCATGGCGAAGTACGGCGGCCGCTTTCCGCTGGGCACGTTCGTCATCAATATCACGGGCGCATTTCTCATCGGAGTCCTGATGACGCTCCTGACCGAGCGATTCCAACCGCATCCCAACTGGCGGTTGTTCCTGGTAGTGGGGATTCTCGGTGGATACACAACGTTCTCGAGCTTCGAATACGAGACTTACCAGGCAGTCCGCGACGGCGAGCGTTGGCTGGGTCTGGTGTATGTGGGGGGCAGCGTGATGCTGGGGTATCTCGGCGTATGGCTGGGCTCGGTTTTGGCTGGTGGGCGGTAGGACAGGCCTCCTGGCCTGTCTTTCAAGGAGCACACCATGCTGACTAAAGGTCCCGCCAAGAAAGTCACTATCTTCATCAACGAAGACACTCAGCATCACATGATGGCGCTGCACGACTCCATCATGACCTACCTCATGCACAAGGGAGTCTCCGGCGCCACGGCCACCAGGGCTTACTCGGGGTTCGGTTCGCACCAACTGATGCACACGCCGAAGATCGAAGTGCTTGCGCAGCACCTGCCGATCCGCATCGAATTCATCGAGACGGCGGAGAAGGTCGAAGAGATCCTGCCCACTCTGTATGAGATGGTGAGCGACGGGTTGATCGAGGTGCAGGACACCACGGTGGTGAAATTCGCACACAAATCCGTCAAGCCGGAACCCAAGCTGCCGCACGAACATAAACAGGGGCCTGCCACACTGCTGCGCGTTTTCCTGGGCGAGGCCGATAAGTGGCACGGCGAGCCGCTTTACGACGCCATCGTGAACAAGCTGCGCATGATGGACATCGCCGGCGCCACCGTCTATCGGGGCATTCTGGGATATGGCGCCAAGGGTCACGAGCACAAGCGCAGCGTCTTCCACCCCATGCGCGACATGCCCATCATGCTTTCGGTGATCGACGCGCCCGAAAAGATCGCCGCCGCCGCGGAGGCCATCGAGGGCATGCTGGAAGATGGACTGATCGTGACGTCGGATGTGGAGATGGTCAGGCTAGTGCGCGGCAAGGCCGCGATGGAGGCCCCCGATGCTGCCGGGACAACCCGCTAAGCTCCTGCGAATTCATATTGCGGAATCCGACCGCTATGGCGGGAAGGCGTTGTATGAAGCCATCGTCAATAAGTGCCGGGAGATGAAAATCGCCGGCGCAACGGTCTTTCGCGGTCTGGAAGGCTACGGCGAGACAGCCGAGATGCATAAGCATCACCTCACCCGGCACGATCAGCCCATCCTTATTTCGATTGTCGATACTGCTGAAAACCTGGCCCGCCTAACGCCGGTGGTGGAAGAGATGATGGACACGGGCCTGATAGCGATTTCGGACGTCCAGACAGTCCGCGTGCAGAAGAAGGCGGCCACGGCGAATGAAAAAGGCGGCTGACGGGAGCACAATTGATTTCCACTGATTTGCTCCTTGATATGGCCGCGGAACTCTGCGACCGTTACCAGATCGCGGATCTGCGGTACTTCCTGGAGAGCTGCCGCGCATTCGCGCGCGCCGAGACCCTCAACATCGCGATCTTCGGGCGCTTCAAGGCCGGCAAGAGCAGCTTCCTCAACCATCTCCTGGGCGCGCCACTACTGCCCTGCGGCGTGATTCCGGTTACCTCCGTCATCACCGAAATCGAGTTCGGCCCAGACGAGAGAGCCGAGGTCCGCTTCCTAGATGGACGCGCCGCACCGATTTCGCTCCAACAGATCGGGGACTACGTGTCGGAGACGGCCAATCCCGGTAATGCGAAGCAGGTTGCGTCGGTGCATCTCGAACTACCCGAGATGGAGCGCTATCGCGGCATCTGTTTTGTCGACACGCCGGGGCTCGACAGCGTCTTCGAGCACAACACGGATGCGTCCACGGAGTGGCTGCCAAACACGGGTTTGGCGTTGGTCGCGGTGGGAGTCGATCCGCCGCTTTCGCATCACGATATCGAACTGATCCGCAACCTGAGCCGCTTTACCCCCAACATCTCGGTCCTGCTGACTAAAGTCGATACGCTCGCCGCGGATGAGCGGAGCCAGGTCGAACGCTTCGTTCACGAACAACTGGGACGATATTGGAACGGTTCGGTACCGGTGTTTTCTTACTCTATCCGGCCCGGCTTCGAGTATCTCCGCGAGCAACTCGACCGGCAGCTTCTCGCGCGCGCCCGCACTGGCGCAGGCGATGAACACGCCGCCATCTTACGGCACAAGGCCGAGTCGTTGCTGGCCGAGTGCCGCGGCTATCTCAACGTCGCACTGAAGGCGGCCGAGTCGGCCGATTCCGAGCGTCAACAACTGCGCGAGCGGATTGTCGGGCAGGAGGAGTCTCTGGACGATACGCGC
>PKYZ01000598.1 GCA_003132865.1 Bryobacterales bacterium
GGCTTCGAACGCTTGCGCCAGGCTGGCCGTTTCAACTCGTTCGCCCTCTGATGCGTCCATGACGGGCGGGGTAGTGGCTCGCAAAAGGGGATCGCGCGCCCAGGCCACTTGGACGGCCAAGAGCGGCAGACTCGCGGGGTCGATGGCTTGCAGTTTTCGCAACAGCCCAAAGACGGGCGTCGCTTCATCGAGCGCATACAGCTCGCGGAGGCGTCGCAGCGACTCCCGGCGGGTGCTGTCTGTGGTCTTGCCCAGCACGTTCCACTTAAGAATGGCGTCGCGGTAAACGGCAGCGCCGGAGCCCTGTGGAACATCGGCCAAAACTGCACCGAGTTCCGCGAGCATCATCGTTCGGCTGATGTGTGCGCCGCCAGAAGAAAACTTGAGGCCGAATTCCTCCAAGGCTGGCGAGGCAGCGGGAAAGCCGACGGAGGAAGGGCCGCTGGCTGGCACTGTTTTATCCATTGAGTCGTAATTACGAGTTGGTCTTCCCGTTAGGCATTTCTTCATTACCTATTCGGTCGGGCACCGGGAGCTCCATCCCAATTTCTCTCGGGGTGAACCTGGCGCACCTGATCGTTGCTTGAAGACCCAATCGTCCACTTCGGTTCTCCTAAACTTCCAGAGGCGGCCTGCTTTGTGCGCCGGCAGTCTTGAGCGTTCGACCCATTTGTAAATCGTGTCGCGTTTGACACCAAGATGGGCCGCGATTTCCTCGACCGAGAGCCAGCGATCAGCATCAATAGAAGATGTGCTTGTCGTCATCGGGGTTCTGTCCAATAGATCCTGATTAAGGAAGACTAATCCTATTAGAATCGGCAGACCGATGTCAATATTCGTTTTGCGGGAATTCTTGCGGGATTCTGGCAAAGGAAGTTGACGACCGCTAGGTCCGCACCGGCTTGATCCGTGAGAGATTCAAAGTAGTCGAGCTTGAGTTGCAAGATGGAGGACCGGGCCAAGGAGGTTGATTCCGCGCCACAGATGCAGGCCTTACCTGATACTGATCGAGAATTTGAAACGTGCGGTCAAATCGCTGCCCACTAGCTTGACTCGGGAGCCGTGAACCTTCCAGAACCTGATGGTTTCGGAAGGTGCCGGCAGGCTCCAAAAAACCCTTTTGAATCGCCGTCTTCGAAGGGATCTACGCTGCAGCCTTTTGGAAGGCGCCTGTCGAGGCCGGATGGGCCGTGGTTGGCGCGGACCACCACGGCGAGTCCGACGTGCATCTTGAATTGTGCGGGCGCCGGATTTGCCAGGCCGACTGCCCTGATACATGTCAGGCGTGCTGCCATTACTATGCGCGGCCAATCACTTCCGTCTCATGCATAATGGTCTAACGGCCAATGTCGATCCCCGAACACCCGCGCATCTTCATCTCCTATGCCCACCGCGACGGCAGTGGCCTAGCCGAGCGGTTGCAGGGCGACCTGCAGGCCCGCGGGTTCGATGCGTGGCTCGACAAGCATCGGCTTCTCGGCGGCGACGTTTGGTCCAAAGAAATCGAGATTGCCGTCGACCGTTGCCAAGTCGCACTGGCACTCCTCTCCACCGGATCGTACGAGTCCGCCATCTGCCGCGCCGAGCAGCAACGATCGCTCAGAAAGGGCAAGCTGGTCATCCCCGTGAAAGCCCAGCGGGATTGTGACGTGCCGCTCTTCCTCGAAATCCTCCAGTACATCGACTTCAGCAACCTCGCGCACTACGCCCAATCCCTCGACCAGCTTCACGAGAGTATCACCCACCGCCGCGGCATCGTCGCCCTGCCAAACATTCAGCCGGCCTACAACAACTCCCCGCCCCTCCCCGACAACTTCGTCGACCGCCCCGATATCCTCAGCGCCCTCCGCAACGCCCTCTTCCAGGACGCGCCCAGCCGCAACATCGCCCTCACCGCCCTCCAGGGCATGGGAGGCATCGGCAAAACCGTCCTCGCGCAGGCGCTCTGCCACGACGAAGTGGTGCGCGACGCCTACCCGGACGGCATCTTCTGGTTCGCCATCGGCAAGGAATCCCGCCTCAGCTTCGACCAACGCATCGAAGCCGTCCCCGGACTGCACCAACTGCTGGGCGCATACAAGGGCGAAGGGGCCTGCGTCAACCAATACCGCAACGCATTCCGGGACAAGGCCGCGCTGATCGTGCTGGACGATGTCTGGCACGCCGCGGACATCGAGCCGTTCCGCACCGAATCGCCGCGCTCGCGCCTGCTCGTCACTACGCGCGACACCGGTATAGCTCCGACGTTTGGCGCGCGCGAGTTTACCGCCGAACTTCTCACCGGCGGGGAAGCGCGCCAAGTACTCGCCCACTGGGCCGGGCTTCCGGCCCAGTCCCTGCTCGACACCCTGCCGCCCCAGGCGAGCGAAGTGATCGGCGAATGCCAGAACCTGCCGCTGGCGCTGGCCATGATCGGCGCGCAGCTCAAGGGGAAGCCCGCGGCCCACTGGGATATCGTGCTCGACCACCTCCGCCGTGCGGACCTGGCCCAAATCAAGGCCCGCTTCCCGGAGCCGCACACCACGCTGTTTCGGGCAATTCAAGTCAGCTTCGAGGCTCTCCGCGAGGAGGACCCGGTTGCCGCGCAACGCTACCTCGCACTGGCCGTGATGTTGGAAGACATGGCCGTCGCGCCCGCTGTTCAGCAAACATTGTGGAACGTGGATCAAGCGGGAGCGCTCGAGACCGCCGATCAGTTTGTCGGTCTATCGCTCGCGCAGCGCGATGCGTCGAGCGATGGCATCCGCCTGCACGACCTGCAATTGGGTTACGTGCGCGCGCAACACCGGAATCCGCAGGCGCTGGAATTGATCCGCGGCGAAGTCCGGCTAAGGCTTGCATCGGACCGCCGATTCGCTGCCATACGGCATCTTCAACCGCGAGACGGGCCCGGTGTTCTCGCACGGCGCCGTGCGTGGGGCCGCCCAGAAATCTGAACTCTGCTCTTCTGCCAATGCGCCGCGAACAACCCATCCTCTGAATGTGGCGCCTGACAGCACTGACAGGTAAAGTGTTGTATTTGCAGGCGATACGTGTCGTTCCTGTCACGTGCTATTACTTTTATTCATTCCATGGTTCTTACGAACATCCTCTTACGGCCGGCAGGAGTCGTTTCTGAATTCATATCGACCAGTCCTAACCTTACTAGCGGCCGAACGATGTGGTCCAGTTCATCCGCGGAGCAGGCAAGTCGACGCAGCAGTTCGCGCGTTGAAAGCCTACCTTCTTTCTTCAGAAGACTGAGCAGGCGCTGTTCCCTAAAGCCCAACCGTGAGCTGCTCAAATGGGAGACCAGGTCCTCGACTACCGAACCACTGTATTCTGCGATGGAGATGCCCCACATGATGTCCTCCACCTCGATTCGGGCGTGATCCGTCAATACGGCCTGTAGAGTCGCGAGTTTCATGGCGTGCACGGGCGTCCTGGCTGTTGCTTCTTTGACTAAGCCGTTCTTGGGTCGCTTCCGGAACTGGAGGTAGAACTGGGTGAATTCGTCCTTCGCGTCCGCCGACAAATCGTAGCGGCCGCGCGATTGGAGTAGAACAGTCGCAATGGATTCCACGAGCCGGGCCCACTCTGGTTCCTTCGGCGGTTCAGGTATCGCAATAAGTTTGTCGGTCTCACCTTTGAAAAAGAACCACCTGTTCAGGAACCCTCCCAGAATCTCGCTATCCGTAATAGACGATTGGAACCAGGACTCGGTCGTAGAAGTAATAATGCTGAGGAAAGGGTTGGGAATAAGGAGTCTGTCGGCTCTCGTATTAACTTCGAAACTATCCGGGCAGTTATAAAGTTCGGTCAACCTCGGGAGCAGATTTGCCACGCCTTTCTGCTGACTCTTCGTGATTAGGGACCGGAGTTCGTCTTCGATGGCCAGAATGGCATGCGACTCGTTTGAATGGCCATCTCGCATGGCGGTTGCAAGACCTTCAATCGATGCTAGCCCGCGCAGTGGCTTGACCTTCGCGTCCACCCGCTTGGCCACGTCACGCATTAGCTGAAGGGCAAACTCATAAGCTGTGCTCTTGCGCGCATCCCCGGTCTCGCCGACCAGCCCAGTGTAAAAATTCAGGTACAGTGGATGTGGGTTCATGACGAAAGCTCGGCGGCCGATCAGGCAACCCAGCACCGTTAGGAAGCTGGCCAGGTGGAACTCTGATGGAGCCTCTGTACAAGGACCAACGAGTGACAGGTATTGATCAGTGAGCCCAGTCCACACGGATGAAGGGAGTTTTGATTCCGTGCGAGCGGTGTCCCCGGGTTCCGCCCCGGCCTTAGCATGAACGGAAGGTCGGAACGTGCCGGGGTCTGAAGGGTTCGCCGAGTTTGGCTCCTGGCCGCCAGACGAGCCTACCTTGAGCCATTGGACGACGAGGTCCACGAGTTTCGGGCCAAGCAGACTCGCCAATCGGGGCAGGCCTGTTGCTTTGCCACCATCCTGAAGACGTTTGTAAGTGCTTCTTGCGTCCTGCTTTCGCTGGACAGCCTCTTCATCCCCAGCTGCCTGCGCTACGGCGAGGACAAACGCTTCAACCTCGTCTATACTCCAGTTGAGCCTCAACAATGTGCCAGCGAGTGCAAGAGCCGCGTCGTGGCGACAGCCCCGCTCGGGCCAGCAACGAACGAGCAATGAGCCAGCTGCGACTCTTGCGACGCGCGCGAGCAGCCCGCCTCCGTCGACCTGCGCCGGATTGCCGCACAGTTCCCAACGAATGGCTTCGTTTTCAGGATGCATAGAAGGCGGTGCGATAGTCTGGCAGCCCGTAGACCGATACTCGACCAACATAGGCCTTTCGCCAACTGGGCGGGGTTCACTTGGCAACTGGAACTTCGTCGTTTTCAGGATCGGCGAGACAGTGTAGAGCCAGTGCGATCGCGGTTTGCTTTGGCGTCCAAATATGCAGTCCGTACCCGGCAGAAAGAGCGGTGCCAGCGCAAGAGCCTCCGTTGAATCGAGATCGACATCTACTAACCCGCCGGAGGGTTCACCCAATAGTAGGCCGATATTCTGCGGGACGTTGCCGAAATGCCGCGGCAGATCGGACTCCTTTAACCGAATCTTCGGCCAGCCCGCCGTGATCGGCTTCTTCTCTCCGTGTGGAACAGGAACCACTGCCCAGCCGCGACCGGCGTACGAAAGCGCGGCTTCAAGGGTCTCCTGTGTTCCCCGACCAGTTCGTTGTGCCATCTTCCGTCCCGGTTAATGAAGCCTGTTGAACTCACGTCGTGGAAGGCGCTGACGAGATGGCATGGCGTCGGCTCGTGAGTCCTTGAGGGGACGTTGCCTTGCTGGGGTTGCAGGTTGCGATTATCGTATCGATCTGCTCGTGAAGCAGCTTTGCGGGTACCCGTGTGCCGCCGCCGATGTTCACACTGGGAATCACGCCGGCGCGAATCAGCTCGTACGTCTTGGTGCGGCCCAAATTTAGGATTTCCATGACCTCTGAGACGCGATAAAACTCTTTCATCTTGCACCCTCCTTCTTCATGTGGTACGCTAGTGTACGTTCCGTACCGTTATGTACATTTGCAGCAGTTCGTACACGTGGGAACATTATGTCACATGCGTCAAGCGCCTGCAAGGCGCGAAAGGGCTATTTAAAAAGAGGCGGCTGAACGCCAAGGAGCTTTCGTGAACGAGCTGAAGAAAACCTAGAAATCGAATGCTTGTTGGGAGCGGGGGCGAGACACCGAAGGGACGCAGCGTTTTTACTGGCGGGGCTGCCGGAACGCCCACAGGCTTGGGCATTTTGTGCAGACTTTCGAGGGACCCAGGCAATGAAAAACTCGCGCCCCCGCACTAGGAATGGCAATGCCGTGAGCGGTGAGAAAAAACGTCGAATCAAACAATCATCATGGGCGGGGAAAACCGATGGATGCCAAACCGAGTGACGAAGAGCTACGTCGTAAAGAACTTTATTCGCTATTCCAGGAGTCACGGATAGAAGAATTCTTTGCCGACGCCGTTAACGAATTAGGGGAACTACAGGGTCAGCTCGATGATCTGGCGAGGGAGCCAGAAGCGGTATTCCAGCAAATGGTGAGAGACTCTGCGGATTTCGCGAGCGCAATCCTGAGACTGACGGGCAAGACCCGTCAGGAGCTAAAGGAACATCCTGGCGGATTACAGCGATATATCGGAGATTTGGCACGTGACCTCGGAGGAATCCGACTTCTTCTGAAAGCAGTGACGACTGAGCCGGGAGCCGGGCCACTCTTCCTCAAAGCCCTAGCGAGAACCAGACGTGGACCACTTCGACAAGTGAAGTTCGAATGCTCAGGAGAATTCTATAAACGCTTGATGGACGAGAAACTCCAGCGGAATCTCACGGTTCAGCAGCTTGCGATTCGGGCGTTGGATCGGTACTTCGCGATCCCAGAATCTGTACATCGTAGGATCGAAGAAGAGGCCCAAGCCGCGGGGGCGCCGCTTCGCGACGTTCTGCGGCAGCGCTTCGCTCGTGCCGTGTCCCGGTCTGCCAATCGTGGTGGAAGCGAGATTTTGATTCTCACTCACCCCGATCGTGACCATTTGGCCTCAATAGCGGCGGTGGCACATTACCTCGCGCAGCTGCCGCCTGAAAAGGCGAGTCTGGTCCGTGAATCGCTAGCTTTAGACCTGAAGTATTACCGGACTTCCAGGTTTCGGACCGGCAGCGCGGAACGAAGCGCAGCCGCCCGCAGCAAAGGACTAAAAGGAAGGAGATGATTCATGGGGCGAAGGCGGCTCAGGAAGAGAGCGAATGGCGAAGGATCTGTCTACCCTAGACTCGACGGGCGGTGGGCCGCAGAGGTGACTGTCGGTTACGACGAACGAGGCCGCCAGCAGAAATCCCGGGTATACGGCCGAACGCAAGCGGAAGCACGTGACAAGCTTGAGAAGCTGAAGGCTCGCCTCGCCGAAGGCCTCCCCCCCAAACCGGAGAAGCAGACCGTTGCGCAGTTCCTGACCACGTGGTTGGATACGGTCTGCCCTGCCAATGTCGGGGACAAAACCCTGCGCACCTACCGTGACCTGGTGGAGGACCACATCATCCCGGCACTCGGAAGAATCGTGCTGAGCAAACTGGGCCCGCAGCACGTGCAGCAGTTCGTCGAGGATCTGCGGAAGAAACCAAAGACGTCCAGAAAGAGGAGTCCAGATGCAGAGGGGTCTGCCGTAGCCCAGGCCCTGACCGTTGCGGCGCCGGAGTGCCTGTCGCAGAGAACCGTCAAGCACTGTCGGGATGTGCTGCGCGCGGCCTTGAACGTAGCGATGAAATGGAACTTGGTCTCCAGGAACGCGGCGGCTCTCACGACGATCTCCAACCCGAGAAAGGCGAAGCCGCATTTCTACGATGAGTCGCAAGGCCGGGCCTTTTTGGAGGCGATCTCCGGAGATCGGCTGGAGGCCCTGTTCTGGCTCGCCTTGTGTCTAGGACCGCGGGAGGGAGAGCTGCTGGGCCTGCAGTGGACCGACTTCGATTTCGAAAAAGGAACGGTTACAATCCTGCGTCAGTTGCAGAGGATCAAGCGGAAGGGAGAAAAGAAGAGCCGTTTGGAGTTGGTTCAGACGAAAACGGAAGGCAGCGATCGGAGGATTCGGGTGCCTCAAATCGTGCTCGAAAGGGTGCTTGCGCATCGCACCCGTCAGGAGGAGGAGCGCCAGTTGGCCGGCAGCGCGTGGCGTGAGACGGGCATGGTCTTCACGGCGCATAAAGGCACCTTCTTGGAACCGCGGAACATGCTGCGCGAGTACTACCGGCTGCGCGACCGGGCGCATCTTCCCAAGATACGCTTTCACGATCTGCGACACTCGGCCGCCACCATCCTGAAGATGGCCGGCATTTCTGACGGGGCCATCCAAAAGCTGCTAGGGCACGCATCGGTCCGCACGACCCAAGATGTCTACATGCACCTGACACCCGGCGGGGAAACACAAGCGGCCGATAAAATGGACGAGATTTTTGGGCCAGTAGCTGTCAAGGTAGCTGTCAAGACCGCCAAAGGTCAGGTGAATTAAGATGTAAGTGATTGATTTTAATGGTGCGCCCGAGGTGATTCGAACACCTGACCTTCTGGTTCGTAGCCAGACGCTCTATCCAGCTGAGCTACGGGCGCATGGGAGCGTACCTCTTCAATCTACCGTGTCCGCGCGGCCTGCGCAACTGCCGCGGCCTGCTGCGCCTGCTGCGTAACCTGCGCCCCGGAACTTGCGCCATACAGCGTAATGATGCGCTGGGAGGGGACGCGTTGGGCCTGCCTGCTTGCGTGCTGCGTCACACTTGTAACTGCCTGCCGCGCCGCTACCTTCGACGAACTCGCCCGGCAAGCCGCCGCCGCGCGCGACGCCGACCACGTGCCACAAGCCATCGATCTCTACCAGCAAGCCCTCCAACTCAAGCCCGAATGGTCCGAAGGCTGGTTTTACCTCGGCACCCTCTATTACGATTCCGACCGCTACGCGGATGCGCAGCCGGCTTTCGCGCAATTCGTCAAGCTCGCGGACAAGCCCGCCGGCTGGGCGTTTCTGGGTTTGTGCGAGTTCGAGACGGGCGACTACACACTGGCCCGGGAACATATGCAACAGGCGCTCGATGGCGGTCTGGCGCCCGAAATCGAACAAGTGGTCCGCTTCCACCAAGCACTACTGCTCACGCGGCTGGGCCTTTTCGAGCAGGCGTTGCACTGGTATAAGTCTCTGGTGCGCCGCGGCATCCACGACCCTACACTGGTCGCCGGCCTGGGCCTCAACTCGCTTGATAAACCGATGCTGCCAAAGGAGACGCCGCCCGCTCAACGGGAATTCATTGCCGCGGTGGGCCGGACCGCCTATGCCTGGATGTCGGGAGACAATGCCAAGACGGAAGCGGCGTTCCACGGCCTCCTGGAAGCTTACCCAGCCGCTCCCGGCGTTCATAATTTATACGCCACGTATCTGCTGAGCTCCCACCCGGATGCCGCGCTGCCGGAGCTGCGCCGCGAATTAGAAGTGAATCCGCAATGCGTGGAAGCGCGCGCCTTGCTCGCGCTTCTGCTGCTCCAGGCGGGTCAGCTCTCCGACGCATCGTCTTACGCGAAGAAGGCGGCGGAAGACCAGCCTTCCTCTCCGCTGGCGCAGTATGCTTATGGGTTGACCCTCGCCGATCCGCATGAGGCCGCCGCGCACCTGGAAATCGCCGAGCGGCTGGATCCCTCTAATTTCGAGTACCATGTGGCATTGGCGCATGCATACTCAAGATCCGGCCGAAATGACGACGCGCGCCGCGAGCGGAAAATCTCTATCCAGTTGGCCAGGGAGAGCGATCCGCGGGGCCCGAGTTAGCCGCGCCTTGGAGATTTCCCTCGCGCTGCCGGCCCTCGTGTATGCCGCTTCGCCGCCTGCCGGCCCAACTGCTTGTGCCACCTGCCATCCCGCCCAAGCGCAGTCGCAGCCCAAGACCGCCATGGGCAACGCCATCGAGTTGCCTCCGGACCAGGAGAACCTCAAAGCCCACCCTAAGCTGACCTTTGAAAAAAACGGCTACGCCTACACCATCGAGCGCCAGGGCGATCTGAGCACATACACCGTGCGCGACGGCGAGGGCGAGCTCTCGTTGCCCATTCAATATGCGTTCGGCGTCCACATGCAGACCTTCGTCTTCCAATACCGGAGCCGCTTCTATGAAAGCATGGTCAGCTATTACCCGAAACTAAGCGGCTTGGCTATCACTCTGGGCGACGAGCAGTTGCGGCCTCGCAATCTGGTGGAAGCCATGGGGCGCGAGACCTCCAACCAGGAAATCGCCGTCTGCTTCGATTGTCACGGCACGGGCGGCGTGACCCAGGGCAGAGTGACTCTCGATTCACTCAAGCCGGGCGTCGCTTGCGAGCATTGCCACGCGGGCGTGGCCACTCACATGGAAGCCATCGCGCGGGGCAAGATCGCGGCGCTTCCCGCGAAACTCGGCCAGATGGGCGCCGAAGACATGTCGAAGTTCTGCGGCCAGTGCCATCGCACGTGGGAGTTCGTCGTCAGGGCGCGGGAGTGGGGCGAGGTCAATATCCGGTTTGCGCCTTACCGCCTGGCGAATAGTAACTGTTTCCTCGGCGATGACAAACGGATCCGTTGCACCGCCTGCCACGATCCGCATGCCAACCTGAATCGGGACGAAGCCGGTTATGATCGCGCTTGCCTGGCATGTCATGCGTCGAATGCGCAAAAGTCCTGCCGTGTCTCGCGGAACAACTGCGTCGCTTGTCATATGCCGAAGGTGACTCTGTCGGATGGCCACGCTGTCTTTACCGATCACCAAATCCGGATCGCCCGCCCCGGCGATCCCTACCCCAACTAAGTCTTCGAGGGCAGGCTGCAATCGCAAATGCCACTTACTTCTTCCCATCTTGAGCAAGCTGTGGGGCAGGACTCCAGTCCTGCGGCCGACGTCCACTTCGGCCTGTTCGTGCTCGAATATGGCTGATACAGTTACGTGAAGGGCGGGTCCTGGAGGACTGCCCCGCACAGCGGCAAGCTGCGCCAGACGCAGGCTTTCGGACTATTGGGTTTCGCTCAATACGGTGACGGTTTTGGTCACAACCAAATGTGGGGCGGGTCCCATGACCCGCGCCGAGCCGCCGGATCTGCAAAGCCGGAAAGTAGCTAGCTAGTTTCTGTCGCGAAACCCATAAGCCACTGATATAACATAAGTTATGGGAGCGGCGGGCGTTGGGGATGGCCGACGCTACCGTTGCCCGCCGCGCGTGCGAGCCGAGTCCCCGTTCTTGTGCCGGCTAGGCTTTCCAAGAGATCGCGACGGCGGGGAGCGCCACTCCGTGGTGTCGTCGCCGGTTCAGTCTCGCCCGCTCGCGAGTTCCTGCGCCCAAAACAGAG
>PKYZ01000450.1 GCA_003132865.1 Bryobacterales bacterium
CTTCCAAGTCCCACGACGTGATGTCGATCGAGAATGTCGAAACCCGCAAGACGATCCTTGTGCTCGCGCCCAGCAACGTGAGCGAATATAAGGGCGCCAAGGACAAGAACGTCGTCCTGTTCCACCGGATCGGCGACCGTTACTTCCTGGCCGAGGTCAAGACCGCCGCGGTGCGCGGCCACGTTGGCCCATCTAAACTGGAGCGTGAGCTCGCCTCGGAAGGTAAAGGCCAGCCGATGGCCGCCGTGATCGTCCCCGCTCTGAGTGTTCGCTAACCGGCGACCGCAACTGGGCAAGCTCCACCGCCAGAGGTTGGGCGGTGGAGCTTTTTGTTTTGGCCGGACTCGTTGATCAAGCCACTCCACGGGCCTGCCAACCCCGTGTTTATTTGGCCCGCCGCGCGTGCAGCGTGCAGGCCGGAATGGGCTTACTCGTGATTGGGCTTGCCAGCGCTCAACCGCGCGTCGGCATCGATCGATCATCTTCTTCCGTTCGGCACTGCTTGCCTTCGTGAACTCCAGGTAAGTGTAATCTCCGTGTCGAAATTCGGCATGCCTGCCAGGACGACCGACAGCGCGGCGTAGCCGCCGATGCCCCGTTGGAGAGCACTCGTCCGTCGTCGGGCCTTGACTCACTGCACCGCGAAGTAACAGGTCGTCCCGGGTCAAGCCCTAAGGGTTAGGGTTAAGAGTGAGAGACCCAGTGCCGTCCGTGCAGCCACCATCAATGTGAATCTTGTAGGTCTGGGGGAACGTTGCCGCCTGCGTTATGGTGCAGTCCGGAGCGTTGTTCGTGAGCGAATCTCCGTGACTGCATGTGTTCGCGGCGAAGGTGACGGTAAACTCGATGTCGCCGACCGGATCGAATTCGAAGCTCTGCCCCGCCTTCGCTGCGATCGGCTGGCCCTTGGCCGTGCCGGATGCGCACCAGAGTTTCGGATCCTTCGGGTCCGCGTAGGGCCCCGGCAGAGTGCGGCTTGGGGTCGTCTGACCCTCAGCCATGACCGCCGATCCCACGCGTATGCCGGGGTCGGGACAGGTGTCGGGGGCCCCGGCGCAATTATAGAAATAATCGCCTTTGGTTGCTTTGATCGTACACTTGTCGCTGGCGCTCAATTCAACACAGGGACTCGTATCGTATTTGAATTGCACGTTTTGCGGCAGGCTGCCGTTGTACCACTTGATGACATCGCCGGACTTGGGATTGACGTAGAGACTACCCACATTCGAAAACGCCATGGGAATCTCGCGCGGACGTCTTGAGGCGATCAGAAAACCGACGGCGATTCCCAGAATCAGCATGCAAGCTGCTGGAATCCACGACTTCATTTGGAGCGCTCCTTGTCTGCTTTTGAGTTGGTTGCTTGTTGTTGTGGGGTGGAAATCTGTTGGAGGTACCGGTGATCGGAGCGGATCTCCTTCAGGTCCAGGGCAAGCTCGACTTCCACCGGAGACAGTCCCCGGCGAACGCAGGAAACCAGAACGTCGATGGCCTCCACCTTGCGTCCCAGTACGGCCAGCGCCTGCGCTTTGGTAAACTGCGATGGGACATCGGTCGCGCCTATCGCCCCAGCCATTTTTATATCGGCTGCGGCCTCGGCGCGATGGCCGAGCTTGGCCTCATAAAAAGCCAGAACCATCCAGCCAGGCCCATTGTTGGAATTCGTCCTGAGCTGCTCGGAAAGAACCCTGGCCGCGCTGGCGTAGTTCTCGAGCATGCCCTTGTGGTCGCCGAGGACCGCATAGCAGTCGCCGATGTTGCGCCAGACGAGATCGTCGGTGGGCGTCAGGTCACGGGCCTTTTCGTAGGAGGCCAGCGCCTTGCGGTGATCGCCATCTTCGAAAAAGATGTTTCCCAGACTCAAGTAGGCGAGCTCGCTGGGCGCGCGATCGAGACTGGCGCGGAAGGCGGCGACGGCGTCCTGCTTACGTCCGAGCAACTGGTACGCAACACCCAGATTGGTCAACGGCAACGCCTGGCGAGGCGCCACTTGGGCGGCCTCCTGGAACATGGGAACGCTCTCGGCATAGCGCCCTGACGGTATAGTGAAAGGCCGAGTTCGTTGTAAGCCACATAGAAGTTCGGACGCTGCTTGACGATCAGGCGGTAAGTGTTCTGCTCGTCGGTCAGGCGGTTAAGATCGCGATACGCGACTGCCTCGTAGAGCAGGACCTCGGGATTGCCGGGGTCCAGTTTCAGCGCTTTCGCGAGCGCGTCGAGCGCCTGGCCCGTGCGGCCGGAGTACAGGTAAACAAGCGCCTGGCCGAGGACGGCGTTTGGCGACTCGGGGTTGCGTGCGACGGCCAGTTGCGCGTTCTTCTCCGCCATTGCCAGAGCGCCGCGATCATGCGTGAGCTGGTGTTTGCGCATATAGGCAAGCGCGATTCTTGCGTAGCCCAGCGCAAAGTGAGGCTCGCCATCCAATGCCTGCTGATACTTCTCCAGGGCCTGGTCAAGCCCGCTGTCGTTCGGCTGTCTTCGCAGTTCTTCGGCGTCGGTGAAGATCTGATAGACGGAGGCGCTCAACCCGGCCAGTTCGTCCTGGTCCCTCCATTGATGCGGTTTCTCGGGAACGCCGAGCAGTTTGGCGGCGGCGGTGGCGGCTTCCTCGGGAATGCGGGCCAGCGCCAAACGGTTCATCCGCACAGAAGCGCGCCGGAGCACTCTCTGGAGAGCCGGGTCGAGCAGTTCCAGCGTGAGAGCTTCAGCCGAGCCGCTCAGAGAGACCGTGAGCACCAGGTTGGCGCCAAACGCCGCGATGACGTCTTCCGGCTTATTCGGTTTTTCCGGCCCGGCAAGGTCCCGAGGTCCGATGATCAGCAGATCCTTGACATACGATTCTGCGCGCACCAGGCGCGCATCTATGCTATCCACGACATTGTCTAACAGTGCGGTATCCGCTGGAGCCCGGCGGGCAGCCATGGCCCTCAACAACACAAAACGGCGCTGCGGCAGCGGATGTAGAAGAAGATCGAGGCGCGGCCCCCCGATGAAGAGCGTACCGGCGACTGCGCCGCCGCACGCAATCTATAGCCAGCGGCGCCGTGAGGGATGCGCCGCCACCATCCGGTCTCCCTTGCTCGGGGACTCCAGGAGCGCCATCGGTTCGCCCGGAGATTGGAAACGTTTGCTTGGATCGGGCGCCAGGCAGCCCAGGATGATGCGGTCCCAGACCTCGGGGATCGCCTGCCCCAGGCCGCTCGGCTTCACAAAATCGCGGGAGCCTGGTTTTGTCACGGGCTGGCGGCCAGTGAGGATCTCATGCAGGACCACGCCGAAGGCGTAGACGTCGCTGGCTGGAGAGGCGGTTCGGCCTTCGAAAAGCTCGGGCGCGATGTAGCCGCGAGTGCCGGCGACTTTTCCAATGCCCAGCGTGTGATCCGAATCGTATGGCCGCGACAGGCCGAAGTCGGTGATGGAAACTTGCGGGTTCTGTCCTGACTGCTCGAGAATAACGTTACCGGGCTTGAAGTCGCGGTGGATCACGCCCGCCGCGTGCGCCGCATCCAGGCCCGCTGCCAGTTGACGTACAATCGGCAGGACGGCCTCGGGCGGCATGGGACCCAGCCGGCGCAGGCGCGCGGCCAGCGATTCGCCGCGGAGCAGCTTCATCGTCAGGCAGAGTACGGGACCGCGCGGCCCTTCCAGACGGAACAGATCGTAAGTGGGACAGACGTTCCGGTGATTCACTTCGCGCGCGAGCAGAACTTCGCGCTCGAAGCGCGCACGCATTTCGACATCGTCGGCAATCTCGGCCCGCAGGGTTTTTAGCGCTATGTGCTTGGCCTGGAGGTGCTCGTCAACAGCCTCGTAGACTTCGCCCATGCCGCCGCGGGCCAGGAACTGAACGATCGTGAAGCGGTCGCCAAGCCTGTCGCCGCGTCGGAGTTGGTGTCTGCCGCCCTCCGGAGCCGGCAGGGATTCGGTAGGATCTTGCTCGTTCATGATCGATCCGAAGTGTATCTGGCTAATCATGCATGAAACAAGGGCCTATCGGGATGCCAATATCGGGATCAACTGTCTGCACCCAGGAGGAGCATCGTGCCTCGCGCTGATTCACCTTTTGGTTACTGGATTCACCTGGAGATTCAATCCGGCGGCCGGATGCAGGCGGCGCGCATTCCGCCTCCGGTTCGCAATCGGCTGGATTATCAAAGACTTGCGCAAAGCCGTTCGATCTGTTCCGGGTTTGGCGGAGTGATTGCATTCGATATGCGACGTGATCCACCGAGA
>PKYZ01000777.1 GCA_003132865.1 Bryobacterales bacterium
GAAATGTTCAGCAGAATCGGCACCTCGGCATCCCGGGGAATGCCGGCAACCCAGCGCAGGACCCGGTGAAGGGTGCCTCATTCCCGAAAACGTTTAAGCACCCCCCCTGACGGTCGCGGCTCGGTAACGTGCCGGCCTCTGCTACCATTTTCTTATGGGGGCTGTGCCCGCCGCTTTTGGCCGCTGGACGCGCCGCGCTTTCCTGGTTTCCGGCCTCGCGCGCTGGGCATTCGCCGAGCAGAAGGGCGCACTGCTCCCGTCTGCCTGGCATCGCTACTCCGACCCGGCCACTGAATTCGAAGTGCTGCGGCTCACCGACCCGGCCCACTCCTGTTGGCTCCCCGCTTACTACAACCGGACGCTCGCCCGGCGCGGTGGATTCCTGCTCTACTCGAGCGACGATACAGGCGGGCCGCAAGCCTGCCGCATGGACCTGCATAGCGGCGAGTCGCGCCGGTTGACAGAAGCCGCGCATCTGGATGCTTCCTCCATCGCGATGCTGCCGGACGAGCGCAGCTTCTGCTATTGGGACGGCCCCGCGCTCGATCAGATTGCGTTGAGCAACCTGCGCGCGCGCCAGGTCTACGAGGTGGCCGAGGGCTGGGAGCGATGCCCTGGAGCAAGCGTCGGGGAAGATGGCACCGCGCTGGCCGGCGAAAGCCGCGGTGGCGCCTCCCGCCTGCGTGTCATTGGACTGCAGAAAGGGGGGACGCGTACCATCACCGAAGCTCCGTTCATACTGTCGCACCCGCAGGCGCGGCCCAAGCGCGCGCAGATCCTCTATCGGCAGGCGGACGAGGCCGTATGGCTGGTCAACTTCGATGGCACCCAGAACCGCAAATTGCCGGTGGCCGACGGACGCATCGGCCCGGCGCGCTGGTCGCCGGACGGCCGCACCGTCCTGTATCTGAATTTCCCGGACGACCCGACGCAGTTGCACGCCATCCGCGAATGTTCGCCGGACCAGAACACCGACAAGCTGGTCGCACGCACCAGCCAGTTCGCGCATTTCGGATGCAACACCAATACATCCGTCTTCGTGGGCGCCAGCCAGAACCGCGCCGCGCCCTACATCTTGATCCTGCTGCGGCTGACGCGCCGCGAACTCTCGCTGTGCGAGCACCGCGCCAGCAATGCGGCCATGGTCGCGCCGATCTTTTCCGCCGACAGCCAGCAGATCTTCTTTGAGAGCGACCGGGATGGCAAGCCCGCCATTTACCGGATTCACATCGAGAAACTGGTGGAAGAAACCGAGCCGGAATCGTAGACAGGCCGGGAGGCCTCAATGCCACTTGGTTTCCCAAATAGCGGGAATGCGGCACGAGTTGTGGTGCGGACCTCCGGGTCTGTCCTCCGCAGACTGGCCATGCCTGGATCTGATAGCCCTAGCCGAGCCCCGCAATCCGTCGCCGGTATTCTCCCTGTCAGCCGAGCGACCGTCTACCGGGCGCTTGCCGGGTGACCGAGCCAGCCGCACAGCGTTTCAGCCTACGCCGCCCCGAGCGCGCCGTCAGGAAGTGGGCCACGTTATGCGAACTGTCAAAATTCACGGATTGTCGTTATGACCAGCGAGGAGGGGAATTTCCATCGTCATGATCGAGATCGATCCGTCCGTCTGGGCCGTAAACGAGAGCTGCCTACCGGTGTCTTTCGTAAACGGATCGCTGACAGTTACTTCGTATTTGCCGCAACGGGTCAGGCACTCTAACGCCGTGTCTGCCTGCGCGTCTGATAGGTGGTACCGCGATCGCAGATCCTGAGGCCATGTCCCTTTCAATCGCGGGAACGTGCCTGGCGGGGGCATGAGTTGGTAAAAAGCTTCCCGTTTAACGCCGCGAGGGATGAAGAGCGCGCAGATCCGGCTGGGTGATGCCCTCGAACTAAGGTCGTAGACCGGCCCGATATTGTCGAGAGCACCATCGCCAGATTCTAGCGAACGAGAAACTGGTGTGTCGAAGCTGAAATAGTGTTTCGGCGCTACTCCAGGACGATTGTCATAATAGCGGCCTGATTTGAAACTTGCAGCCCAGTCCTTTAGTGCTGTAATGGCTCAATCTGCTTGAGAAAATAGTCCATGTTCATCATGACGGAGAATCGCATCCCTGGACACTCGGAAGGATTGACCACCAGCGGTGTCTTTCCTAACACCTTTTCCTTCGATTTGTCCTCCTTACGTGCCAGCAAGTGACCGTCGCACCGGCCGGCACAGAGTCGATGTGGATCTTGCCGTCCCGGGCGGCGGCGCCCTGTGAATCGCCGGTCGGCGTGTCGGAAGAGTGTACCGCGTTCTCAGCGCCGGTCGGCGAATGGAAGCAAGCAAAGGTCCCCGCTACCAACACAATAGATGCAAGAAGGCGGCGAAATCCGCGGGTCAGTATGAGGCTTACAAAACCGGCCGCTATCAAAATAATCCCCACCCAGAGTGGGGTGGCGGGAAGAACAGCCATGAAAGTCATTTTCAACAACTATACCCCACATACCCCAAAATGGGTGTCCGTCCACTCTTCCCGCTCTTTCCTGCCTTTAACGGTACACAGCGCCCTTTTATTTATGTCTGGCTATCTGCCCAGTGAAACGCTGAGGCCTGTGCCACCATGTGCGCAGCCTCGCCAAATGAAACTCCAGAGGCGGGCATAGCCCGCCGCTGGAGATTGGCCCTTT
>PKYZ01000726.1 GCA_003132865.1 Bryobacterales bacterium
ACGGGCGCTTCACGGTCTTTGAATGGTCCCCCTGCGAGAACATGGTCCGCGCACACCGGCTCGACGTGCTGCTGCTTTGAACCCGTGCTCGCTTCCGTGTCTACATGACATCCGAAACCGTGCTTGCTGTTAACCACTGGGTCATGTTAACCAGAGAATGTGAGAGTTCGAGGCCAGAAAACGCGGGGTGCGGTCGCAACCCTAACGGTTGCACCCGATGCCCAGACAGGCACTTTCCGGAACGGAGAATTTGGCGAGCCGCCCGCAACCGCGCTAATCCCGTAGAGTNNTCGAACCTACAACCCTTCGGTTAACAGCTATACGGTTAATCGGCTTGGAATCAGGTGTTTGCCAATAATTTCAAGGGCTTGAAACCGGGGCGCTCTACCCGCGATTACTACTGATTCCGCCTTGTTTTTGGCTGTCCCCGCTAAAGAATCTGCTAAAGCAAATCGCGTCGACGGCCCACACTGATGCAATGCCCGAGGTACGGGCCGTAAGGCGCAAACGCTCCTCGACGGCAGTCTGATACCGGCTGAGTTTCGCTGCCCAGATTCGGCGAACGTGCGCGCATTTTCACCTGTCACTGAGTTTACGATCCGCACGGATCCCACACTCCCCACATTTTTCCCCACATTCTAAACACGTTTCCCCACATTCCCCACATTGCTCATGGCCACGTAGTGCCTCAAACTGTCTCTTAGTAGTCCATCGAAAGCCTGAGGAACAAATGAATTCAGAACGAATCGCCTACACGGAAGTAGAAGTGGAAGCCCTGACGGGGATCAAGCGTAAGACACTTCAAGGTTGGCGACTACGTCGCCAGGGACCGCGTTATATAAAAGTCGGAAGGCGCCTCGTCAGATATCCAGCCGAGGATCTCCATAGCTGGATCAATAGCCGTTCAGGCGGCGGAGAATCCTTGAGCAACCCGCTTACGCAACGACGCTAAGATGACGACAAGGCAACCGAGTTCTGGTACCCGCCGGATCGTGGCGCTCCCCGGCAGCCGCATCGAGCGCCACGCCTGCACGCATGACGTCGCGGAGATCTACGCCCGCCGGCGGCGGCATCCGGCCGCGCGGGTGATCCCCCGGCTCCTGGCGACCGTGGCGGTGCGAGTGGCGGCCATGTGCAGGACCCTCCCGCGCGTGCCAGCGGTCCCACTGGACGCGGAGCGGCTTGATCGGCACAGGAAGCGTCTTTGTCTTCGGAATGCCGGGCGTGGCCTTGCAAACGGGGCCTACCAGTACAACCGGCCGTCGATAGCTCTCTGGTGGGAGCTGCCTTCGGCAAACGCCCCTTCAAATCGCGCGACAGGAATTTGCCGGCGACGGTGTCTCCCCCGGAGGGGCAGCGGAAGGGCGCCGCCTGCTTTATGACTTTGTAGCTGCGTTCTCGTCGGCCAAGATTCGAAGCGCAGCCACAAGTCATCTCGCGCTGAGAAAAGTGAGGCTACCTTCCATTTTGCCAATCTTCCCTGCCAGCGCGCAATAGGATTCTTCTTGGCCCGAGTGTGCCGGAAGCGCATTTATTCGTATGGAGACTGGCATATGCACACCAAGGATACCTGCCGGCCGGATTGTGCGGTCCGGACGCTGTTGGCAGGGGTCATTTCCAAGAGTCATCCATACGGATTACTTCCTGGTAGACGTTCCTTCCACGAGTCATCTGTTCGGATTACTTCTGGGAAGATCATCTACCCAAGTCGCATTGCGTTCCCATGAGGGACGAAAGCGCCCGCGCCTGGAGTGAACTGGATGCCACCGGCCGGCTCGAACGGCTCAAGAAAATTACGAAAGTGGATATCTTCGCCAGGTATCCGCGGGAGATCGTCGAGGGACTAATGGACGCCTGCCCCCCGCAGCACCGGGACAGGGAAGGACACGCCGAAAAGGGCTGGCGATCAATCCACGTCGAGCCGATTCGGATCTTTCACACCTATGTACGATATTCGCTATGCTTCCCTATCCTAAGCGAGTATGCTGTGCAAACTATTGGCAATATGGGATTTACTGCGGAGCAGGCGCGGATGCGCGGGCTCCGGCTGCACCAGGATTGGGGCGACGACACGGTTATCCTCGACGAAGACGGCGAGCCCGTCGCGCTGCGCGAAGCCGACGTCATGCGCATCCTGGGGATGCGCAAGCAGAACGTCCATGCCACCCACAAACGCCTTGAAGACTTGAAATCCATCCGCGTGGACGAGCGCCTCTTCAAGCCGCCGGCCACGTGCCCGAATCCGAGCCCGAAGCTGACGGACACGGAGCGCAAGAAGGCCGTGGAGACCATCTACAAGAAGACGCTCCTCCAGGATATCCGGGATCTGCTGGCGAAGGTACCAGACGAGGTGGTTCGGAAATCCCTCCTGGACCGAGTGGGGGCCATCCAGATGGATTATAAGAAAGCGCAACGGGTAATTCAAAACCAGCGAAATGAAGGGCTGGAAGTTATTCGTTCGGAGGCGTCTATCCTTATTGAAGAGACTAAGAGAGGTGTACCCTGCAACACTGTAGGTAGGTCGGTAGAGCGACCGACCGACCGACCAGTGCTCGCACCTTCGGCCCCGGGCAACACAAGCGGGCAGGCCACAACCGAAAACGTTCTCGAATTGCTGCGGCGTCGGCTAGGCCGAAGGCTCCATGATGAACCCAGGCCCAAGCTGTGCCGGGAAATCGTCGAGGAAATGCGCGGCGCCCCGCTGGTGCATCTCGACCATCGGATCACCCTACGGTTCGTAATCATCACGTCAATGGGCCTCGTGAAAGACCTAGCTGAGGATGTCGGTGACGCTTGGTTGGCTCAAGAGGAGTTGCGCCTTCAGGATGAGCGCGCATACCAGGAGCAGATGGAGCGGCAAAACAGGGAAGCCGTGGCCGATATTCGGGCGCGGTGGCCGTCGATGGACCCTGAAGACCGCGAGTGGTACGCGAAGGAGTTGCCGGATCTGGTGGCTGAAGCCGGGCTAACGGCTTAACGCGCTCCATCATCAGCACCTGCCGCGGCGCGGAGACTTGCGCGCTCCCACCCGGGATTTGGCCTCGAGTACAACCACCCAGCATGGCTGCGCTGCGACGCACCTCAACCACTTGGCGCGGACGCGGTACCTAGAGCTGATGGCTAGCCAACTGCGCGACCGCGGCTCGCGGATCTTCACTAGCTCGTCG
>PKYZ01000096.1 GCA_003132865.1 Bryobacterales bacterium
TACGATCTACCGGGCATTCCCTATCAGAAAAGACGAACCCAAGTTCATCAGGCTTACTCGCGAATCCGAGCCGTATCTGCTGAAGAAAGGCGACCTTCTCGTCGCTAGGACTGGCGCGACCTTCGGGAAGACGATGCTGTTCGACGAAGAGTATCCGGCAGTCTTCGCGTCCTATCTGATTCGCCTCAGATTCCCACAGGATAGGCTTCTACCAGAGTTCTATTGGTCGTTCGCTCAATCGGAAAAGTATTGGGAGCAGGCGCGAATTCTAGCGACGGGTGGCGGACAACCACAGTTCAACGGCAACGCACTCATCGAAATCAAGATCCCCCTGCCGCCGCTGGAGTTCCAGAAGGAGATCGTAGCTGAGATCGAGGCCTACCTGAAAATCATCAACGGCGCCCGTGCCGTGCTCGACAACTACCCCCCCCACATCCCGATTCACGCAGACTGGCCGGTTATTGAGCTAGGCGAAATCTGTTCCTTCAAGAACGGTCTGAACTTCAACAGAGGCTCCGAAGGCTACACCGTGAAAATCATCGGTATGAGTGATTTTCAAAACAATCTCTACGCTCCGTTGGCGGACCTTGAGGAAGTCCACTTGGACACCCCGCTCGCAGATGACTACCTAGTCAAAGACGGGGACATTCTTTTCGTTCGTTCCAACGGCAATCCTGAACTCGTTGGCCGGTCTCTGATCGTTCCACCGCCGCTCGAACCGACTACGTTCTCGGGTCTCACGATTCGTGCACGAATTGAAGATGAACGGGCATTGCCGCTCTTCTACGCCCACTTCTTCAAATCACGGGACTTTGCGGAGATGATCAAAACGGTTGGCCGAGGTGCGAACATCCGTAATCTATCCCAGGTCATTCTCAACGAACTGGAAATTCCCCTTCCCCCCCGCGCCACGCAGCAGGCCATTGTCGCCGAGATCGAAGCCGAGCAAGCGCTGGTCGCCGCCAATCGCGAACTCATTTCCCGCTTCGAGAAGAAGATCCAAGCCACCCTCGCCCGCGTCTGGGGGCAAGAAGAGGCCGCCACCCCGGAGGCGTGAGCCATGGAAGAAGCCGCCGAACTCACCAACTACCTCCCGCTCTCCTTCAAGACCCCGAAGGAGCAGGAATACATCGAATTCCTGTGGGATGCCTTCGAAACGAACTACACCCACGGAAAATACCAGTTCGCCTTTCTCGCCTATCATATGCTCGCCATGAGCTTCATCTATTTCAACATCTGGCAGATTAAGCAGACGGAGCTAGGGGATTTCAAAAAAGGCCTCATTGGCTTTCCAAGAGACGAGAAGACTTTACTGGACGCCACCTCCCCTTTCGCGTTCAGCATCGTTCCTGAGCGCACCATGCTGCGCTTCCTGAAACTCATCGCCTGCGACAACGTCGAGATCGGCACCTACGCCAAGCTCGTGGACGACCGCAACGATGTCGCCCACCCCAACGGTCACATTTTCTACAGCACCGAGGCAGCGCTCGACGGCAAGATCACCGAGATTCTCCGCGTTGTAGACGAGATCCAAAGACACTCCAAGCCGGTCATCGAGCACTGCTACGACGAGTTTCTGGTCCAGAACCACGATCCCGACGAACGCGAATATCCCGATCCAGCCGATCAGATCCGTGAAGTCCTCATTCATGGCAACCACCTTTCGCAGCGGGACATCGAAATCTGCCTCCACTTCGATCTCGGCGCATTTGCGGATCGTCCCGGATACGAGAACATGCGCGAACTGCCCGATGCCCTTGCAGCAACGTACGGAGAAGGAGGTCAGCGACGAGCGCGGATTAAATCAACACCCAATTGAACCTGCGGGTGTCAGAAATCCGGCAGGCGGGAATGCGATTGGCTACGCGCCCAGCATGTCGAGGTCAGCAGAGCAAGATGCCGCTACACCGCCACCCTCAGTTTGATCCCGTCGTTCGGCGCATGAACCAGATCCTGTTTCGTACCGAGATACCGCTCGGTCGTCTGGACACTCGCGTGGCCAAGAAGCAGTTGAATTTGCTCAAGTTCGCCGCCGGCCGCGCGGCACAGCTTCGCCGTCGTGCGCCTCAGATCATGGGGCGCGATGCCAGGTACGCCGACGGCCGCCGCGTATGGCCGCAGGAGTTGCCACACGACCTTCTCCGATAGGCGATCCCCCTGCAACTCGTCGCCGCGGTAGGAGAAACTAACTCAGTGCGCTTAGACGTGGAAGCGCACGGCGAAGCCGCTCGCGCCCACTAACCGAATATTAATCGCAGACTGCCCGCAGTGTCAAGCAAAAAAATGCCAGACCGAAGCGAGTGAAGGCCAGTGCCCAGTGCGGCGTGGCGGAACGAGCGGGTGGATGAGGGACCGTTGCGCCGTCCCATAAAGCCTCCACAAAGAATTGTCGGAGAAGAAATCGCCTTGAAGCGCACCAGTTCGATGCTGCTGAAACTATAGCTTTCGCTCGGTTCGAGACGGGACCGAAACGGGACTGAGAGAGCGATAGCTCTGTTTTCAAGAGGCCGTTTTGGGCGTTTTCTTTGGGGTTTCCAGCGCGGGCCTTTTCAGTGTGCGGTTTTGATCTGCCGGGCGACACTCCTTCAGCAGCCCATCGGCAGATCAAAACTAGCGGCAGATCAATTCAGCGAATTTGTCTGTATCCGATTGACTCAGTTGGATCTGCCGATCCGCCGGTACCCCGCGGCAGACTCGGCAGTTCGGCAAATATGTCGATCTGCCACCCGCGCCACCCCTTTAAGGGTGGCGTGGCGGCATATTGCCCGGCAGACCAGAACGGCGAGCTATCCATTTGCCTCGCCGGCGAGGAAATGCCGCATCACGCGCCCGGCGCCTTTTTCGCGCCTGATCGCACCTGAGAGAACACCATCGGTGAGAAACGTCCTTGCACGAGCGCGCCCAAGGTCGCAATCGACAGCGAGGCGCTCAAACTCTACGACCGTGGCGCCGGGATTCGTCCGCAAGAGGCTCGCCAACTGATCGGCAACCGTCCGCGAGGGCGCGGTCGCATCCAGATCCCGTTCAAACCGGCCGCCTCGGTAGTGGTAAAGGATTTCGCCAGCGAATCCAAAGCGGGACTTGAAGCAGCGCAGCCGGATTATCCCGAGCCGTCCATCCGGGCCTGAGTTTGACACATGGAAAGCGGCATCCACAGCGGCCTTGAAATCGCTCGATCCGCGATAGTCCTTCGCGGTATCCGACTTCCCGTCGTGGTGGATTACCGCAGCCTTGCCGCCCAGGTCGGCTATGGTTCTGCAACGCTGTATGAACGCGCGCGTCTCGCCGGCGTCGTTCTCATCCCCACCGTGGAACGCGATCATGGAGTCCACGATCACAAGGGGCCGCAGCTCGCACGATTTCACCCACGCGATTACCCGAGGGTCATCCGGCTGTGGCGGCTCCGGGCGCCATCCGCCCCAGTACCGCAGCAACCGCTCGTCAAGGATGCCGAGGCGTCCGAACCGTTCCACGATAGCCGAGATCGGGT
>PKYZ01000169.1 GCA_003132865.1 Bryobacterales bacterium
AGGGCCAATCTCCAGAGCCGGCCTCCGGCCGGCTGAAGTAAGTGGACAGGCCCGGAGGCCAGGCCCGGAGGCCTGTCCCACCCGCTCAGTTCACCTTGGTGGTGGCCCTGGCCGAGTTGTTCGTGGTCGTGGGGTCGGAGACCAGTGAACTGACGCTGGCTGCATCAGTCAGAGTTCTGCCGGATTTGGCGGTCACTTTGACCACCATGCTCACGGTAAACCCAATGCCGTTACCGAGCGACGGCGCCGTACAGGTCACCCTGCCGCTGGCGGCCCCTACAGCCGGCGTCTTGCACGAGCCGGCAGTGGTACCGGCGCTCACGAACGTGGTCCCGGTGGGTACGCTGTCGCCGAGCGTGACCACGTATGCCGTATTCGGCCCCTTGTTGGTGACGACGATGGTGTAAGTCAGATTCGTCCCGGTGAGAACGGTTGTGGGCGCGCCGTTGGTCACCGACAGGTCGGCCTGGGTGAGCGCGATGCGGGTAACGAAAGCGTCATCGAAGTCGCCGCCATAAGTGGTCTGCACGGCGCCCGTGGTAGTCGGAAACAATGTGCCGCTCGTTATACCGGCCACGTAGATGTTTCCATAGTTATCGGCGTGAATTCCGTAGCCTGTGTCGGTGCCGCCAAAGCCCAGCGTCGTCGAGAAGAGCAACTGCGAGGCCGTCTTGTTGAACTCGGCAACAAAAACGCCGCCGTTGCCGGGAGCCTGCAACGGATTCACGGTTGGAAATGCGGCGTCGTTCGTAAATCCGGCGACATACGCGTTGCCGGCGGAATCCACGCTCACACCATAACCGGCTGCCCGGCCGTAGCAGCTCGGGCCGTTCAGGAAAGTGGAGTGTTCAAGCGTGGAACCGGTCGAATTCAGCTTGGCCAGAAAGGCATTTGAGGTGTTGCAATCTCCCGTAGGCTTCGGGTCAGTCCTCTGATAGGCACCGGCGGTGGTCGGGAAGTCCACGGAGCACGCCGACCCGGTAACATAGATGTCGTCGGAGCGATCCAGGGCGATCGCATACACGCCGTCCGGATAGGGGCATCCGGTCCCGGCAGGGCTGTTTCCGTTGCCGCCCAGGAATGTGGAGAACAGCAGCGACGCTGACCCGCTCTGGCTGGGATCGAAGGCCACGATGAACCCGTCCTGGTTGTTTTGATTCAGGCAGGCGGCGCAGACGGTTTGATAGGCCCCGGGGGTGGTGGGGAACGTGGACGCCGTGGTTTCGCCGCCGATATAAGCCTTGCCGGCGCTGTCTACGGCGATTGACGTGAAGTACGCCCAACCACCTGTCGACACGTTTGGGTTGGACGCGGGGCCGAAAAATGTGGAGTACAGTATGGTGGAACCGTCGGCGCTGAACTTGGTGAACGCCTGGTGCGGGTTCGTTTGCCAGCCGGTGGCGGGCTCGACTGTCTCGTAAGCGCCAGCGGTCGTGGGCCAGGTGTAGTTCACTTCGGGGTTGCCGGCGCAAAAGACGTCCACACCCGCTACGGAATTCGTGTTGGCGGCGACGTACACATCACCGCTGCTGTCGAGGGCCATGGCTGAGATCCAGTCTTGTCCGGTGCCTCCGATGAAAGTCGACCAGAGCAGGGCCGAACCCGCGGGATTGAACTTCGTGATGAAACCGTTGAAGTCGTTAGCGATCGGCGAGCAGGTAGATTCGACAGCGAAGACGCAGTTGCCGGTGTTGACATTCACGGGCGCGCAAACCGAACCGTTTGTGACTGGAAAATCGGGAGATGTGGTAATTCCCGCCACATACGCATCGCCGGCAGAGTCCACTGCGATGCTGGTGGGATCATCGTAATAGCTGCCGCCCAAGTAGGTGGAATAGATCAGGGCGGTGCCCGCGGGGTTCAATTTCGCGACGAAAACATCCGAGCCGGAGTTGTTTAGAACGCCGTTGCAGCCTGTCCCAGAGCCGTGAACCGGCTGCGTGGGACGGTATGATCCGGGGGTGGTGGGGAAATTCGGGGAGCACGTGTATCCAGAAACGTAGGCGTTCCCGGATTTGTCGACGGCGACCGCTGTGGCATAGTCTTCACTGGAGCCGCCGAGGAAGGTGGAGTAGGCCAACACCGGGTCGACCACCAGCGCGCGAGCGTGGTCGTAAGATGCCACCTCAAAGGTGACCTGGTTCTTGCTGACATGGAAGCGGCCATCCACTTCCTGGCGCTGGGCGTCCTTAGCCTCGGGCTGGTAGACCACCGGCTTGTGGAAACGAATCTCCTCGCCGGCTGCCTGCAACACCAAATCGCCGGTAGCAGGATCGACAGCGGTGCGTTCGGCGCCCTCCACAGACAGCCGGATGGCATCCGGGGTGGATCCCGGCGCGAGCACGAAATCGTATTCAAGCTGCCGCTGGTTGCCGTAGAAGACCAAGTCGATGCCGGGGTAAACCTGCTCGTACCGGACTGTGGAATACGTCGTGACGTTGCTGCGCCACTTGGCGGGGTCTTTGCCGACGAAGTAGTTGACGGTGCCCGGCAAGGGGCCGGCGCCGGTAAGCTTGACGGCGGGATTGCCGCCTTCGAGCCGCAGGCGCAGGTCGGCGGCGGCTTCCAGCTTGGGCTCGCGGACCGGCGGCCCGGGCTTATCGATGCGGATCTGATTCCGCACTTTCCGCAGCGACAGGACCGCTCCATCCGGGGTGAGGAAGACGGTGTAGTCCTTGCCACGCGACAGGAATTTCACCTGCGCGGGTTGCTGGCCCTGGTTGGCTTCAAACTGCAAGGGAAGCTTTCCATAGGAACTGTCGATGCGGGTGCGGGCCGCCGGATCCGGCGTGCCGGTCGCGGCGCTCGCAGCGCGCAGGTTTGATGTGCATAAGGGGAATAGCACCGCGGTTACAGCGGCGATGCGAGTGATAACCCGAAACGTCTTCATTAGGATTGCCTCCTTGGCAGCATGGCTCCGGCAGCGGTAGTAACGGTACTCTTCAACCCAGATCCGCCGCCTTCATCGTCTATAATGAGGTCACAGACCCCTCGGGCAAAGTGTCATCAGGGGTCATGACGGGCCATTTCAGGCCTATGGAACCAAATCGTTACCCGCGGCCCATCAACCGCCGTCCGGAGGCCAATCGGCGGTTGGATTCCTGGAAGGAAATAGCCGCGTTTCTGGATTGCGGCGAACGGACTGTCAAGCGCTGGGAGACCGAGCGCGGCTTGCCAGTCCATCGGATGCCCGGCAGCGGACGGGGGCGGGTATCCGCTTATACCGCCGAACTGAGCCGATGGTTGGAGGCCGGCGGGCCCGACCAAGCGGCCAGCGAGGAAGCTCCGCAGGCGCCCGATCCGCCCGCACCACAGCTTCCCCAGGTTGTCCGGCCGCGGCGTTCCGTTTGGTGGCTGGCGGTTCCCGCTTTGTTCCTCTGTCTGGTCGCCCTGGTTCTGCTGCTTAATAGACGCCACGAGTCGGATAGAAGCCACCAGTCCGCTTCCGGGATACGGCCGGCCAATATAGGCGCCGAGGATCTGTACCTGCAAGGCCGGTTCTATTGGAACAAGCGAACGCCGGAAAGCCTGCGCACGGCAGTGGATTATTTCGCGCAGGCGATCGTGCGGGACCCCAACTATGCGCGTGCGTATGTGGGGCTGGCGGATTGTTACAACCTGCTGCGGGAGTTTTCGGCCATGCCAGCCAACGACGCCTATCCCAAGGCGCTGGATGCGGCACGCAAGGCGGTCCAACTAGACGACACCTCGGCGGAAGCCCACAATTCACTCGCATTTGCCTCGTTCTATTGGAACTGGGACGCGGCTCTGGCAGAGCGCGAGTTCAAGCGCGCCATCGAACTCAACCCGAACTACGTGCTGGCACACCACTGGCGGGCCACCTTCCTGATGGCCATGGACCGCCTGCCGGAAGCTCTCGATGAGATCGAGATAGCCCGCAAGCTGGACCCCACCTCCAATGCCATCCTGGCGGACAAGGGGCTGCTGCTGTTTCGCATGCGCCGCATGGGCGAAGCCCTGACGTTGCTCAAGCAGATCGAGGCCCAGGAGCCGAAGTTTTCCAGCACGCATAACTATCTGGCCGAAATTCATCTTGCCATGAAGGACTATCCGGCGTATCTGGCCGAAACCCGGGAAGCGGCCACGCTCACACAAGACAACCAGGGGCTGGCTATCGTGGCCGCCGGCGAAAAAGGCTTCGCCGCGGGCGGCGGGCGGCCGATGCTCGAAAGCATCCTGGCCGCGGAACAACAGTTCTACGCCAAGGACCAGTTGCCGGCCTACGTTCTGGCTGAGACGTACGGCCGTTTGGACCAGAAGGCCGAGACGTTGAGCTACTTGCGAACGTCTCTGGAACGTATGGAGCCGGCCGTGGCTTCGCTGCGGGTGGACGAGGCTATCGACTGCGTGCGGAACGATCCGGCGTACAAGGAAATCGTGCGCCGCTTCGACCTGGGCGCCCACCGGTGAGGGCAACGGTTTACGGCGTGGGCGCTCCCGCGAATTGTGGGGACTGCTACCCGAGTGACACGCGGTACATTATGTCATTACCTTGAACGTGTGCTTAGCGGATGATCCCAGTACGTACGAGGGCGAAGATGGGGGGACGTTCACGCTCCGAAGAGTGACAGCGGACAAGCGGGCCGAAAATCCCATAAATCCCATATTCCACACTACGGAGGTACTCCGGTGTGGACGTTCGCTGGAGAAATTTCCTGAGATCATTGCGCACGCGAAGAGCATTCTGGAGCGATCCATGGATGCGCTGAGCTGCATCGATCAGCGCTTCATCGCCGATGAAATGCTGGAGCAACTCCCGGCTCCAGCGCAGGTCGGTAAAACGAAGGTCAGGTGGGATCGATCTCAATAAGCCGCGGATGCGCTGGGTAGCCGAAGCAATCATTGCTCTGTCACCATCTCCCGGTGGCTTCACAGCTTCCGAGTTGGCCCGTCAGGTCCAGATGCTCAGCAACCAAATCGAATCCGAGTATGGCGCCCGCCGCGCCGCCTATGACCTCAAGAAACTCCGGGGCAAGCAGATCGTCCGGCGGATCGGGCAGACGCGCAGGTATGAATCGATGCCGAAGGGGCTGAAAGCGATGACCGCGCTGGTGGTTCTCAGAGACAAAGCGATCAAGCCCTTGCTGGCCGCCACGCAGGAACTACGGCCGTCACGCGGCGCGCTGAACCCCCGACCGCTCGATACGCACTACGACACAATCCGCTTGGCCATGCAAGGTGTTTTTCAGGAGTTGGGACTGGCCGCGTGAACATCGACAATTATTTCGTCGGACTTCGCCCTTAAGGGACTAACTAACCTTACCGAAGCTGAGATCCCCAAGCCCGACTGTGGATTTTTGCCACACAGTATGCTCAAGCCAGGCGCGGTGTAAGCAAGTTTGACCGAATTATTGTAAAACTGTGAGAAATTGTGATAGGCTCTGCTACATAAACTTGTTATTTGTTCTGGAGTTGCGGCCCGTTGTATTTTCCATCATTTCAACCGGCAGGAGGGGATTATCATGGCTAAAGCAATACGCAACAGCACAAGGGTCTGTGATCCATTAGGGCCGCGCAATATCGCGCCGGCCAAGCAGCGGGAAATAGCCGCAGCGGCATATAGGCTCTGGCTCGCACGAGGTTTTCAAAACGGATCGCCCCAAGAGGACTGGCTGCGGGCCCTGCGCGCAGAATGCCAACAGCGGCTGCGCGCCTGAAGGGGCCGAAGGGAGAATTCAAGAGCCGCCGATTGATCCCGGCTTGTCCCCATGTACGCCTTAAGTCAAGTCGTCCAGCCTGACGAACTCGTTCAGATTGCGTTCGACTCGCTTCGCGAACGGATCTGCGTGCTGGATCGTGACGGCTCGATCGTCCTGACTAACCAGGCCTGGAGCCAGTCCGCCCGCGAAAACGGCGCCAGCCCGGACCGTTGCGGGCTGCGCGTCAACTACCTGCGAGTCTGCCGGATTGCCACGGGCCCGTTCTCGGAGCGCGGTTTGGACGCAGCCATGGGGATCGAGACCGTGTTGCGCGGCGCGGCTCCCCATTTCACTTTAGATTACCCCTGCCCGTCGCCTTCCCGGAAAGCATGGTTCCGGCTCATCGCCCGGCCGCTGCGCCGGCCCCACGGTGGCGCCATCATCTTGCATTCCGAGATTACCAGCCAGGTACTGCTCGCGGAGAAACTCCGCCGCACACAAGCGCACTACAGCGCTCTATTGGAGAATCCGGTGGACGCCGCCACCGTGCTGGCGGCCGACGGAAACATTCGATACCAGAGTCCCGCATCGGAGGGCGTTCTGGGGATCCGGCCCGAGGAACTGGTGGGCCATCCGATCTTCGAGTTCGTGCACCCGGACGATTCAGACACAGTCCGCGGACTCCTGCGCGACTGCCTGCGCTACCCGCATCTCAAACACAGGTGCGAATACCGTTTCCGCAACAGGAACGGCTCCTGGCGAATGCTGGAAAGCATCGCCCGGAAACTCCTCTTCAATCCGGAGGGCGGAATCATTCTGAATTCCCGCGATATCACGCATCAAAAAATGGCCGAGAAGACCCTGCTGGCGAAGCAGGATGCCTTGGTGCGCAACCGCGAGGAGTTGGAGGCCTTGGCGGCCCGCTTGTTCCGCAAGCAGGAAGAGGAACGCCGGCGGGTGGCCGCGCAACTGAACGGCAACCTGACCCAAACTCTGGCGGCCATGAGTCTGCAAGTGGCACACCTGGCCGCCCCCGCGGCCGCCCCTGGGCAATCGCATGCCCTTCAGGAGTGCATAGCCAGCCTGGGCCACTACCTTCACGATCTCGCCGGCAGTTTGCATCCGGCCATGCTGGACCACCTTGGTTTGGCCGTGGCCCTGCGCGACTACTGCGCGGAATTCACCCGCAAGCAAGGCATTCCGGTCAATCACGTCCACCGTGGCATCTCCACGCGCCTGCCCTTGCATACCACTTACATCTTGTATCGCATCGCCGAAGAGGCCCTCGCTAACGTCGCAAGGCACGCGCACGCGAATCAAGCTTGGGTGACGCTGAGCCGGACCGCGAAGGGCATCCGGCTGACCATCCGCGACGATGGCGCAGGCTTCGATCCTGCGGCAGTTGCGCCTGGATCGGGCTTGGGTATCCTGGCCATGCGGGAACGCCTGCGGGCCGTCAAAGGGTCGCTATCCATCCGCTCGCGCCGCGGCGGCGGGACCGAGGTTGTGGCGCTGGCGCCGCTATCGACCGCCGGTAATCAACCGCGCGCCGCGATTGCGCGTAATGTAGTCGTAGATCCACTCGATCAGCACCAACAGCCGGTTGTCGAATTCCACCAGATACATCAGGTGCACGAATAACCACGCGAACCACGCGATGGGTCCGGAGATATGCAGCCGGCCAAACGCCGCCACGGCCTTGTTGCGTCCGATCGTCGCCAGCGTACCCTTATCGAAATAATGGAACGGCGGCGCCGTTTCTCCGCGCAGGCGGGCCCGGATCGCGCGCGCCACGTAGCGGCCCTGCGCCATGGCCACCGGCGCCACGCCGGGTAGCGGTTGACCGGTCTGATGGCTGAAGTGGGCCAGGTCGCCGATGACGAAGATCTCGGGATGGCCCGGCACGGTAAGATCCGGCTCGACAATCACGCGGCCGGCCCCGTCGAGCGGCGCGCCGGTGCGCTGGGAGACGATCGTCCCCAATTCCGAAGCCTCGACGCCCGCCGCCCACAGCACGGTCTTCGCCGGTATGCGCTCCACCGAGTCTCCCGTACGAACCGTGACGCCCGCGCGATCCAAACCGGTCACCGTGGAGCGGGTCCGCGCGCGCACTCCCAGGTCCGACAGGGCGCGCTCGGCGGCTGCCGACAGGTCCGGCGGGAAGGATGGCAGCACGCGATCCGCGCCCTCCACCAGCAGGATGGTGGCCTCCGCCGGGTTGATGCTGCGAAAGTCGTGCCGCAGCGTATCGTTGGCGATCTCCCCCAGCGCGCCCGCCAGTTCCACGCCTGTGGGACCCGCGCCTACAATCGCGAACGTCAGCCACGCGCGGCGTTCCGCGGTGTCCGGCTCGCGCTCGGCGCATTCGAACGCCAGCAGAATGCGGCGGCGGATCTCCGTGGCGTCTTCGATGGTCTTGAGTCCCGGCGCCAGCGGCGCCCAATCGTGGTGACCGAAATAATGATGATGCGAGCCGGTGGCCAGAATCAGCGTGTCGTATGGCGCCTCTCCATCGTCCAGACACACGCGGCGGCGTTCCACGTCGATGTCTCGCACCTCGGCCATCCACACGCGCGCGTTGCGCTGCCGGCTTAGCACGTGGCGCACCGGCGAAGCGATTTCGCCGGGCGACAGGCCGCCGGTGGCCACTTGATATAACAGCGGCTGGAACAAATGAAAGTTGCGCCGGTCGATCACCGTCAGATCTACGGGCGCGCGCTTCAGCGCCTGGGCCGCGTACAAGCCGCCGAATCCCGCGCCCACCAGCACCACCTGGTGCGTGGTGGCACAGGCTTCAGCCTGTGATGCGCCCGTCACCGCGATTGCGCCCTGGCCTGCTGCTGCATGGCCACCTGGCGCAGCAGGATGAAGGACGAAACGTTTTCCGACGTGAGCAGGCCCAGCAGCTTGTCCCCATCCATCACCAGCGCGCACGCCCGCGTGCCCGACAAATCCTGCAGCACCTCAGAGAGCGGCGAATCCGGCGAGACGCGGTGCGGATTGCGGTCCATGGCGGACGCCACGTAAGCATCCGGGCCGTCGGTCAGCATGGCGCGCACCAGCGCCGCGCGCATGAGCAGCCCCAGCACCTGATCGCCATGCATCACCGGAAAATCGTGCTGCGAAGTGGCCAGCAGCAGATTGCCGGCGTCCCGGATGCTCTCTCCGTGCGTGAGCGTGCGAAAGTCCGTGATCATGGCGGCGCGCACCGGAACGCCCGTGGTCAGCAGGCGGCCGCGCACCGCGGCGCCTTCCTGCGAAGCGCCGATATAGATGAACATCGCCACGAAGATCACGATGAAATTGGACGACAGCAGGCCGTACAAACCCAACATCGCCGCCAGGGCCTGCCCGGCGCTGGCCGCGATGCGCGTGGCTTCCTCCTCCGGCTTGAACAGCATCAGCACCGACCGCAGCACCCGGCCGCCATCCATCGGATAGGCCGGCAGCAGATTGAAAACGAACAGCAGGAAATTACCGGTGGCGATGCGCTGCACCAAGTTGGCGTCGGTTGGATCCCGCAGCAGCTCAACGGGCACGAACTGGTGCTGCGTAGCCAGCCAGGCGAACAGGCCCGCGGCGATCAACCCATTCACCAGCGGTCCGCTGATGGCGATCCAGAATTCTTCCCGCCCTTTCGGTATGCGCTCCGGACGCGATACGCCGCCGATCGGGTACATGACGATCTCAGTGGTGCGGATACCATATTGGCGCGCCACCAGGGTGTGCCCCAGTTCGTGCAGCAAAACCGAGGCGAACAGCGCCAGCACATACAGCGCGGTCATGGCCCCCGACTGCCGCTCGCCGATGCCGATGAAAAGCAGAAAGATCAGCAGCAGGACAAACGTGAAGTGGAACCGCACCGGCACGCCAAAAACGCGCAAGACACCCAGCGTGCCGGAACTGGCCGCTGGCTTGGGCTTGTCTTCGGATGGCGTCGCGTCAGGCATGCGATAGCGGAGAACTCCGTACCATTGTCGCGCGAAGTGTGTTGAGTTGCGGAGGGGCCTCCCACGCTGATAGAATACTAGTTTCGCAGTCTTGAGGAGAATCTTGTAACATGGCACGAATTTGCGATGTGTGCGGGCGCGGCCCGCAGTTTGGCAACCGCGTCAGCCACGCCCATAACGTCAGCAAGCGCCGCTGGAATTTGAATTTGCAGACGGTCCACGCAGCGATCAACGGCGCTACCAAGCGTATGCGCGTGTGCACGTCCTGCATTCGCTCGGGTAAAATCCAGAAAGCCGCGTAGGCAGGCGAAACCGCCTGCCAGACAGGCTGAAGCCTGTCTCACCATCAGATAAACATCTCTTCGTCCTGCGTGGCGTTTTCCGGAGAATTCCGGTTGCCGCCTTGCGCATAGGTATTCAAGGCTGCCTTGACGCCGGCGACGATGCCGTTGACCTCCTTAACAGGCTTCAGCACAGCGCTCTTGACGGCCTCGCCGGCGTGTTCCACCTGCTCCACGGTGTGATCCACGGTCCGATCGATCTGCGCAATCCGGGCTTTGGCGCGCCCGTTGGCGTCGTCGATCAACTCGCCGATGCGCTCTGCCTGCTGGCGGGCGGTCTTGGCGATGACCAAAGTCTCCGCCGTGATATCGGCAATGCGGGGGCGGTTCTCCTCCAGAATCTTGCTGCTGGTCGTTATGAGGGCCTCGAAACGGTCCACCAGCGGCCCTAGCCTGTGCTGCGCCTCCTTGCCGGCTTTTTGGGCTTCCTTTCCGGCGCGGTAAATGGCCGCCAAAATGACAGCCTGCCACACAGTGGCGACACAGGCCAGGAGCACGGCCACCGCGATCACCCACCGGAAGACGTCTTCAGGCATGGAGAACCCTCCCTGGCATTGGAGTTAGTGAGCCGTTCCTTCCGCGGTGGGCTGCGGCGGTTGGTTCACCGCATCGTGGTAGGCGCGTTTGCCGGCTTCCATGGCGTCGGCGATGGTTTCCTTCTGACGGTTCAATGTCTCCTTGCCCTTGGCCAGCAGATCGCTGGCCGAATCCCGCAGGTCCGTGCCTTGCTGCTTGATAAAATCGGCGCCCTCGCCGGTCTTATCCTTTATGAGCTGCCGTGTGTCCGCGCCGGACTTTGGGGCGAACAGCATACCGATACCGATGCCTACACCGAGGCCCAGCAAGAAACTGGAGAATCCACTCTTATCCATCTCATTCCTCCCTTTACAGCCTCTAGTATACCTTGCGTCGCCCGGAGGCATGGTACACTTCTATACCATTAGAAAGCCCGCGGTATGAAAGAGCGAAAACGCCCTCGTCTGGATGCTGCCGCGCTGTGGGAATACGCACTGAGAGTGCTGGCCGGCCGGGCGCACTCGACGGGCGATCTGCGCCAGAAGCTGCGTGGCAAGGCCGAGCGCGCCGCCGACGTGGACCCCACCATCGCGCGCCTTAACGAATACGGCTACCTCAACGATCGGAAGTTCGCGGAGAGCTTTGCCGCGGCGCGCCTGGAAAACGAAGGTTTGGGCAAAACGCGCGTGCTGGCGGATTTGTCGCGGCGGCGGGTGGCGGCGGCGGTGGCGCAACAAAGCGTCGGGAAAGTATATGAGGATGTCAACGAGCAGGCTCTGGCGGAAGACTTCGTCCGGCGCAAGTTTCGCATGGCATCCAAGGAGAATCTCTTTCAGGACGAGAAGCAGATGGCGTCGGCGTATCGCAGGCTGGTGCGGGCGGGGTTTCGATCGGNNCATGGCCTCGGCCTATCGCAGACTGATACGGGCGGGATTTCGATCGGCGACGGCGGTTGCGGTGCTGAAGAAGTTCGCGCGCGATCCGGATCTGCTGGATGGGTTCGAGCCGCCGGAAGAAACAGGGGAGGAGTGAATTGATGAAGAGAATCTTGCTTATTGTGGCAGTCGCCGTGGCCGGCGTGGCACAGGTAGCGCACCAGCACCACCCGCCGGGTTCCGACGAATACGCCCAGGTCTTGGAAGACCCGCAGCGGGACTCCTGGCAGAAGCCGCACGAAGTGGTGATGGCGCTGGACCTGAAACCCACCGAGACGGTGGCGGACATCGGCGCGGGCAGCGGATACTTCACACGGCGGTTCGCCATGCATGCGGGAAAGGTCTACGCCGTGGACATCGACGCGAAACTGCTGGAACTTGCCATGAAAAATGCGCCGAAGAACGTGGAAGCGGTGCTGGCTGCGCCGGACGATCCGAAGCTGCCGGCAGCTTCCGTGGACACCATCTTCTTCTGCGACGTGCTGCATCACATCGATGGTCGCGCGGCCTACTATCCCAAGCTGGCGAGAGCGCTGAAGCCGGGCGGACGCATCGTGGTCATCGAGTTCTACAAGAAGCCGTTGCCATTGGGGCCGCCCGAGAGCATGAAGATTTCCGAAGAGGAGCTGCTTGCCGAGATGAAGGCGGCGGGCTTCCGCAAGACCAAGAGCTTCGATTTGCTGCCTTATCAGTACTTCGTAGTGTTTGAGCGCGCGAACATGTAGTCCGCGACGGGCTGCCCGGCGATCAGGTGTTCCTGGATGATCCGCTCGATCACTTCCGGCGTAGCCGAGTGATACCAGATTCCTTCCGGATACACCACTGCGATGGGACCTTGCTCGCAGATGCGCAGGCAATTCGCCTTGGTGCGGTAAACACAATGGTCGCCCGCCAGCAGGCCCAGTTCCGCCAGACGGCGTTTCAGATATTCCCAGGATTCGAGGCCCACTTCTTTCGGTGCGCACTTGGGCTTGGTCTGGTCGCAGCAAAGGAAGATGTGGCGGCGGATGTTGCCGATTTGCAGGCCTTGCGCGATTTGAACGAGGTATTCGATATCCATGAGGGTTACGTGAGGCCGGGGTCGCGATCCTCGATTGTAGCGCGCACGAGTTCGACGAGTTCGGTGATGACGTCATCCGGGAGTTGGTCGTGCGTCAAGCTTTCGCAGAGGGCCACGAGATCGACCAGTCGCGCGAGGTGGCGCCAGTTGTGCGGCAAGCGGCCGCCGGCGCGCACGTAACCCGCGGAGAAATGCGGCTCGGCGACTGGCCGCGCGGCGCGCTCGTAACGGAGGAAACTGCCCAGATCGGCGAGCGGAGAGCTGGAAACCGCGAACTCCCAGTCGAGAACCGCGGCTACAGTCCATCGTCCGCCGGCGCGGCGCACCAGCAGGTTCCGTTTGTTAAAGTCGCCGTGCACGAGGCAGGCTTCGCCGTCGAGGCCGGCGTATAGCGGCGCCCACGACCATGCCAGGGCATGCGTGCGATCGCGCAGGCTGGCGGGCATGCGCCGTTGCAGATTGTCCGACGCGAGGCATAGATCGATAAAACGCGGCATAGGATCGGCGCCTTCAAGCAGCGGCGCCGCGACGGTCGGCCCAGGAGCGATCCAGCCGGGCTTGGGGAACCGGAAACGGCCAATGGCGGCCAGAGTCTCGCCCGCCGCTTGCGCGGCCTCAGCGATGGCTTCCGCGTCGCCGCCGCGTTTGAGATCGCGGAAGCTGATGCCTTCGACCCAGCGCGCCAGCGTAAATGGCGGCAGATCGTCACAGCCGCGCGGCTCCGCGTGGATCACCTCCGGCACGGGCACCGTGCCGCCCACCAGCCGCATCAGATCGACCTCTTTCTGGCACAGCGAAGCGTCCTGTTCGTAGATGCGTAGCACCACCGGCTCGGGTGCCGAGTCAAGGTGGAGCTTGAAGTTCGCGTTGCGAAAGCCATCGCCGAGCGGCTCGCTGGCGAGCACTTGGCAGCCCGGGAACACGGCGTGTACGATCCGCTCCAGAACGGGCGCGGGCAGGCTGCGGCGCGGCTCGGCGCGCGTCCAGCGGGCTTGCTCGGGTGCGCCGGGGATCATGCTACTCGTGTGCGCGAACCTGCGCCAGCCGCTCGGCGAGGATCGGCGAAAGACCGGCCTCCACGTTGGGTGTGATGAGTCCGGCCTCGTCGAGATCTTTGAGATGCGTCTCGTCCTTTGCGCGAAAGCTGGTGAGCTTCATGTGGATCAGGTCCGCCAGAGGGATCAGCCGCAGTCCTTTGATTCGCCGGTTGAGACCGAGTTCCAGCGTTGGCTCCGGATATAGGTGGATGGCCCTACGTCCGGAGGGTTGGTCAGGCCGAACCAGCATGTCAACACCCGCGACGTGGCGATGTTGGAGACCGAATGATGCGGCGGCATTCGCGATCCTCTCGAGATCGGCACGGCGCACGACGATATCGATATCCTTCGTGAGCCGCCCGGCATCCGGCTCCGCTTCCTCGACGTATAGGTAGGCCGCGAGACCTCCGGCTATCCGATACTCAAGTCCTGCAGACGAGAAGAGCCGCTCCGCGAGTCCCGCCAGATCGAATAGTTGCTCCACGCGCTCCTCAAAGAAAGTATTCACGAAATCCGGCATGGCCGATCACGCCTTGACTTTGCGGTCCTCGCGATACGCCAGGTTGGCCATATGCGNNCCGGCCACCGCCGCCGCGGCGATCTCAATGGGACAGTTGGGCTCGTGGCGCGACCGGACGCAGTCCAGGAAATTCTGCTGGTGCGCGGTGGCGCTGTCGCGGTCGGCTTCCTGCGCGATCAATTCGGACTTGCCGCTCTGCATCCACGGAGTGCGGGAAGCGCCATTGTCTTTGTAGAGGCGATAGCCGGTGCGGTCGAGCACCAGGGAAGCTTTGTCGCCCAGGAAGGTGACGGACCAGTCCCAATCGTAGGTGCTGCAATAATCCAGCGTC
>PKYZ01000635.1 GCA_003132865.1 Bryobacterales bacterium
CAGGCCACCAGCGCCACCAACAACAACAGTACCACCACGCCGATGAGCGTTAGCGGATCGCCGGGCTTGACTTCATACAACATGCTACCCAGGAACCGCGTCACGGCCAGGGAAGCGGCGATGCCGATGGCCGCGNNCCACGTCGCCCGGCCGCGCGCCCAGGGCCATGCGGATGCCAATCTCCCGCGTGCCGCGCGTTACCTCAAAAGCCAGCAGGCCGTACAGGCCGATGCACGCCAGCAACAGCGCCAGCAAACCGAACAGACTCGACAGCCGCGCGATCAGGCGCTCCTGGAAAAGCATCTCCTCAATCCGCTCCGTCTGCGTCCGGATGTCGACGATTGGTAGGTCGGTGCCGATTTGCCGGACCGCTTCGCGTACGTCTGGCATCGCGGACATCGGATCGCGTGCGGTGCGTAGTTCGAATGCGCCGCGGCCTCCGCCCGGGACATACATCGTCGGCTGGATCGCCCGCCGCAGGTTGTTGTACTTCACATCGCGCACCACGCCTACAATCGTCCACCCGGCGGTCTCATCCGTGTCCGGATCGCCGCTCATGCCTGGACTGTTCGCTCCGAACGGCTGGCCGATCGCATCGACTTTCGCAAAATACGCGTGCACGAAAGACTCGTTCACGATCGTAGGCAGTACAATCCGGGCCTCCCCTTTCGGGTCGAATTCCACCTTGGCCGCCAGTTCGTATTCTTCCGGCTTGAATCTGCGGCCTCTAATCATCGGGATTTTCATGGTTTCAAAAAATCCCGGACCGATAGGCATGTAGTCGACCTGTATCTGGGCTTTTGGCGGCGTGCCTGGCAAATGGAAGGATGTCTCGGAAAGGCTTCCGCTCAGCAGAGGCGACTCCGAGTAGCTGACCGAGAGCACGCCTGGGACTGCGCTGAAGCGGTCCTGGAGATTGCGGTAAAACGCGGCCAGGCGCTCACCCTTGTAACGGGTCAGCGTGGGATCCACGCTGAAGGTCAGCAGGTTCTGCGGGGCGAAGCCTGGATCGATGTTTCGCAGGTTCTCCAAGGTGTGCACCAGCAGGCCGGCCCCCACGAGGACGACCACCGTGAGCGCCACCTGAGCTACCACCAACAGGTTCCCAGGCCGCAAGGGTCCCTGGCGCGCGCGTCCGCCATCGGGACCGGCTTTGAGCGCCGGCGTCAAGTCCACGCGCATCGAACGCAACGCTGGGGCGAGCCCGAAGAGGGTGCCCGTCAGAATGGCTGCCGCAAACGTGAAGCCCAACACGGGTAGATCGAGTTCGGCTGAGATGCCCAAGGGGCGGCCCGCGTTGTTGGCGGCAAAGGTCAGCAGCGCGCGCGCGCCCCAGTAAGCCAACAGAACGCCCATCCCGCCGCCTAGGGTTGAAAGCGTGATGCTCTCGGTCAGCAATTGCCGCATCAGCCTGCCGCGTGCCGCGCCGAGCGCCTGGCGGACCGCGATCTCTCTTTGCCGTGCCGTGGCTCGCGCCAGCAAGAGGCCGGCAACATTGGCGCAGCCGATCAGTAACACGATGGCAACGGCCAGCATCAGCGCGTATAGCAAGGGTAAAATCTGTTTGCGCACGCCGGTCAAGCCCGTCTGCGACGGAACCAGAGTAATCGCCGGCGCGTCTTCCGCCTTCGCCATGGGCTTGTCCCCGTGCAGCAAATCATTTAGGAAAAGCGCGCTCAGCTGGCTTTGCGCGGATTTGGGCGAAACGCCGGGCTTCAGCCGGCCCACCGTGACGATCCACCAGGACCCGGCATCCTCCTGTTTGGCCGTCCATCCGGTCCGCAGGTATCGACGTTGCGCCATTGGAATGGACAGGTCGCGGACATTGCCGGGCGTAAGGTATGCGAAGCGTTCCTCCACGATGCCCACGATCGTGAACGGGAGTCCGTTGAGATGTAGAGTCTTTCCTACCGCTGAGGGATCGCCGCCAAATTCGCGCAACCAATAGCCGTGGTGCAGCACGACCACCGCCGCCGCGCCCGGCGCATCGTCAGCCGGCGCGAACACCCGTCCGGCTGCGGCGCCGACACCCAGTGTTTGAAAGTAATCGCCGGAGACATATTGTGAGCTGGCTTGGTGTGCCGCGCCCTTTCCGCTCACGGTCAACGGTCCACTACCCGCGAACTCCGCCATCCCGGAAAACAGACCCAGCTTTCGCACCTCTTCGAGAAACGGCTTCGATAGCGAGCAACCGTGCGGGTTGGCGTCTCCGAAGCTGGAGTTGCAGTCGCCATACGAGCTGGAGCTGTGAATTTTGGGGGATACCCGCGCGCTCCATTCAAACAGCATCAAATGCTGCGGGTCGCGCACCGGCAGCGACTTCAGCATGACCGCGTTGATGATGCTGAAAATCGCGGTGTTGGCGCCGATGCACAGCGCCAGCGTAAGCGCCGCCACGGCGGTAAAGCCGGGGCTCTTGGCTAGCACGCGCAAGCCGTAGAGCACGTCGTGGCGCAAGTCCGTGAACATCGACAGTTTCCCGCGACTGCGCAAGTCGCGGTCTTCCGCCTTTTGCTGCCAGACCGTCATAGCCGATTCCCTCCCGCGGTGAGATTCCTCCAGCTCATTGGACAGCGCTGCCCAATCGCTTACATGCCGCCTGGCGGCTTCGCAGGCCTGTTCCTCGCTCGATCCCAGCCGCAACGCCTCGCTGTAGGCGTCTTCAAGTTGGTGGGCGACTTCTTCCACAATTTCCGCTTCGCGTTCGGGACGGAAACCCCGCAGGCGCAGGCTCTGCCTGACGTACGCGGACCAATCAGGCATGGCTAGGCCGCACGATGTGGTTGATGGTCGCCACAAATTCTTCCCAAGAGCTGCGTTGGGCCTTCAGGAATTTGCGGCCCGCAGGCGTCAATCGATAGCAGCGCCGGCGGCGCTCGCCGGGCTTTTCCATCCACCGGCCGGCGATCAACCCACGGTCCTCCAGGCGGAACAAGATGGGATACAGCGATCCGATGCGGAACCGGATCTNNCAGATCGTAACCGTGCCGCGGACGCGCCTCAAGCAACGTCAGCACCAGGAGCTCCGCACTGCCTTTGCGAAGATCGCGATTGAACATTCTACTTCTGTTCAGTATACTTCGCTGAAGTATATTGTCAAGACCCGCGGTACCTATGCCAACATGTGCCGGAAATGTTCCGCCGTGCACCGCCGGACGGCGCTTCACGCAGTTGCCTCGACCGGCTCACCAACCGGCTTACCAAGATCATCACGGAGGCGCGTAAACTCGCCACACCCTGAAAACGGGCAGAGATTGGCCGGTCAATCCGACAATCCGGCCAGATCCCGCAGGGGGCCGTCATAGATTAAACTGGGTCAATCGCGATGCCCCTCTCAGCCGGCGAAAAACTCGGCCCGTATGAACTTCTTTCACCCCTTGCCGAAGGCGGAATGGGCGAAGTGAGGTGACCATCCCCAACAAAAGAATAGCTGTCCTGTCGCCCGTAGCGTGGCGGACACCTCCCCGGCAATACGGCGCGTGGGAGACGGTCGCCAGCAACATCACCGAAGGACTGGTCGCCCGTGGCTGGGACGTGA
>PKYZ01000183.1:0-4762 GCA_003132865.1 Bryobacterales bacterium
CTAAGGATTCTCAATCATCCACGCGTTGAAATCGTTGGTCTGAGCCTGAAACGCCAGGTACTTGCCATCCGGAGACGGAACAGGCCACGCGGGCCATTGGGCGCGATCGTTATGCATCAGGACATTCACTTTGCCTGCTGTTGTGATGTGCAACAAGTCGAGCTTGTCGGAGGTCGCCAAGAAGCCCTCACCGTCCGCCGTCCAAGCTATGTATTCGGTCCCCCAGCGCGCGTCAACCGGGATTTCATGCCAGGCGCCATTCGCTAAGGTCAGTATATTATTGCCGGAGCTTACCACTGCCACGCGCGAACCATCCGGTGAGACATCCCAGGCCCAGGAAAGCAGCCGGGGAGCCCAGCGGTCGGTCTTCCCCAGCAGGCGCCCTTTCCCGCGAACCGGATCAAGCGAGTAAAACAACAGCTCGCGTCCTTGTTTCTGGCTCAATACGCAGGAGCCGGCCTTTAGCGGACATCGATACTCGAAGCTCGAAGCAGCCGGCAACTCAAGCACCTGCTCGGGTGATCCGCCGGCAACCGGCAGGCGCATCAGTCGCTGGGACGAGGCATCCGCCTGGGACGACGAAGGGACATGGTCATGGTACAGAATCCAGGAGCCGTCCGGGGTCGGCAGGGCATCGCTTGGGTGATCTCCAGGAAGTTGCACCACCGCCTCGGCCAGGCTTTCGTTCGGACCCTGCCTGAAAATCTCCTCTTTGCCATTTCGATCGGAAGCAAAGAGGATGGCCCGGCTGTCCGCCGTCCAGGAGTCGGGGGTTCTGCCCAGGCCCCGATTGTCGAGCGTCACGCGGCGGGGCGGGCCCAGGCTGCTGCCATCGCTGCCCAACTCTCCTACATACACGTCAAGCTGGATGCGGCTTTTCAGGAATGCAAGGCGCCTTCCGTCGGCGGTGAGTGTCAGGCAATTCGGATAGAAGTCCGACCACTGCGCCAGCCGTGCAGGCTTGCCTACGGCTTCACCCTTGCGAACATCTACCGGGACTGCCCAGATGCTGTATCCGAAGCGTGTCAGTTGAGTTCCGGAACGGTCGCTGGCTGGAAAGAAGAGGCGCCCATCCTGCGACCAACTCAGACAGCCTCGACCGTGCATGCAAAATAGCGAGGTTGACGGGGGCAAGCTCGCCCCGGCGACAACCGTGCGAGCCGGGCCGCCGCCGGCCGGCCGGNNGAGATCCGGCCGGCCGGATCTCGATGGCCGCAGTGCGGTCAAACTGTCCGCCCTCCGTTTTGCTTTCGCGGCCCCTCAGATAGGCGACCCAGCGTCCGTCGGGAGACCACACCGGGCTCAGGTCCTGCTCTCCTTCCTCCGCGGCCAGCAGCTTTCGCGCCGCTTCGCCATTGATGCCGGCCACCCACAGGTCCTTTCCGCGCGGCGTGGTGTTGCCATTCTGAAAAGCGATAAACCGTCCGTCCGGCGAGATGGCCGGCCATAGGCCGGCACGCCGGATGAGGCGCGGCGGGGCTTGGCCCACTGTGGTGATCGCCCAAATATCGTAGCCTCCGGGAACGCGCACGCTAGCGATCAGCTTGCCGCCATCCGGGAACCAGCGCAGCCCGGTAACGGAACCGATCCATTCCGGCGGCATGGCCACCGGATGGGTTTCGCCGGAATCGATCGACCGCACGAACAGTCCGGTCCGATCCAGGAAGGCCAGATACTTGCCGTCCGGGGAAATGGCGGCGCCCATCAACCAGTTTTCGGTCGGATTGGCGGTGAGTTGCCGTAGGACCGGCTCCGGCGCGTGGCGCCCCCACCCGCGCGTCCACCGGTACGCCGCGACGACCGAGCCAAGCAGGGCCAGTAGCGCTACGGAGGTAATCATGCTCCGGTGGAGCCGACGCCGCGGAGAAGTGACTGCCGATGGCAGTGCGCCAGGATCCGGCGCTGGGAAAGGTCTGATCTCGGCCGGACCGGTCGCGATCCCGTTCTCCTCCCAGCGCTCCCGCACGTCGGCCACGAAGCGGTAACCGCGGCGCGCCAGGGTAACAATGTAGCGATGCTCGTCCGGGCTCTCGTCCAGCGCCTTCCGCAGGCTGGAAATGTTGCGGCCGAGGTTGCCCTCTTCCACTACCGTGTCCGGCCATACGCGCCCGATCAGTTCGTCCTTGGTAAGGATCTCGCCATGGCATTCGAGCAGCGCCAGCAGGATATCGAAAGCCTTGCCGGTTAGGGGCACGGGCTGGCCGTCCTGCAGCAGAAGGCGCCTTTGAGGATCGACGCGGAAGGGACCAAACTCGTACAGGAGCTTTCGGGTGACTGTTTCCGAATTTTTCCGAGTTTTTCCGGCTTCCTGCATAGTCTCGCCGCCACAAACCGCGCACACTGGATCGGGTAGCCAGAGAGGGGCGGCGGAATGGCCGGGCCTCATCGATTCTACAACGCGCGGCGGTTGTGTGCCAGTACCGGTACACCCGTGCGCCATAAGAGAGAAAAGACCATGGGGACGGGCTCATGGACGGCGGTGGCGGCGCCGGCTTCCACCGCCTTGGTGTTCTACATTATCGGGAGGCTCTATGAATTACGCTCGGCAACAAAATCGACGTTTTCGCATTATTGCGGCATTTGCGGCCGCCACGGTTGTACTCACCCTCGCCGTGGCAGCTATCCCGGCCCAGGCCCAAACCCCCACCGTCATTTACAGCTTCCCTGGCGGCTCTGAACCGGCAAATCCAAATGCCGAAGCCATCGCGCAGGGGCGCGATGGCAATTTGTACACCACGACCGCATATGGCGGCACGGTGGGATCCACCGGCGGCGGCACGGTGTTTAAAATCACGCCTGGGGGAACGGTGACCGTGGTGTATCCCGAGACCTCCAGCCTTGGCCCGTACGGTGGCGCTTACCCTTACAGCGGTGTGACGCTGGGCACTGATGGGCTCTTTTATGGCACAAATTATTACGGCGGCACCGGCGGACACGGAGAGGTGTACAAGGTAACGGCGGCCGGCGTGGTGACTCCACTTCATAGTTTCGCGGGCACCGGCGACGGGGCCAATCCCTACTCGGCGCCGATCGAGGGCACGAACGGCGTCTTCTATGGGACGACATCTTCCATAACCGCAACTGTTAACAGCACAGCGTACTCGGTCACCTCCGGCGGGACGTTCAACACGCTGCATACGTTCACCGGCACCGACGGCCAGAATGTCTACGCGCCTCTGGTGCAGGGCACCGATGGAAACTTCTATGGCAACACCGCCGCGGGGGGAACGGGCGATGGAGTTATCTTCAAGATGGCCCCGTCCGGCGCCGTGACCGTGCTCCACACCTTCGCAGGCACCGATGGGTCTAACGCTTCCTACCCTCTGATTCAAGCTAGCGACGGAAACTTCTATGGCACCACCTCCACGGGCGGCTCCAGCAATGCGGGAGTGGTCTTCAAAATCACCGCGGGCGGCACATATAACGTTATCTACAATCTCAATGGAACCACCGATGGGGCCGGGCCTAGCTCCGGCCTGGTACAGGCGACGAATGGGAAGCTATACGGCGTGACGGAAAACCTAAACGTCGGCCTTGGCACGATTTTTAGCGTCACGACCAGCGGGATGTTTACTACTCTCTACACCTTTACCTATTCCGATTACCCAGTCGGCGGATACCCGGTGTCTCCCTTGATACAGCACACGGACGGTCTCCTCTATGGCACCACCTATGTTGGCGGCAGTCCCAGTAATGGCTGCGAAAGCCTACTCTATCCAGGCGGCGAGCCAACCTATTATAACGGTTGCGGCGTGTTCTACAAACTGAACGTGGGGCTCGGGCCGTTCGTCAGTTTACTGCCCAGATCGGGCAAAGAGGGCGCCGTTATCGGCATTCTCGGCCAGGGATTCACCAGCGCTTCGGTGGTGAAGTTCGACGGAGTGACAGCAGTTTCCACCACTCACGGGAGCACCTTCATCAGCGCCACGGTTCCCGCCGGAGCCTTGACCGGATCGGTAACCGTGACCACCGGCGCGACCACGCGGACCAGTAACAAGGCGTTCCGCGTCACGCCAACATTCCCCAGCTTCAATCCGACCAGCGGTCCGGTGAGTACACCGGTCGTGCTGACTGGGACCGGACTCACGCAAACCACCAAAGTGACGTTTGGCGGAGTGGCGACGACTACCGTCACGGTGAATTCCGACACACAGGTAACGGCCGACGTGCCGACGGGCGCGGTGACCGGGAAGATCATAATCGTTACCAACGGAGGAATTGCCGAGAGTACCACGGAATTTACGGTCAACTAGCGCTGTCCTTTACTTACTCACACCGCGCCGCCTGGCCGTCCAGTCGTCCCATTGGCCGAACAGTTTCATCTGGACGTCGAGCTTCGTGTCGACGATCTGCTTCTCCACTTCCGCGTGCGTCAGCCGGCGGCCGAACCGCTCCGGATCGTCCGCCAGCCGCCAGACCAGCGCCGTCGCAATCGCCGCGTTGGCCTGAGCCTCGCGTTGGTACACGCGGTCGAACGTGTCGGACTCGGCGTGGTAATCCGGCAGGTACGGAATGGCGTCCTGGTTTGCCACCAGGTTGGGCACGCCCGACAACAGAAAGTCGAAATTGTCGGTGCCATCGAGCGCATCCGGCGGATTCTCGGCGACTCCCAACCCGGCCCACTCCGGACAGCGCTTTCTCCAGCGGCGTGCGCAGATCCTCGCGTCCGCTGAGGAAGAAACCGGTGGTCGGGCCTGAGCCTGTATCGAAGATCACGGCGGCGTCGTGATGGTCCATCTCCGCTGCATGCCGCTTGACGTAT
>PKYZ01000183.1:4795-5284 GCA_003132865.1 Bryobacterales bacterium
ATCCCGCCGATCCCCACATGCCTTGTTCCTCGCCGGTAAACAGCACGAACCGGATGGTGCGGCGAGGCTTCACCCCCATCTCGCGAATCCTGCGCGCCGCGTCAATCACCATCACGGCGTTGACCCCGTTGTCTTCCGCGCCCGTGCCCAGATCCCACGAATCCAGATGCGCACCCAGCAGCACGATTTCTTCCGGCCGCTCGCGGCCGCGAATCTCCCCGATCACGTTGCGCGATTCGTACGGCCCGCCGGTCTGGTTCGCCAGATTCAGGCGCACGCGCACCTCGCCGGTTTCCGCCAGCCGCGCCAAACGCGTCGCATGCTCGCGCGATATCACCGCGACCGGCATGGGCACAATTCCGCCGTTGACATCCATGGGGTGGCGATAAAGCAAGCCGCGCGGCCGCGACGATTCGAGCAGAGTTGCGGCCACCTGCGCGTTGCGGGCGGCTTCCAACAATGGGCCGCTGTATTACTAAACCTCAAATT
>PKYZ01000318.1 GCA_003132865.1 Bryobacterales bacterium
GCGCTCATCAACACGGCGGGCAGCGGCAACGATTTCGTCGGCGCGCAGAACGGTTACGGCAACGTGGAGATCAACGGTCTGCCGGCGCTATCCAACGCCTTCGTCGTGGATGGCCTGGAAACCAACGATCCGCTGACCAACCTCAACAGCGGACTGGCGACGAACCTGGTGCTGGGTTTGAACTCCATTTCCGAAGTCACCGTCAACACGACTTCGTATGCGGTCGACCAGGGCCGCTACGGCGCTTCGCAGATCACTTACATAACTAAGTCGGGCACTAATTCCTTCCACGGTAACCTTTATGAGTTGTGGAACGGCTCGAAGCTGAATGCCGCGGACTTCTTCACCAACGCCACGCCCGGCAATCACAAACCGCGCTCCACCGTGAACCATTTCGGCGGCAGCCTGGGCGGTCCTGTCCGGCGCAACCGGCTGTTCTTCTTCACGGACTTCGAACAGTTGCGGATCGCGCTGCCCATCGTGACTCCGGTCACCGTGCCCAGCGCGCCATTCGCCAGCTACGTGCTGCAGCAACTGCCGCGCGGCGGCGTGGACAGCGTGACTGGCGCGGCCTACCCGGCCGAGCCACAGCTTGTTCCTTTCTATCGCAACTTGTTTTCGCTATATCGGGGCGCGGGCGGAACGCCGCTGGCAGTGCTGGGCTGCCCCCTCTACGCGGACGGGGCTCCTGCGGCCGGGGCGCCTCCCGACGGCAATGGCTGCGCCCTGCGCCGCAGCGTCTCGCAATCGAGCGGCGATCACGAGCAGGTGGTCACCGCGCGCCTGGACTACAACATCAATGCGGCAAACACCACCTGGTATCGTTTCCAGTCGGATACGGGTCTGCAGGCCGCCTACACCGACGCCATCAATCCGCTGTTCAACGCCATCTCCTCGCAGCCGCTTTACTCCTTCGCGGCTGGTTATACGCATATCTTCGGCCCGCGGCTGGTGAATTATTTCAACCCGGCGTTCTCCTGGTATGAGAGCCTGTTCGGTCCGGTGGACCGCGCCCAGACTCTGGCCGCGTTTCCGATCGTTCTTGAAGGCATCGGGTCCAACGCGCCGTTCACTGCGCTGGGCGGCCTGGACAACAACTGGGTGCAAGGCCGCCGCGCCACACGCTTTCACGTCAACGACAGTCTCTCCTTCGCCACCGGCCGCCACGACTTAAGCTTTGGCATCAGCTCGCGGCGGCTGCGCATTAACGATTTCGATTTCGGCACTAACACCACCCCGCTGGTCACTTACACGACGCTCCCGCAATTCATCTACGGCGTGGCGTCCACGGCTACCGAGAGCTTTCCGCTCGCGGCGTCGCAGCCGTTCAACTATCTCAATGTCGACCTATACGCGCAGGATTCCATTAAGTTAACCCCTAAGCTGAGTTGGACGATTGGGGTGCGCATGGCACACAATTCTAATCCGGAGAACCCGCACGCGTTGATAGCGCGTCTGCCGGGATCGTTCGGGGCGCTGTCGCATGACGTCGATCAACCCGTCAACGCCGCCATCGACACCGGCCTAACGCACCTGTTCCCTGCGACCTCCTGGGCGCTGTGGCAGCCGCGGACGGCCATCGCCTGGCAGTTCGCGCCGGGGTCCGTGCTGCGCACCGGCTTCGGCGTGTTCTCCGACATCCTGCCCGGAAGCGTGGCCGACCTGGTCGGCTCCAATCCGCCCTACGTAAACGCGTTCCAAGGCGGTTTGCTGGGCTCGGCCGGCGGTCTGGCGATCGCTCCCGGAGTGCCCCACAGCGCCCTTGACGCCACAGTGGCCGCGAACCAGGCATTCTTGCGCGGATTCCAGCAAGGCGAGCTATCGTGCGCATCCGCGCAGGCGAATCCGGCGCAATGCCTGCCGCCGGTAGCTTTGAACGCCGTGCCCGATGGCCGGCTGCGCGCTCCGTATTTCCTGCAGTGGAGCTTCGGCATCGAGCACCAGATTGGAAACTCCGGCAGCGTGCGCGCGCAGTATGTCGGCACCCGGGCCATCGATCTGCCCTACGAGACCGAGGTGAACGGCTATCAGACCGTGTGCGCGGGCTGCTTCGCTCCGTTCCCTTTCGGCCAGCCGCCCGACCCGCGGTTTGCCGCCGTGAATCAGCTTTCGACCGGCGCCAACAGTCACTACAACGGATTGCAGCTTACCGCCGAAAAACGCCTGGCGCGCGGTTTCGAGCTGCACGCGAACTACACCTGGAGTCACTGCCTCGACACCGTTTCAAACGGCGGCTTTCTTTCGTTCTCGTCGGCGGGCATTCTATCGCCCCTGCCGGGCGAGCTGCGGCGGCGGTACGGCAACTGCGATTACGATGTGCGCCACAACTTCAACGCGTCCTATGTCTACGAGCTGCCCTTCCGGACGAATCATTCCCGGCTGAAGGCGCTGGTGGAAGGATGGCAAATCTCCGGCACGGTGTTCGTACACAGCGGTCTTCCATTCACGGTCCTGAGCGCGCCTTATAGCGCGAACGGCCACGGCATTGTGCAAGGCAGCGGGCCGCAGTTTGCGAGCGTGGCGCCGGGCGCGCCGCTCTATGCGAACGGCCCGGTAGCAGGCGTGACCCAGCCGGGCACTATCCAGTGGCTGAACCCGGACGCGTTCGTCTCCGCGGTCGATCCTGGCACGGGCGCCTGTTACGGCGGCGACAACCCCGCGCACTGCCAATTCGGCGACTTGGGGCGCAACAGCCTGCGCGGCCCCGATTTTGTTTGGAGCGATCTGTACGTCACCAGGCGTTTCCGCCTGCGCGAGGGGCTGACGCTGCGCATCGACGGGCAATTTTTTAACGTGTTGAACCATCCCAATTTCGCTTTGCCATCGGTGGTGGCGGGGATTCCGGGGCAGCCGGCGACGCAGACGGGGTTTGGGGCCATCAGTTCTACCACGTCGCCTCCCACCGGGCTGCTGGGGGTTGGGTTGGGGGGCGACAATTCGCCGCGGATGATCGCGGTGCAGGCCAAGCTGGAGTTTTGAGCGGGCGGCGGCGGACGAAGGTTTCCGCCGAACAAAGCCAATGATGTTAAGTCATTTATTTTCAATAGTTCCAACGGGTCTTCGGCTGCACGTCCGGCCACCGGTGCCGGGGAAGTTTTCGAAAAAGGAACGAAGGGCCGCTTTTCCCGATTTGCGTAACATTCCGTAACATTTGTCGCATTGGGATGGCCGGAGCGCCGACCACCCATAGGATGAAAATAGAGGCGGATGGCGGTCGCGCAGCTCGCGCGGAGGTTTCTGCCGAACAAAGCCAATGATGTTAAGTCATTTATGTTCATGGTTTCAGCGTGTCGTCTGGTACACGTCCGGCCGCCGGTGCCGGGGCGGGATTGGGGGTCGAGATTCGGATCTGGCGCCTTTTTGGACGAACAAAGCCAATTTTGGATAAGGCCCGTGGAATCAATGGATTTACAGTCATCAGGAACGGACCTGGCGGCGGGTGGTTCGTTGGGGGTGGGGGGTTGAGGCGCGCCGGCATCTTGGCGCGCAAGCTTTTTGAACGAACAAAGCCAATTTTCAGTAAACCACTTGAAATCAATGGATTTCCGGTAACCTGCGGGGGGGCCGCGTGCCATTCGATGCCAATCGCAGACACTAAGGCACCGACTTGGTTCTTTGTGTTCTTCATTTGTTCGCTCGATGGCGCGTGGGTTGCCGAGACGCGCAGGGCGCGGTTTGGGGAATCGCGTGGTTCTTTCGACTACAGAATAGCATTGGGACGCCGGGCGGCCCTGCTTTTGCGATAGCGGGATAGGCGGCAGGTAATTGAAAACCGGGAAGATGGGAATATCAGGCCGGCGTGTGACCGGTCGCGCCTCGGTGACGGGGTAGCGGCCGGTGGCGGCTGAAAGCCCGGCCTCCCGGTATAGTGGACTTGCCGTGGGGTAACCGGTGGCTCGGCACCCCGGCTTGGGTGGCATATTGGGCCTTGTAAATAGACGGTTTGCGGGGTCCAGATAGGGCCGGGTAGGACCTTCGTCTAGCGCCAAAATTCTTCTATGTCATGGACCGCACGCGGGGCAGCCATCGGCAGTACGTTCACCCCACAAAGCCTGGCACCATCACGGTGCCCGGCCATGAAGGCGATGACATGCCCGTAGGTACGTTAACTCAATCTTGAAGAGGGCAGGGCTGAAATGATATACGCCGTTGTGTTTGAAAAGGCGCCCCACAACTGGGCCGCGTATTCCCGGACCTTCCGGGATGTGTCACTACTGGCCCGACGCTGGAAGACACCCGCCTAGCACCGTGGTGGACAGAGTGGAGGTCAGGGCAGCATGAGGGAGTACGCGCACACGTGCTGTGAGATCGCGATGCGGATCAAGACGCCCGCCAGTGTCGGCAACGATTGTGGGGACTCACGCCTCAAGATGCCGGAACAACCGGCGCGAATAGTAGCGCGAGGCCCGCAATTCATAGACCCTCCCGAATCAGTTCACAAAGCCGCTCGTCGATGCATGCTAGATTGAAGAATATGAAGTATCCGGTAGCTCTGATTCGGACCGAAGAAGGGTACAGCGTCTCTTGCCCGGGACTTCCCGGGTGTTGGTCGCAGGGCGCCACCGAAGAGGAAGCGTTGGCGAATATTCGGGACGCCATCCACGATTACCTGGAAGTGGCGAAAGAACTGGCTGGCGAGCGGATCTTGAGGGAAGTGGAAGTTTCGGCATAGGGTGTGCCGAAGATACCCGGTATCCCTCACCTCCGCGCGGTTAGGGCTCTCGAAAAGGCCGGGTTCCTCGTTGCCAGGCAAGGCAAGCACATTGTCATGACGGACGGAAGCCGCATCGTGACTATTCCGAGGCACGACCCTGTGGATGCGTACACGATGGGAGGGATCGTCCGCGATGCCGGTCTCGCGCCCCAGCAGTTCCGCGATTTGCTCTAAAATGCCAGGTCGCACGTCGGCAAGGTTGTTCGGCAGGCCGCCATCTCCAATCTTGAGCGGCGAGCTTCGCTCGCCGAAGA
>PKYZ01000062.1 GCA_003132865.1 Bryobacterales bacterium
ACCTATCTTGGCGGCAGTGGGGATGACAGCGGCAACGGCATCGCTGTGGACAGCTCAGGCAATGCGTACGTCACGGGGTACACCACCTCCATCGACTTTCCCACAGTGAATCCCTTGCAACCAGCCAACGGCGGCGGCCCCAACAACTACAGCACCTCCTTTGTAGCCAAGTTCAACCCTACCGGATCAGCTTTGGTTTACTCCACCTATCTTGGCGGCAGTGGGGGTGACGACGGCTACGGCATCGCAGTGGACAGCTCAGGCAATGCGTACGTCACCGGGTCTACCGCATCAAGCAACTTTCCCACGATGAATCCGTTGCAGCCAATCTACGACGGCGGTGGCGACGCCTTTGTGGCCAAGCTCAACCCAACCGGATCGGCTTTGGTCTACTCAACATATCTCGGCGGCAGCGGGGGTGACGGAGCGAAGGGCATCGCTACGGACAGTTCAGGCAACGTTTACGTGACGGGGTTCACCACCTCGACCAACTTTCCTACGATGAACCCCTTGCAGCCAAGCAACGGCGGTGGCGGCTTTGGGTACGACGCCATCGTGGCCAAGATAAACCCAACCGGATCGGCTTTGGTCTACTCAACATACCTCGGCGGCAGCGGGGATGACATTGGCGCTGGCATCGCCGCGGACAGATCCGGCAACGCGTACGTCACCGGGTATACCGATTCAAGCAACTTTCCCACGATGAATCCTTTGCAGCCAGCCAACGGCGGCGCCTTCGATGTCTTTGTGACCAAGCTAAACCCAACCGGATCGGCTTTGGTGTACTCCACCTACCTCGGCGGCAGTCAGAATGACCAGAGCAATGGCATCGCTGTGGACATCGCGGGTAACGCGTATGTCACGGGAGAGGCCGCCTCGACCAACTTTCCGATCATGAATCCCTTGCAGCCAACCTATGGAGGCGGCTCGACTGACGCCTTTGTAACCAAGCTAAACCCGACCGGATCGGCTTTGGTCTACTCCACCTATCTCGGCGGTAGCGGGGATGACTGGGGCTACGGCATCGCTGTGGACAACTCGGGAAATGCGTACGTCACGGGGAATACCACCTCGATCGACTTTCCGACCATGAATCCTTTACAGCCAGCCAACGGCGGCAGTAGCGACGTTTTTATGGCCAAGATTTCCATCGCACCTGCGCTCGTCCCTCTCAACCTCAATTTTGGCAACCAGACCTTGGGGATCACCAGCGCTCCGCAGGAATCGATTCTAACGAACATCAATGACGCCACCCTGACGATTACGTCAATCAATGTTACCGGACCGAACAATGGTGACTTCGCCGAGACTAACAACTGCGGCACATCCGTCCCGGCAGGTGGCGGTTGCAGCATCACCGTGACCCTCACACCTTCCTCGACCGGCATGCGAACCGCCGCCGTGAGCATCACGGACGACAGTTCCAGCAGCCCACAGATGCTGCCACTGACCGGTACCGGCGTGTTACCCGCAGTGACGTTCTTTCCCACCAGCCTGGCCTTCCAAATTCAAACGATCAATACGGCCAGCCCGGCTCAGAACGCCACGCTTACGAACACCGGCCTTGGGATTCTGACCGTCGGGACCATCGCCGTGACCGGTCCATTCGCCCAAACGAATACCTGCGGCGCGACAGTGAATCCCGTAGGGAGTTGTACGATTAGCATTACATTCACTCCCAACGCGACCGGTACTTTAACAGGCTCCATCTCCGTAACCGACAACGCCCCGGGTAGCCCTCAAACGTTGCCACTCTCGGGTGTGGGCGTATCGCCCGCGGTGACATTCTCTCCTCCCAGCCTGACTTTCCCAGACCAAACAATCTTTACGACCAGCGGGAGTAAAAACGTGACGCTGACCAACACCGGCCTTGGGACTCTGACTGTTGGGAGCATCGCTGCATCCGGTCCATTCGCTCAAACGAACACCTGCAGCGCGACTGTGAATCCAGGGGCCAGTTGCACGATCAGCGTGACCTTCAAGCCCAAGGTCAAAGGAACTTTGACAGGCTCCGTCTCAGTAGGCGATAACGCTGCAGGTAGCCCGCAAACACTGCCCCTTACCGGAACCGGCACGTACATGAAATTCAGTCCCGCAAGCTGGGGCTTTGGCACCCAGCCGGTAAGCACCCACAGTCTCCCCAAAAAGATCGCGCTAACCAACAAGGGCAGCGTGACGGTGAGCATCGCGAAGATTTCCATCGCGGGCGCCAACGCCGCAGACTTTACTCAAACCAACACCTGCGGCAAAAGCCTGGCGTCGGGAGCAAGTTGCTTTATCACCGTCACCTTCACACCCGCGGCCAAGGGCAGACGGATAGCGGCAATTGCAGTCAGCGATAACGGCGGCGGCAGCCCGCAGACGGCGGGACTGAGCGGGACAGGGACGTAACGTGTGGACTATGAACGTGCCTCTCGGGGCACCACGAATCACACGCCAGCATTCGCCTGCATCCCCATGAAGACAAACACAAAGCACTGATCGCTCTCGCTAATTTCCGGCGTCGCCATGCTATTGTGACCTTGGGTGAGCAAACTACGCCCGTGTTACCGCAACTCAGCCAGCAACGCACAAATGCAACAGAACGCAACACGATCTTCGAAACTGCGGGAATGTTCGCCGCAAACTGCGGCGATGTTCATCTGCGTGCATTCGACTCCAACGAACCAAAACCGGATTACGAAACGAACCCAATCTGACCCTTTGTCTTCAATAAGAGCTGAGAATGAAAGCCAAATTCCGCCCACAGAGGCGCGCCGGCCGCCCTGCCCACGGATGTTATCCGGGTGCAACCGGAAGCAAAACCATCCCAAATTGTGAGGATTGTTGCAACTGCTGCGGGGAAGGGCGCACGCCAGCCGTCGAACCCAAAACCAGATCACGAAACGAAGCCAATTCGTCCTTTCTTTTCAACAAAGGCTCGAAATGGAAGCCAAATTCCGTCAGCGCTCGATTGCGGCACCCCCCCGACGCGACACAAATGCAACCTCATGCAACACTCCCCAAGCAAAATCGCTGCAACCCAGCCGTCGCGGCGCGGTTTACCCCGATCCCAGCCCGAAATGGCTTCTCCCCAAGTTCCCCGGCACTTCCGATTCGACTTGCCCGAAACGGCGCGGACACTATGAAACTAAATGACCTACACGAAATTGGCTTCGTTCGTCAGAAGAACGCCGAGCTGCACTGCCCAACCGCTCGGGCCCTAGACAGCCGACAGTCGCTTCAATCGCCGAGCGGCGCCCATGCGTCACCCAGCTCAAGCACCGCCCCGCATGCCAACTCCTTTAATTTCAATGGGAATGGCTTCGTTTGTCCAATTT
>PKYZ01000739.1 GCA_003132865.1 Bryobacterales bacterium
GGAGCGGATGCGCAATTACTTACGACGTTCTGTCGATCCCGGAATCTAATGTCATGATGATTGACTTGGAACTGCCCATCCGTGGCCTGGCCGCGGGCCTGATTATCGCAGCGCCGGTCGGCCCAGTCAACGTGCTCTGCATTCGGCGGACCATCGAGAAGGGCTGGAAATCGGGCATCCTCTCCGGTTTCGGCGCGGCGCTCGCGGACACGCTGTACGGCGCCGTCGCCGGGTTTAGCATCAGCCTGGTGATTCAGTTTGTGGTCCGCGAAGAGTTCTGGATCCGGCTGATTGGCGGGATCCTCTTAATGGGCATCGGAGTGGTGTACTATTGCAAGACGCCAGGGTCGCTCGAAGCAGGCGGCGACTACTCCGCAAATTCGGACTTCATCTCCGCGCTTCTCCTGACCGTGACCAACCCTACTACAGTGCTCTCTTTTCTGGCGGTGCTGGCCACGCTCGGCCTGGGAAAGCACCGGCCGATGTGGCAGACCTCACTTCTAGTGGCCGGCATATTCTGCGGGTCGATGACCTGGTGGACCATTCTGGTCGGTGCGGTGAACCTGTTGCGCGGTAGAGTCACCGATCGCACCATGCGCTGGATGAACCGCGTGGCAGGGATTGCCATTGGCGCCTTCGGGCTGGTGAACGTGCTACTCAGTCGCGGACACAGGCATTAGTCATCGCGATTCCGGCTTACAGTGTTCCTGTGAACACAATAGTGCGCAATTGAAAGTCCTGTCGGAATTCTCCTTTACTGGCCGCCAGACATCCCCGCCGCGGCCGGGCTGCGGTTGGCTGCTACCTGCGTCACCGCCGCCGGAACGCCGAATATGCGGGCCACTTCGCCGGTCCGCTCCGCGTACAATTCCACCCGGTCGCCAATCGCCACCAGCCCGAACAATTCTTCTACGTCGGCGTTGTGCATGCGGATGCACCCGTGCGACGCGGGCCTCCCGATCGAGCGCGGATTGCTGGTGCCGTGTATGCCGTAGCCTTTGCGGCTGAGCCCGATCCAGCGCGGCCCGAGCGGGTTGGTTTTGCCCGGAGGCACTACCTTGCCCGGCCCGTACCAGGTAGGGTGCGAAAGCCGCTCCACAACCGTGAAGCTGCCCGTGGGGCTGGGTGTGGCTGCCGCGCCCACCGCCACCGGATAGATCTTGACCGCGCGGCCATTTTCCACGAGCGCCAGCTTGCGATCCGGAATGCTCACCACGATCCGCCGCGCCACCGGCCGCGTCTCCTGCGCCAACGCTTCGCCGGCCGCCACAAACAGCGCCGTCAGCGCCTGGAAGTATTTCAACTGCCACCGCGTATCTCGCATCTGGTTGCCTCCGTTCACGCCCATCCGAAATGCAGCCCGAGTGCCAGCGCTATCTGGCTGATTCCGCGTGCGGCGCGTGTCCACCGGGACACGGCGCGTGTGTGACGCACGCAAGGGCCAGAGGGCACCCCGTGCGCCACGCCCCACGTCGTGAGGCGCACAGCACTTGCATTTATCCGCCCGTTCAGGCAAGCTGGTACGTTTCCTACAAGTTTCATGCGGGTACGCGTTCTTTATCACGACCATTGTTTTGACGGCGCTGCTTCCGCCGCATATTTCACTCGCTTCATGCAGGGCGCCTTTTACCCTGAAGCGGAATATGTCTATACCGGGATGGCCCACAAGGCATCCCAACTATTCGAGGACGGCCTTTGGGATGGCGACGTAAACGCCATCGTGGATTTCAAATACTCGAGCGATCCGCGCCTGACCTGGTGGTTCGACCACCATCAGAGCGCCTTCCTCACGCCGGAAGACGCCGAGAACTACCGCCAGGACCGTAGCGGCCGCAAGCTCTACGACCCTTCCTACAAGTCCTGCACATCGTTCATCTGCGCCATCGCCAAAGAGCGCTTCGGTTTCGCCGCGCCCGACCTGGATCAACTCGTCGAGTGGGCCAACGTCATCGATGGCGCGCAATATTCCGACGCCAAGACGGCCGTGGAGCTGGGCGCGCCGGCCATGAAGCTGACGCTGGTGATCGAGGGCGCGAAAGGGTCCGGGATCATAAAAAAGGTCATCGGCTGGATGCAGCACCGGAAGCTGGACGACATCGCGGCGGAGCCGGAGATCCAGGCGCTGTTCGAGCCCTTGTACCAGCGGCACCTCAATTCGGTGGGCATGATCCGCGAGCGCGCCACCGAGGACAACGGCGTGGTCTTCTTCGACCTCACGGGCTACGACCTGGAGGGCTACAACAAGTTCATCCCGTATTACCTGTTTCCGGATTGCACCTACACGGTGTCGGTGAGTCCCTCGAGTTTCCGCACGAAGGTTTCGGTGGGATCGAACCCCTGGGCGCCGGAAGTGCCCAAGCACAATCTGGCGACCATTTGCGAGCGCTACGGCGGCGGCGGGCATGCGCGCGTGGGGGCCATCAGCTTCGAGCCTGGCGCGCTGACGAAGGCCCGCGCGGTGGCGGCGGAGATCGTGGCGGAGCTGAAGCAGTAGGACAGACCTCCGGGTCTGTCCTCTGGCGCCGGTTCTGGCGCCGGGGAGTGCCCCTCGGCATTGTAGCGAGCACGGCGGGGCGGGGTACGGGCAACGCAACATAATGCAGAGCATTTTTAGCCCGGCGACGCGGCGCACGGAGGTTCCAGGTACCGGCGGATGCTGAACGCTGCGGCGGTGGGCTAAAAATCGATTGGACTAAACCCAGTTTGGATTTGGCAGGACAATTGCTTTATGGGTATTGAACGGAATCAGCGGTTCCTGTTTTGGCCGAACGCCAGATTCCACGATGAGATCACAGCAATTGTCCTGACAAATCCTACCACCGTGGCGGGCTACCCGCGAAGCGGGTTTAGTCGTGTGCTGGGCATGCTCAGCAG
>PKYZ01000697.1 GCA_003132865.1 Bryobacterales bacterium
GATATATTTCATTTGCAAGACAAAAGCCTTGGTTTTCCGCCGCTTTGCGCGCTGCCTCTTGCCCGAGCTCGAACGCTTTGCGGTTGCGATCCTTGGAACCAGGCCGGGACGGCAATGGAATCCAACAATGGGCCCCTCCTCCACTTCTCGGCGGCAAATTCGCCCGTCGTGTTTCTCGATTATAGTCTGAAAAACTTCCGTTGCGGGTGAAAGTCCGGTGAGGTTTTAGCGCCGCTAATCCGGTGTTATGTCGCCCGGTCGCATACCGCCAGGCTCCACTGTTCGAACCGGCAGTACTTCCACGTCGTATTGACGACTTCGGGAACGAACAAGTCGGGCGCCAGGACCACATCGGCTTCCTCTACGATGCCTCGCAACCGGGCGGCCTGACTGCGTTGGACGACGATCTCGATGGCCCGCTGGCATCGAGGACCGCTCTCACCGGCGGCGGTCCTCGCGAATGAGCTTGGCAGGATCGCTTGGCTTGTGCCCGCGAACTGGGGGGATGGATTGAATGGACGCGAGCAATGCTCGCCGACGGGCCTTCGCGTCAACCTCGACATCGAGCCCGCGAGCCAGCACAGCTACAACCTGCTGGGCCAGGCTACGCCGCTCCTGTTCGGCCCGTTCACACAAATAGCCGGTAGATGTGGTCCGGAACGTCCCGGACTTGAATGAGTGGCATAGTGCTGCATCCATTCGGACACAAGATGCATGTTGCTGCAAAATGCCTGCAAATGCCGGCGTCCTCCGGGGCGCCTCCGGGCCGCTAGGCCGCAACCGGTGGCGATTGAACCGTAGCACCCGGTTCGGACTGTCAATGCCAAGACCAACGACGGCGATACGGCCTTGCACGATCCGGCGGTTAAAGGCCATAAGGACGTGGTGGAACTGCTGCTGGCCAACGGCCCCGATGTCAATTGCCAAGACCGACCGAGGAGGCCGAACGCCTTTGCATGAGGCGGCGAAGGAAGGCCACAAGGATCTGGCGGAATTGCTGCGCCAGCGCGGCGGCCACGAATAAGCTTTGAAACCTTTAGCTACACTAGGGCCGCAGATACCGTATAATGATCTCTTAATTCGCCGATGCCCATGGCGAGGCCACGACTGCTGAGGCGACCGGAATCGGGTCGGATTGTGCAAGGTATGAAGCCGATCATGCCACGTTCACGACGCCTTCCTTCCGCCTGAAGTTTCACAACGATGGTTCCCGGGCGTGGGACGAAATTCGTCAGAAGTTCCCCCTTTAAACCTCCCGCGGGCGCAAAAATACATGATACACCGCCGCCCCCGTGCCGATCGTAGCCAGCGCGGTGACCGACGCCACCGGCTGCCAGACGATGCCGTAAGCGATCATGCAGGCGCCCACCAGGATGTAGGCCAGCGGAATCGCCGGAAAACAGAAGCTCACCGGACGCAGCTTCTGCCAGCCCGGCCTTCGGCGGAAGATGAACAGCGACGCCACCGACAACACCGAGAAAAACGTAAGACTGAAGCCGATGTAGTACACAAGCTGCGGAAAGGGCGTCACGGTCATCAGCATGGCGCAAAGGCCCTGGCTCAGGATCGCGGTCACCGGCGTGTGCCACTCCGGATGCACCTTGGCAGCCGCTTTGAAGAACGCCTTGTTCCTGGCCATGGCGTAGTAAACCCGCGGCCCGATGGTCACCTCGGCGTTCACCGTGGCCATCAGCGAGAGCGCCATCAGCGCGGAGAACGTTCCCGCCACCTGCGGGCCGAACAGGTTGGAAGCCGCCAGCGAGCCGACCGCCAGCACGCCCTTCATGGATTCCAGCGGCGTGGAGTAAATGAAGATCAGGTTCAGGCCGATGAAAAGCGCGGTCACCAGCGCCGTGCCGGCCGCCAGCGCGGCGGGCAGCGTCCGTTCCGGGTGCTTCAGTTCCTCCGCCACGTAGGTCGCCGCGTTCCAGCCGCTGTAGGCCACCATCACCCACAGCAGGCTGATCACAAACTGCGCCGGCAACGTCGTGGGCGCGGTGCGCACGGCCGGTTCGGAAAAGTGCCGCCAGCTTCCCGATCCGCTCAGGAATCCCAGCGCGATGAAGCCGATGATCACCGCCAGCTTGGTGGCGGTCAGCGCGTTCTGCACCCTGGCCGTGCGCCGGACTCCCAAGCAATTCAGAACGCTGAAGCCTGCAATCAGCAGGCAGGCCACCATCTGTTCTCCGCCCAGGCGAAGCGAGAATGGCCCCGAGCCTAATACGTAGCGTACGTTCTCCTGCTTCAGCGCTGGAAAGAAGTATCCCAAATAGTTCGAGAATGCCAAAGCCGCCGCCGCGATGGGCGCGGAGAACCCGGCGAAAAAGGAGATCCATCCGGTCATGAAGCCCCAGGCCGGACCGAAGGCGCGGGTGAGGTACACATATTCGCCGCCGGAGCTAGGGAAGTTGATGCCCAATTCGGAATAGCTGAGCGCGCCGGCCAGGGCGAACAGAGCGCCTGCCAACCACACCGCCAGGATGAGTTTGGCGCTGCCGAGGTCCCGCGCCATAAAGCCGGTGGTGGTGAAGATGCCCATCCCCACCATGTTGGAGACCACCAGGGCCGTCGCGCTGACGAATCCGAGTTGGCGGAGAAGTCCTGCTTTGCCCTGAAGCTGCGTGAGCATGTTTACTTATGGTCATTGTATGTCACTTGCGCGCAACAGCCGAGTGTGCGGCCGTTCCAGGTATGGCAGGCATGGGGGCTGGCAACCCGTGGCTTGAGGCCCATCTCATCTGGGCGCGTCGGGCATGCGTGGGTCCGCGAGCGACTCAAGACCCGCGGCATCGCCTCGGTGAAGGTGCTGCGGGCGGTGCGAACAAAGGCTGCGCGACGGGGCAAACCCGTAGCGGGCCGACTCCGGGGCGTTCCAGCGGGCACCCCGATTGTTGTGCTCTCGATATCAACTCTACAGGAGACAAACGAGTAACCCGTTGGTCTCCTGTTGCTCCTGGCAGCACCGGAGCTGCCACGCACCGCTAGAAAATCATGCCGTCGGCCACGGTGAACTGCGTAGCCGGGTTGTCATCGAGCATCCGCCAGCCGCCGCAACCGTTGCTGTTACAGGGCGTCCCGGTGTACTGCCAGATCGAGCCATCCGTGTGCTGCTGGTAGACCGTGTTGGCCCCCGGCACGACCGCCAATGTGCTTGGGTTGTCATCGAGCATCATCCAGCCGGGACAACCGTTCCCGTTACAAGGTGTCCCCGTGTATTGCCATATCGAATGATCCAGGTGCTGCTCGTACAGATCGCCGCCGGCGAAAATTTCTGAAGTCTCGGGGTTGTTGTCGAGTTCCACCCATCCGGGACAGGAGTTCCCGGTGCAGGGCGTGCCGGTATATTGCCAGATAGAGCCAGTCCGGTGCTGCTGGTACACGCCATGCGCCCCGGCCGCGAAAATTGCCAAGGTACTTGGGTTGTCGTCGAGTTTCAGCCAGCCCGGACAAGAGTTCCCGTAGCAGGGGGGCCCGGTATACTGCCAGAATGTGCCGTCTAGGTGGCGCTCATACAAAAAGCCTCCCCCGGCGCCAAAAATCACGGTGATCGGCTTCTGATCGAGTCTCAACCAACCCGGACAGGAGTTGCCGTTGCAGGGCGTGTTAGTGTATAGCCAGAGCGAGCCGTCGCTGTGCGTCTGATAGAGAACGGCCCCCCCCACGCCAATTGATTGAGTGATTGGATTGTCGTCGAGCTGCACCCAACCGGGACAAGAACTCCCGCTGCAGGGCGGCCCCGTATAACTCCAGATCGTGCCGTCCGTGTGCACCTGGTAGAGCTTGCCTCCCCCAGCGGCAATAAAGGCAGTAATCGGGTTGTTGTCGAGTTCCACCCAGCCGAGACAAGAGCTGCCTGCGCAGGGTTCCCCAGTATATTGCCAGATTGATGCGTCCAGATGCATCTGATAGAGGCCGGGAACTCCGCCCCAAGCCGTGGAAACCACGCTCGCCGAGAGAGCGGCTGCCAGCAGCGCGATCCTTTGCCACTGCGATACTTTCGTGCTCATCATTAGATTCTCCTTATTTGTTGCGTGTAGTGCTGCCACTGTCGGGCACTGGAGGCCGTCCCACCGTTTGGCCTCTTGCATCTGGGCGGCAGTTCGGATGAACTGAAATCCATCCACCCGGTAATGCGAGAAATCGTGGAGGGATTTTCACACAATCCACAACATATTTTCCGGATAAAGAGGCTTTGCAAGCTGTTCCGCTGCGAAGTGAGGGCGTTTTCAGAGCGTGAACGGGATTTTGAGAAAATCCGGGAGGAACATCGTTCTGGCGGCGATGGGGTGGGCTACAGGCAGCAGCTAAGACACGCCGTTCACGCTCTAAACGATATGTAGGAATCGGCCTCCGCAACGGGTGTGCGGCCGGGGAGACAAACGCGTAACCCGTTTGTCTCCTGTTGTCTCCTGGCAGCGCCTAGAAAGTCATTCCGTCGGCCACAATGCCCACCGTAGCCGCGTTGTCATCGAGCATCCTCCAGCCGCCGCAACCGTTTGCGTTGCAGGGTGTCCCGGTATATTTCCAGATCGAGCCATTCGTGTGCATCTGATAGACCGTGTTGGGGCCCGGCGCGACCTCAAATGTACTTGGGTTGTCGTCGAGCTGCACCCAGCCGGGGCAACTGTTCCCGCTGCACGGTGTCCCGGTGTATTGCCAAATCGAGCCGCTGGTGTGCAATTCGTACAGCTCGCCGCCGGCGTAAATTCCGGAAGTCTCCGGGTTGTTGTCGAGCTCCATCCAGCCGGGACAAGAGTTCCCGGTGCAGGGTGTGCCGGTATACTGCCAGACCGGACCCTCCACCTGCAACTCGAACACGCCATTTGCCCCAGCCGCGAATTGATCGGTATTGATATTGTCGTCGAGTCGCAGCCAGCCGGGACAAGAGTTCCCCTGGCAGGCCGGCCCGGTATATTGCCAGAACGTGCCGTCGTTGTGCAGCTCATACAAGAAGCCTCCGCTGGCGCCAACGGCCACTGCGCTCGGGTTGTCGTCGAATTCCTTCCAACCGGGACAAGAGTTGCCGTTGCAGGGCGTTCCCGTGTATTTCCAGATCGAGCCGTCTTTGTGCAACTGATAAAGACTGCTGCCGCCGACGCCAATCCATCCGGTGTTTGGATTGTCGTCGAGTTCCTGCCAGCCGGGACATGAACTACCGCTGCAGGGCGGTCCGACATAACTCCAGATCGTGCCGTCTGTGTGCAATTGGTAGAGCCTGCCTGCCGCGGCGGCAATCACCGATGTCGGGGGTTGTTATCGAGTTCCACCCAGCCGGGACAAGAGCTTCCTTGGCAGGCTTCCCCTGTAGATTGCCAGATAGATCCGTCCGCATGCTGCTGATAGAGGCCGGGAGCCTTGCCCCAGGCCATGGAAACCATACTCGTCGAGAGACCGGCTGCCAGCAGCGCGATCCTTTGCCATTGCGATATCTTCGTATTCGTCATAGAGATTTCTCCTTTTGTGTGTAGTACCGCCATTCCGGGCGCTGGAGGCCGTCCGACCGTTTGGCCTCCTGGCATCTGGGCGGCAGTTAGGATGAATTCAAATTCATCCACCTGGTAATGCGGGAAATAGTGGAAGGATTTTCGCGTATGGCAAATAAATTTCCAGGAGAGTGCCGTTTCAGACTATTCGGCTGTGGAACGAAGGCTTTTCAGAGCGTGAACGGGATTCTGAGTGGATCATCCGGCGGGAATATCGTTCTGGCGGCTATGGGGTGGGTTAGAGGCAGCGTTTAGGACGCGCCGTTCACGCTCTAAATGATACAGGAGCCGGCCTTCGCAACGGTGTGCGGCCGGGAGACAAACGCGTAACCCGTTTGTCTCCTGTTGCTCCTGGCAGCACCGGAGCTGCCACGCACCGCTAGAAAATCATTCCGTCGGCCACGGTGAACTGCGTAGCCGGGTTGTCATCGAGCATCCGCCAGCCGCCGCAACCGTTGCTGTTACAGGGCGTCCCGGTGTACTGCCAGATCG
>PKYZ01000669.1 GCA_003132865.1 Bryobacterales bacterium
CAAAGGGCCCACGCCCTTAACGTTCTGCATTTGCGGGTTATTCATCCCCACGTCATGACCGGAAAATCCGGTTCCGATCAGTACGCCTCCGGCATCGGTGAGTTGGCCGGTGCTTTGGGAATATGTGTACATGGCTAATTATGGCCCATTTTCCTCTAAAGCAAAAGCCTATAAACCGTGCCGTCGTAACGGAGCAGATGTGTCCCGGCCATCACCGTAGCATCCGTCGCTCCAGCCGCGTTCGTCTTGATAGCCTTGATCCCGTTATTGCTCACATTCAGCGAACAAGCGCCGGGACAGTTTACCGAGGTCGTCAGCGCCACGAAGACCGGCGATACGGTGGGCGCTACCTTGAGATTGCAGACACTGTCGATGGTCCCGCTGGTTGAGACGCAGTCGAACGGCGCTGCGGCCATGGCGTCCGGGTAGGAGAGGGCAGCGGCGGTGTTGATGGCGAGCTTGCCAGTCGAGTCGGGGATGAGTCCGAAGCCTGCGGTAGCAACTGGGCTAGTGCTGCTCCCAGGAGGGCCCATGGNNGGCTGCGCCACTTGGACCGGGCAATCCAATCCCTGGTGGGCCAGCCGGTCCTGCAATCGACGCGCCAGGAGGGCCTGCTGGACCAGTTATCGAAGCGCCCGCGGGACCGGGAGGGCCAACCACTGACACGCCTGCGGGGCCCTGGGGGCCGATTACTGAAGTTCCTGCCGGTCCAGGCGCGCCAGTGAACGGCAGGCACTTCAGGAGCCCCTGTCCGTTGATGGAGGTGAAGGCTTGGCCGAGGGGACATGTCAGCGGCTGGATGCTGATGACGCTCGTGGATTTCGAGGTTGAGACGGTGACGGTGGTCGTGTTGACGTTGCTCTGGGCGGCGAGTGGGATGGCGAGAAATAACAGCACTCCTGTAGAAGCCAATCCCCTCATTTGGGGGAATAGACAAGCGATTTTATTCATGGCATTCTGTACTCGACATGCGGGAGCGAATCTCAAAAAGGAGAAGTGGAACACGAAGGACGTTTGATTCACGCAACGCTCCCGCAAGCCTGCCGACCCCTTGCGGAAGCCATTGCGTGCCTCGTGGTGACTGCGGGTCGGCAGGTTCATAGCGCGACCCCTCGCAAGGGCGCAAAAGGATAGGGAAAATGAACATCAAGACGATTTTTCTGCTTAGTTTTATTGCTTTTGCTGGCAGCGTAAGTGCCGACAAACAATTGCATCAATTTAATCACTGCACTTACGCTGGCGGTTCCGGGAACGTGCCTCACCTGTTCGATATTTCCGAGGTTTACTCGTGCGACGAAGGAAAGATCGAGATTGCCGGACAAACGAGACAGACAATCGAATATGGCCACGTCTACTCCACCGAACTGGGAAGGCCAAGTCGTGAACAGCCGCACGTAGCAACTGATTACGATTACAAATCTAATAAGTGGTGCGCTACGCCCACGCCTTGGGATAAAAACCAAAAAGAGCGTTGCGGGGACAAGCCGACAACTTGCTGGGATGGAAAGCCGGCGACGTGGGACCCCAACTGGCGAGGGTACAGTTGCATAACTCCGGACCACAATGGAAAGTGAGTTCCCCGAGATTGATCTCGCCCCTCGCCATCCTCTTCGGAGGCGAGCGTGCAGGCGGCCACGGATCGAGGTTGCTCCTCGGTCAGCCGCCAGAAGAAAGGAAGGAAGATGCGCTACGCGTTTCCCGGATTGTCTAAGCACCAACGGAAGATTCTCGACCAGTTGGGCAGCGGCAATTCCAATCTCGCTAGTGTGTTCCCATCCAAGGAGGCTATCGCTGATCTTCTGAGGCGTGGATTGATTATCGAATTGGGCGCGGACACTTTGGGTAAGGGCTGGAGCGCCGTTCGTGTCCCGGTGTACGAAATGCCAACGCCGGTTCACATAAAATGGTGCGAATGGTGCGCCAAGCAGGAATAAGGAGAGAGGATGCCAGTATTGATATTGCAGTCGTTCTGGGTCGTCATGATTACTCAAGTTAAGAACCCTGAAATTAGACTCTTTGCCGCTGTCATGCAGCCTGCGATTTGGCTGTACATATTCGCCGCCAACTGGAAGAGAGCAACCGCGCTCGATAAAGAATGGGAGGGCCGCTGACATGTCCTCTCTCATTCGTTGCCTCATCGCCCTATTTCGCCCCGCTCCGTCGCGCTGTTGGGGCTGCGCCGCACCAGGGAGGATCGACAAGTGCCCGATTTGCGTCGCGCCCGGCACTAACTGATTGTGAAATAAAGGGTTCCTTGCTAAACAGCCCCCAAATCGCCACTTTCGCGCCCGCCGCATAGGCATTAATAAAACACCAAAGATCCTTTCGGAATCTCGAAGCCAGGACGCAGGCACTTCAACTTTCCATCCACCCGCGCTTTAAGTTCGTGGCTTTTGCAGCGCGGACCGGCCAAACATTCCGGGGTTCCCCACATATCGCACGGATTGAGATCATACGTATGATGACTGAGTGCATAGCCGTATTCCCAAGGCGCGGTAACTTTCCATGCATCAACTGCCTCATTGGATGAGGATAAGTTGTTGTACCAACCGGTTCTTTCGTCCAGCAAATGGTCTTGCGGCTGTTGCGGTTGCCAATAAAGAGATAGGAGCACAAACAGAAAGGCGTAGCTCATTGTATTTGTGCCATCGTTTGAATATCGCTCGTGGCAATCGGGGTCAATGCGCTGTTGAGGTAGATCAGCCTGTACTGGACGGGAGCGATGTGTAAGTCCACTGGAATGGTCCCAGTGCCAGTCCCGATACTCACCGAGTTTATCTGCCCCTGTCCGGTCGGTGCGTTCATCGGAAACGGCGTGTAGGCATATTGAACGACAATAGAGGCGGCGTTCGTCACATCCGCGAGCCGTGCCGAGATCACAGGCGCACTCCACTCAGCCGTCGGGTTGCTCGCCGGGAACCTCAGATGCACCGTGCAGCCGGGGGCGCAGGTGATCGACTGCGGTGAGGTCGTGTAGGCGATGCTCGAAACCACGCAATCGAGATAGGTGCAATAGTCCTGGATGAAGGCCACACCGGAAGTGACGTAGGCCGCAACCGGGATAGTCATCGTGGTGGTCGCGTTCCAGAAGCTCTGGCAGATCACGTAGTTCCCACCCGCATCCCCACGCGCCGCGCACTCGAACCCGATGCCGATATCTGGCGAGTTAAGAGAGGGCTTGAAGATCCAACTCGCCTTGGCTTCGGCTTGAAGGTTGGCGAGTCCAATGGCCCACCAGTCTTGTACCCACTCACCGATCGCTCCATTGCCGATGCTGCCGGTGTAAGGGCCGAACTGTTCCGCGTTATTCGGAAAATCCGTCCAGTTGTTGTATTTGCTGTTCGCGCTGGATGCGGCAGTGGAGAAAGCTCCGGCCCCGACGCCGGATGCGGTTCCGGTAGTCCCCCAGTTGAAGTATTGAGGATCGAACCCTATGACAGGGTAACTGCGGATGCCCGCCATGCGTAGGATTACAGCTTCGTTGACCGCCGCGTAGTGATAGACAGCGCCAGGGCTAGCGCCCATGTCGGATAAGCCGCGATGTGCCCAATTATCGGGTGTGATGGTGGCTGTGCCAGATGTCGAAGTGCCGACTGGAATCAGAAAGAAGGCCGCTTGGAGATTGTTCGTACAGGGTGAATCACTAGCGTTGGTGAGCGGGTAATAGTAGGTGCCTGAGGCATCCCAGGCCGTGCCAGTTCCCGATATCGTGAAGGTCATGCCACGATGGGTAGCGATTACGCATCCATTTGCCGAATCGTCCATGCCCCATCTTTGACTGGTAGGACTGGAAAGAGACTGGATAATCAGACCGGAATAGTGGTCGCCGTTCTGAAAAGTTATAGTGCCCGCTGACGTGGAGGTGCTGACTATCACCGTACCGCGGTAGACGGTCAGTGTAGTTGAGGTTGGAGAACTGATTATTTTGTAATTCCCGTTGTCCCCGCTGGTGCTCATCACCGACAACGCAACGCGGGTAGTATTGGGAAGCGTGTTGCGAATTGAGTGATCGGCGCTGCACGTAATCGTGTTGCCGGTGAATGATGTGACGGTGCAGGGGTAGCCCGCAAACGTATAGAAAGCCGAGAGCGCCGGGGTGTTCGGCATCAGGGAGGGTTTGCCGTCCTGGAACGAGGGAACGAAAAGTCTCTGAAAATTATCGCCGATATCTCCGGGAAGTGTGTATAGCGCCTCGGCTGATGGCTTGTAAAGCGTAACCGTGCTGCTCTCGTTGATGTACTGGTCAGTGTTGTCCGCCATGTTCGGATTGCCACCAGTGCTGAGGGTGGCGAGCGGGCTAGTGAGTGCCGGATTGGTCCAGGTGCCGATGGGCCGATTGCCTGTTACGCCAGAGCCCGTCATTTGATTCATCACTTGAGCGAAGGCGTTATAACGAGTGAAGTCAGTAGCACTCCCACCGCCTGGTGGAGTGTGGCAGCCATGGGCTAGCGGTTCGATGGTCAGGCCAGGGTCAGTGCTGTTGTTATAGGTTCCAGACGCCGCCGTGCTCGGGAAGCTGAATTGGGTGCTGCTGATGTTCGTCGCCGTGTAATACCCAGGCGTTGTGGGGCAAGCTGGAGTATTCAGCCCAGCGGTGGTTGCTCCCGTGATAGCAAATCCCAATGCGCTCATTGACCAACCGGGCCACGTCACAGTGCAGGTGGTGGTTCCGTTGCAGACGATGTTCGTTACGCCAGAGGTGAACGAGATCGGATTCGGAAAATAGGCACTCGTTCCCCATGTGGTCGAGAACTCATCGTAGCGCGAGGTGTAGACGTAGGAGCCAAAGCACTTGTTCGTGAGCGTTGGGGTGCAGGTATTTGCGTTTGCGAGCGTCTGCATGAGAATCGTTAGCGGTGGAATAGACCAAGTTCCAGCACCTTGAACTGATGGCCCGCGCGTCGTGTTATACATCTCGGTATCGCCGCGCCACCAGCTATCCATGATGCCATGCAGATAGGAATTGCAGCCTTGCGCCGTAGCCTGCTGAGCCGTTGTGTAGGCTCCTTGCGCGGTGGTCCAGGTTCCTTGGGCGATGCTGGCAGGGAGCGAGTACTCCAGCTCAAACTCCAACGTGTTGTAGCCCGCCGCATTGTAATCCGCGCACCAGTTTGGATAAGTGTTGAAGGTTTGAGCATTGAAGAAGATCGAGGCGTGCCAGAAGGATGCGGTGGGGGAGTACGTACCGAGGATGCCACCACCCCGGCTGAGGTGTGCGATAGCGTTTGAGGCGTGGATGAATGCCCAGACGAATCGAGTCGGCCCAGTCTCGTAAGTGCAGACCGACCCAACAGTCCCGGCAGCAGTGGCCGAAGACGCACTGGCCGTCCCCGCCGAATGCCAGATGTTATAGCCAACATTGCAGCCCGAGCCACCTGTGATATAGAGAACGTCCCCCGCAAAGGCTGGCTGGAACGTGGCCGGAGAGTTTGGAAGGAGAGTAGTGGAATTACCGGAGATATGAAACGTACCGGGGATGCTTTCCGGCATGATTGCGATCTGGACTGAGTTCGGCGCGGCCCCCACCGCTGTTACAAGGCCGGTCGTCTGGTTGACTGTGGCGACGGCGGAATTGAGAGAAAAGAATTGATAGTTTGGAGTCGAGACGGTCGAGCCGTCTCCATTGTATGTGGTAGCGCTGAGTGTGTAAGTTCCGACTGGCTGAAGGAATATTTCGTGAGCGCTAGCTACAGTAGCAACAGCAACCCCAGATCCGTTCTGGAAGGTGATAGCTTGCTGCCAGCCAAATACATGGCTCTCACCACCGACCCCGAGCGCTCCCTCGATACGTATCAGGTGGCTGCCGTCGTAGTAGTTACGAGTGTCGATGGTCTCGGTTCCGCTGCAAGGGGTTGCGCCGCAAGCACCGTCCGAGATAACATTCTGCCCATCGATAAACACGTTGGTCGTGTAAGCCATGTAGGTTGGGAGGGTGCCAGATGGGACGACGGTGAATGAGATCGTCCCCGAACAGTTCGTTGTGCAGGCCGGCGTTACGGTGACGTTCCCGTTGTAACTGGCACTCCCGTTTGAAAGCGTGCTGGTATTGGCAAGGGTGAAGGCGACTGCTGCACTGGTGGCTATCGTAGCGCCCGTAGCATCGTAGGCGACCGCGACGACCGAGTGCCCTCCGTTCGCATCATCGAAGATATTCTGGTGGAGGGTGTAATTGGTCGCCGCGTAGGCCATCCCGAGCGGCATGGGATCGCTGTCCACGAAGTAGCCGATTCCGAAGAGAGATGGACACGTCGTTTGGCTTGTTGCAAAAGTGAAACTCCGAGATTGCGAAGTTCCACTGATCGTTTGGCTCGCGGTTGGTGATGTGATAGCGATCGAACAGGCCGCATGAAGCGATGCGGCGCAGGCGAGGGCAAGGAGTAGTTTTCTCATTGGATTGGGTATCCTACCGCTCCGGCGGTGGCAGCAAGATGCTGGAACGCGCCCATATCGACAGCGCTCGTCTGGGTCAGACCGGGAAGATTGAGTGGTGATCCAGCACCACGGCAGGCCGCGCCGCCGCCCGCCAGATTGTTGAGCGTGAAGTCGCCCGAGCCGGGATTGTTCAGCACTTGGGCCGTGGCCGCCACGTCAAACTTATTCACGTAGGGTGACCCGCCATCGACGGCGTTCACTGTGGTGTCGTCCAAGTTGTGGCGGTTGCCAGAAGCATTGGAGTAGTAGCAGTTACCGTCCCACATCCAGTTGGCGGCGAAAGCGGACTGCGTAGCGTCTGAGCCCCAAGCGGTCATGTTGGAGATTACGTTGTTCTTGTACAACGAGGCTCGGAGCCCATCCTGAAGGTGCGCGAAGTCGGTGCAAGCATACCCGGTGTTCTGAGTGATCGTTTGCTGATTGCCGTTCGTTACGATTATGCAATGCCCAGTGATATTCGATAACACGTTTCCCGTAAACACCACGTTGGCCGTTCCGAAAAGAATGCCGTAGCCGCTCGTGAAATCGTGGATGTAGTTGTAAGTTATGGTGGAGGCCCCACCCGGATTGATCGCTGGGTTTCCGGAGCCGCCGTTGAAAGACGTGACTTCGCTGTATGCCAGCAGGCCTAAGGAATTTAGTTGGATAGCTCCAGAAGTGCTTTTACAGTTGGTTGATTTCAGATTGTAAAAGACTACATAAAAACCCGTGCCGTGCAGTGACTGAGAGCCAGTAAGCGAGTTACAGTCCAAAATAAAGTTGTCCACTTCCCACCCGTTGCCAGTCATGGCTAAAATGTCAATATTGGGGTTGGTTGTCGCCTGGATGGTCGGACACGCAGGGGACGCGGCAGAGCACGCCTGGGCGATATCCCCTCGCGTGGTGTGGTAGCCGATTAGTTTGCTGAGCGGGACGGTGTTGGAGGGGGTGACTGATTGGTTGCAGGTTATTGTGGCTGTCGGCGCGTAAGGGGTGGCGTTGTACTGAACGAAGATTTTGTTGCTGCCAATCGCCGCCTGAGCCGCGCAAGCTCCAGCCACCGTGGCTAACGCTCCGCCGATGTTCATCGTGGCTAGAGTCACGACAGCTCCTGGAGAACGGTCAAGGGTGATAGTGGTCGCGGAGGCATAGGTCGCCACATAGCAATTGCTGGTGGTCACCGTGCCGCCCGTGCCGCCCGCGAGATAGATGCAATTGCCGGTGATATCGGCGGTAAATGCCGCCGTCGCCGAAGTCGCCGTGAATCCGCCCGTCGTGGTGGTAGTGAGATCCGTGGTCGAAATGTTGTTCGTCGCGTTGCCGCAATTCGTGCAGGACGTTGCGTTCTTGTTGTTGTTCTGCGAGTAATCCACGCCGGGGTAGAACGAAAACGTTCCGTTCGCGCTGGAGATGACCGCTGGTGAATGATCGAGAACCGCAGCGCCGGAAGAGATAGAAAGGATCTGATACCAACCGAGGTTGAACAGGAGAGTTGCATACCCCGTGATCGGAGACGAGCAGCCGGTTGAGGTGAAGGTTAGAGCAGGGGGAGCGGTGTAATCGGTGCCGCCTGAATTCGTCAGCGTGTACCCGGTTACCACGCCGCCCGCTACTGTCAAAGTTGCCGTTGCTGTCGTGCCGCTGCCTGCCGCGATGGCCACCGTGGGCGACGTGCAACTCCCGACCCCATTGCCTACGATAGTGATTGATCCAACCGGAGACCCTGAGACCGTCAGCCATTTGAAGGCATCGCCAGACACGAAGGAACCGCGAGTCGCGCTGGTGACCTTTGTGTTTAATGTGCCGTCCACGGTGAGATCCGACGCGGCAGATACCGTGGGAGTTCCGGTGCCGGCCACGAAGCCTCCGCTGGAAACGTCAGACCCTGGTTGCCTCACCTCCCAAACCGTGTTCGCCGGGATCGCCGCACTGAGGTCAACCTGCGAGAAAACCAGAAGCCAGATGGCGAGCGAAACTTTGATTGCGTTTTTCATGATGGCTCCTAGTTTGTAGCCGCCACTACAAGGTAAACATCGGCCCATGTGACGGAGGCAGGGCTCGAAAGCTGCACACAATATTCCGTCCCAGCCGTTACGCTGGTCACCCAGCTAGTGAGGTTGGCGAACGTCGCGGTCACGGCGGATGACAGCACCGGAGCCGTCCCACCACCCGTCACATCCGTGTATCCCGAGTACCCGGCACTTCCGGTGTAAGACGTGAACGCCACCGAGCGAACTCCGAAGGTCGCCGAGCCGGACACGTCGGCGTCGATGTACCAGGCGTTGATAGTTCCTGCATACGGTGTACGCTCACAACGAACGGTAGTCCCGGAAAGTGCAGAACCGGAGCCGTCGAAATGGAAAGCGATAGTGCGATTGATTGTCGCTGCGCCCAACTGGCCACTTGAATTGGTGCCGACGAGATTGGCAGAGGTAAGGCTAGCCAAAGCTACCGTGCCTGTCACCGCCAGCGCGTTCGATCCGATGGTTGCGCCGCCGAGGGCGAGAGAGGTGCCGCTAGCCACGCCGAGCGTTGGGGTAACAAAGACCGGGCTGGTGACTAAGGCCAGAACCGTCCCGCTTCCTGAGGTTGTGTAGGACGTTCCCCAAACCGAACCTGTGGAATTGGGGATGCCTGCACCAGGGTAAACCATGGTGGCGTAGTGAGGAACGTTGAGCGTATTCGTGCTCTGAGTCCAGGTAGCGGAGCCGGTCGTGGCGAATGTGGTGAGCGTGATCGGAAGGTTGGTCAGGTTGGAAGCGTTGCCACTCGCCGGAGTGCCGAGCGCGCCGCCGCTGACCAATTCTGTACCAGCCGCAAGCGTGTAAGTGCCAGTGGCTGGGATTGCGATAGTCGGATTGAAAGCGCCAGTGAACGCGACATTTCCAGAAAGCGTCAGGGTGAATCCGGTATTCGCAACGCCTGTGCCACCATTTGCGCCGGGAACTACGGAAAAGCTCGTGGTAGGAGCTGACCCCGCGCCGCCGCCGAGCACGAACTGACCCGAACCAAGAGCGCCCGACGATGATTCCTGCGTTGCGGAATTGAAGAACGGAATACCGCCGGACGTTACCGTACCGGCTACAGTTACAGGGAATGACGGCGTTCCACTACTGCTGCTCGTGCCACAAGACAACAGATGGGTGGACGTGCTGTAGTTGAGATGGTTGCCGCCCGAGTCCAAACAGCCGGGGAGAGTCACAGCAGCGGGATCTACGGAAGAGCCCTGACCTTGGAGAAGAGTGTCAACGGCCAATGAGAGCGGAGTAAAGTTAGCCGCTCCTTCTGCAATCAAAAGGCTATGAGCGGTAGGACTAGACAATCCAGTGCCACCCGAAAACGTGGAAATCATCGAGGCTTGCGTCCCTCCCCATAACTGGATAGTGAAGGTCGCCCCTGCGGAAGCTCCCGTTACAGCACGACCAATAATAGGCTCGGTAGAGCCCAACTTAGCCGGGTCCACCTGTCCAGAATCACGGCAACGACCTGCTGTGTTGCCTACAATGATGAGATGATTTGCCGTTACTGTATTATCGGCAACGCAAAGTGACTTGCCGATGAAAGCTACTTCTACGTTCCCAGAACCTGCACTAGAAACAGCGATGCCCGCTGCGATCGTGTCTCCCGACGCTGGTAAGATGACCAGACCAGGATTGCTTGAATCTTGTTTCACGAGAAGATTCGCGGTGACGCCACCCGCTCCTACGCCATATGTTTGCGACAGGTAGGAGGAGCCGAGAGAAGCGGGAGTGGAGAAGGAACCGCCAGCCGCAGCCCAAGTACCATCGCCGCGCCAGAACGTGCTGCTCGATGCGCTTGTTCCTGAGTTTAAGTTGGTAACAGGCAGATTGCCGCTAACGTCCGCTGTCAGGCTCACCGCCGAACTGGTGACGGTCTGTGTCGATCCTGCAAAGTGCGCAATGCCGGCTCCAGGCGTGGTCGCATTGACCACTGTAGCCGCAAGGCTCGTGAGGGCGATCGGCGTGCTGAACGTCTGGATGCCCGTGAAGGTTTGAGCCGCATCGGTGCGCGCCATTGTCGAAGAGGTGGTAGGCGTCGTGATGGTGGTGCTAGCCTGTTGCGCAAAGGTTGTATTGAAAGCGCCGGTTGTGACCAGATTTCCAGCCAGCGTGATCGTGAACGCGCCGTTGTTGACCCCGGTGCCGCCGTGCGTCCCTGTGAGCGGGTCGGCAAGCGTAGTCCCCCATGATGCGCCGCCTGTGACAATGGCAAAGCCAGTGCCCGATGGGTAGGTCATGCTGCCGCCACCACTAATACCGGAGAAAAGATCAAGCCAAACCGTCCCGTTGTAAAATACTGGAAATGGCTGATTCGCTGTGATCGTAGTACCTGGGTCGGTAGCCCCATCGATTTGCTTGATAGATTTTATGCCCGTACCGCAGAAGTTCAGAGATGCCGTGGTGCTTGATGAAGTGTCCACAGAGATCCAGGCCCGAGCGCCCGCCTGGAGAGCAAAGGTGGAACAGCCTGCGGTCGGAGCAGCCACGTAGCCGGTCGTCCCGGTTGTCGATAAACCGACATCGTTATTACCTTCCAGTAGATTGGTGATGGTCGGAACATAGGCGGAATTAACGGCGGGAGTGCAGTCAACACGCGTCGAATCGGGGTTGTCCACGCAAGCCTGATTGATTCCGGAACCGCTTATAAAATTTAGAGTTGTGCGAGATCCGGCTGTCGTCCCGCCAACTTGAATCGCGATGTTTGTGCCTGCTGGCGCCCACTTCCAACCGACCGTTTGCGTCGAATCCGCTGTTACTACATAAGTGTTAGTGCCGACCCCGACGCGCACGGGCACTGTGCTAAAGGAAAGAATGTCGCCTTTGGTGGTGAGTAGGCTGCTGCCCGTACAAGTTTCTACTCCCGCCGGGCTCAGAGAGCACAGAGCACCGGCCTTGCTGTAGAACTTGGTGGCACCAGCAGACGGATTGGCCGGTGTGGTGATGTCTGTCATCGTTTCAGCGAAAGCACCGAGGGAATTGGCGGCTGCCGTGCTAAAGGCGTTCGTTACTTGCGCTGCTGTCAGTGCCGCACAACCCTCGGCGTTGCCGGATGCATCAACCCCCAGAGCCGGCTGGCCACTCGAGCAGTTAGTACCGTTGGCGGCCAGCGCTGTGGCTGTAGCAGCATTACCTGTAGTGCTTTGGTTCAACGTTGGGAAGGCCGTCATGTTCGCGGCGCTCAAAGCCGGAGCATTGCTGAGCGTTGGCGCCTGCGCTGCTGACCCAGTTCCATGACTCACTACGACCTGGTCAGTGGCGGCTGTGTTGCCTGTCAGGAACGCTGTGACGCTTGCTGCACTCTGGTAAGGGAGTGAGCCGCCTGCGCCGCCAGCCAGATAGGTCGCAAGACCGGCGGTCAGACTAGCCGCCGTTCCCGTGAGGTTTGTGGCAACGCCGCTGGCTGGAGTGCCAAGCGCACCACCGGAAACCAGTTCGGTGCCGACAGCGAGGGTGTAAGTGCCGGTAGCCGGGATTGCAAAGGTAGGGTTAAAGGCTCCGGTGAAGGTGATATTGCCCGAAGGAATGAGACTAAACCCGCCGATCGTAGGGGTGGTTAAGGCAAGGTTGGTTGCCGCAAGGCCGGATGGCAGTGTCGTAACACAGGCTCCGTCTGCGCGGACAAGCCCGGAACTGTTGCAGGTTCCCGTAAAGGCCAGCGCGAAATCGGTTGCTGCGTGCGTGCTGGCAGTTCCGAGGCCCGTGATCTTGGTGTTGGCTATGGCGTTGACCGAAACATCAGTTCGGGCGGCACCAGAATTATCGACCGTGGTGAATTCCGCCCCGAAGTTTAGCGTGGCGCGCTGCGTCAGTGCGCTGCCAACGCTCTCGACCGTCTGATAATTTGAGCCACCACCACCGCCGCCTGTATACTGCGGAATATTTAGCGTGGTCCCGACCAGCGTAGCCGCGCCACTCGTTCCCGTGGTAGTCAGCGCGAGGACGCCTTGGTACTGCGGAATGTTGAGAGTGGCACCTGTTAAGGCAGCCGCCCCCGAGGTACCCGTAGTAGTGAGCGTGATCGTCGCTTGCTTGCTATTAAATGTCGTCCAGTCAGCAGAAGCAAGGCAGCCTGCTTGAGAACCGGACGCGGTATTACAGGCGGCTATATTCGATGTGAAGGTGATTGGAGCCGTGGCCGTGAAGGGAATCTGATAGTCAGTGCCAGCGACGGCCGCGGAATCCGCAGAAGAACCATTGGCTTTGCGGAGGCCACTGAACGATCCGAGCCCAAGTGAAACGCGAGAGCCGGAGACGCTCGATACGTCAGCGAGGTTATTGGCTGCATTTAGAGGGGTAAAACCCAGAGCGGTTTGCTTGCTGTTGAACGTCGCCCAATCAGCCGAAGCGAGACATCCTGGCTGCGAACCTGATGCTACACTGCAGGCAACTGTATTGGACACCAGCGTGATCGGCGCAGTGACGGAGATTGCTGTCTGATATTGTGGGATATTAAGCGTCCCGCCGCTTAGAGAAGACGCGCCACCAGTTCCAGTGGTCGTCAGGGTTAGTGTTGCCTGCTTGCCATTGAACGTCGTCCAGTCCGCCGACGCCAAGCACCCCGGTTGCGAACCAGAAGCTACATTACAAGCGATGACATTCGATATGGCCGTGATCGGCGCGGTTGCTGTCATCGGGGCTTGGTAATCGGCCCCGGCGATTCCGATGGAAAGCACCCCTGTGATAGTTGTATTCTTCACTAACCCAGTGCCGAGAGCCGATAACGCTTGGGCATCCGGCAGCGAAGAGTTCGGTGTTTGCAGGATATAAGTGCCAACCGTGGGCGCTCCCGTGCCGCCCGCGCATCCCGTGCCACCCCAGACGCCGTTGTTGTTGTAGAGGCACTGACCGGTGGTGATGCTGGAGGGAAGCGGGCCGGAGCGGTATGGGTCACCGGGGAGCCCGGTCGGTAGCCATTGGGCGGCTAATCCAAACGGAAGCAATAACAGCAAAAAATAGCGCATGGATACTCCTTACTGGACCGCGCTTTGAGCCGCGCATGGGAAAGCGAAAGACGTTTGACCACCCTGAAGATTGCCGAGCGTGGCACCTGTGGTCGGAACTGGCCAAGCAGTGATTGTCGGGTTATTGCTGGAATCGTAGACAGTAGTGAGCACAGACCAGATCGAGGCGGTAACGCGCGGGGCTCGCGAGGAAACCACGGCAGTTCCGGTTACCGCACCGTATGCCGTCGTGTTAACCGTGCTTGTCAGCGCGTTGGCACTCGATGCAAAAACCACTTGGAGCCCATTCAGCGGTGCCCAGCTTCCCGTGAGTCCGGAGATGAACACAACGAACTTTTGAACAACGCTCGTGTTGCCCGAGTCGTAATAGAAACCGTGAGCCGTGGCCGTGATGACGCCTGGGTTTGCATTCGAGATCGCCGAGGTCGTGATCGTGAATACGTCTTGCGTGGATCGCGCCTTGCAAACGCGGTCAGGATTGCCGCTAGTATAGTGTGTGATCGTAGTGAAGGCTTGCGGCACAGGTGCGGGACTGATGCTGACGGGCTGCCCCTCCTGCGCCCACGCGGCGATTGCGAAAAGTGGAATCATCAAATATTTCATGGGTTCTCCGGTGAGGTGAGGATCGGGTTGCCTTGGGCATCCACGGTGGGTGACGCTGCTGGTGCTTTTTTTCGAAGTGGGGCGAGGGACGACAAGTTCCAGGACTGTGACATGGTTTCTGGTATTCGGTACGTCAACGGGTTGCCAGCAAGCCGCCCTGCCAGATTTGCTACTCCGCTTGAATTTCCAGAAGCGACCATATCCGCGAGAGCGCTTTTGGTGATCGCCGATGTCGTCTGCCAAGCTGGACTACGAATCAATTTAATAAGTGCTTTCGCTCCCGTGGCCGTGAGTGCCACGCTACCTAGACTGCCTTTGGCCCCGATCTTTGCAACTGCTGCGCCGGTGGTCGCCAATTGCTCACTCAGCGGGGCGGATTGAGACTGCGTGCGCTGTACGGTGTCGTTGACCACCTTGTGAACGTTTTTCCAGAACGAATACTCTTTGTTTAATTTGTCGATATCCGGGTATTGCTGAGCGAGTTCGTTGCGGATGGCGTCCGCTGCCATGCCGTGAGCTTGAGCGAGGCTCTGGTCTGAAAGTGTGGTCCCCTGGTACCGACCGGCGTCCGCCGCCACGCCGTCAAAATACTGGCGCATCGCACGCAGCTTTTCAATTGGAACGACTTGCTGTCCTGTCGTTGGGTCGGTCTCGGCGAACTGGGCTAGTGAGTTTTTAAGATCATCTATATTTGATAGGCCAGTTTGAGCTAGCGGGCCTTTCGGTTTAGGTCCTGCGCTCGTCGGTAGGGTAAAGCTGTTTTGGGCTGCATTGTCAATCGAATCCAGAATTGGTTGCAAAGGCTGACTTGTGCCAGGGGGAAGATTATCAAAGGCATCTCCAATGCGTTGCCCGAATCCTTGCAGTTGCTCGGCCGCCGTATCCCGTAGTCCCTTACGTGTCGCGGCGAAGGTGCCACGTGCTGCCAGTTCTGGTGCAACTCGTTCAGTGATCGCCTTATTCGCTTTGGTGGTCGGCCCTAAAATCCGCGCGTAATTGCGCGTTGCAGAATCGTCCAATACACCAGCAGCGCCCTGCCCTATCCGTGTATCGCGTACGGCGTTGACAGCCCCTGAGGCAATCGAGGGAGCTAGCAGTCCAATTCCTTGTCCTATGCCTCTCGCGACCTGCGGTGCTTGCTGCGGACCTTCGCTGGGCATCGTAAGATTTGGCGGCATATCCTGAACACCGCCAATGGTCTCTCCGGCTTGCGCTGCTGCCGGGCCGATCACAGGAAGCGCCGCCGCTAGACCGTGGCCAACCATCTCCGAATAACGCCCTGCGTTAGCCGCTTCTTTGGTCAACTGCCACTGCCGTTGTGTTGCCCCGACTGTCGCGTCGTGCAAGTTGGCTTTTGCCTGCGCTTGCGTAGCTGAGTTTCCGAACATAGCATTTGCCACGTTCTTTATCGCAGGAACGGGATTCAGCATTTCCGCAATGCCTTGCCCCATACCCCCTGGTGCATTCAGGTTCACATTACCCGCAGGAGACTGCTGCTTGAACCAATCAGCATCGGACTGCTTGGACGTTAGAGTGGGAACGTCCTTCCACTCAGGGTCTACGTCGCTCCAATCGCCCACTACTGCGCCGGGGGTTTGCCCAGTTGCCATGTCTGCCCGCCATCTGTCGAATAGCGATAGTTGCCAGCCTTGTTCTGCTGGACCTTTATCTGTGACTGTTGCTGCGTTTGTCCGCCAGAGCTAGGAACCATATTTGCGTAGCCCTTGACCCAATCCGAAGCGGCATCGATACCGCTGTGTAGTGTTGCGGCGTCCATCGTCGCCCCATTTATTAGATTATTGAAGTGCTCAATCATGAAAGGCGATGCGCCACCGCGAGCGCCACCGTGGACACGTCCGAGAGCTGTTTTGAACAATCCTAAATTTACCCGCAAGCGCTCGTAGTCAGGGTCACCAGCGCCGACCTTTCCCGCCATAAAATCTCCCCATCTACCAGCGAGCGGGCCCAACTTGCCGGCAGCATCAAGAGAACTTATTTCCTGCTGCAATGTTGTGATGTGTGGTAGCAAGGTTTGCGCGAACTTAGCGGAGTCGCGCGTTTGGGCGTCTATCTGGTTAACGTTTACGCCGCGATTTGAAAGCTCCGTTCGAACCGCGTTTTGCAACCCCTTGTTGCCACCCAGAAGAGTCCAGTTCTTAGCGTCAGACTGAACCTGATCTGCCAAATAGGAAACAGTCTTAGGATCTTGGGGGGCCATGTCGATCTGAGTCTGATTTGGACGTTTCTTTGCCACCCCTGGAATTACTTGGCTGACAGGTCTACCTGATTTATCAAGGACTGGTTGCCCTGTAGTTGGGTCAACGGCTATGAAGGTCACATTCCCAGTAGTTTCATCGGTGAAGTCTTTGAACGCCATCTTAGGGTTCTTGGTCTTCGCTTGCATCATTTGCTTCAGACCGTTGTAGACGCGAGGATCAATCTGATCTCCAGGCGTGAGTCCCATTTCGGGAAGCGCCTTAACCATCTCTGGCGTGATGCTCGGCCATCCACCTTGTTTAGCGGTTTGCTTGCCCTCTTCCAATTCCTGCGAAGTCGGGCGGTACATCGTTTGCCCATTCGGACCGACCGGCCCCAAATGCAATCCAGGATAGGTTTGCGGGTCTTGTTGTTTAGGATCGGGATCTGGAATCCAGTCAGGATGGGATGCGGCGGGGTTGTCTGTTTGGCTTTTTATGAGTCCTGTGCGCGCCTGAAGATTCTGCAACTGCGCGGCCTGCATCTTATCCTTGTCGCCGCCCTCCTGCATGTTGAGTTGCCGCTGGAGATCCTGAGCCTGCGCGTTGAACTGCGCCTGCTTCTGCGCTTGGCCGGGGTAGAGGATGTTCTGGGTGGCTGCCGTGGTGTCGATTGGCCGGCCGCGCCACGCCTTTTGATTGGCCCACCCCGCGAGACCGCCGAGAACTCCGGCAGCAACGCGCTGCCCCATGCTGGGTGGCGTAACGCGGGGCGTCTGGAGCGATGCGATCTGCTCGCGGATGGACGGACCCGAACTGGCACTCGCACCGGGAGGGGCTGGCCCAGCGGCAGGAGTGGCCTGTGACGCGACCGGACCGTATTGATTCGGCGGGACGGACATCCCGGTCGGAGGTGGCGCATCTGGCGATGTGAGATTCGGGGGTGAGGCGTTCGGGGGTGGCGTGAACCCGCCTCCAGAAATCCCGTAGCCGCTAGATGCTAAATCTTTAGCGCCGAGATTGGCCGTTCCAGCGGGTATTGGTCCGCCTGCGCCTTCGGATTCGTCAACCGCATCCAATGGCGGGTTTGCCCGCTGCTGCGCGGCCATGGCATCGAGGTCGGAACCGTAGAGGGCATCGTCTTCGCCCTCAACCGTGCCGCCTTCATCGAATCGATGCTTTGGATGCAACCGCTTGATGAGGTTCTTGCCCGCTGGCGTGACCTTATGCGGCGGTGCGGTGAGCGGGGTTACGGTGTCGGTGCCCTGAGTGCCAAGCGTTCGCACCTGTGGCTTAGTGATAACTTCTGGTGGCGCGCCGCTTGAGTGCGAGAGCAGTTCGGTTCCCGCCTCGCCGAGCAATCCAGGTATCGGTCCCTGAACGGTTGACCCAGCGGTGGAACTCGAATCTGAATCGTTTTGTCCTAAGATTGTACCGCCATAGGCGAACTCAGGCATGTCGGGAGACCCCGTGGACGATCCGTCTCCAGGGAAACTGGGCGGTGCCGCGGCAGGCGCACCCCCATAGAGGCTCGGCGGCATCCCGATGTTCATCATGGAAGACGCTGGAAGATTACCCCCCGTGCCTACCTGCGGCTGAGACATCTTGTAGATCGATCCCGCGAGAGAGCCAAGGCTTGAACCAATCGACGCCCCAGCGTTATACGGTTGCCGCTGCTGGCCCCCGTAGCCGGAGTTCTGGTTGGTCATCCCTACTTGCCCGTTCTGCTGCTGCTGTAGCGGCATTCCGCCGGTCTGAAGTTGGCGGAGTCGTGCAAGGAGTTGCGTGTAGCCGCTCGGCTGCTGCTGCTGAGTCGGATCGTTTGGATCGACAGAAGGATCGACAAATGGAGGTGTAGCCATGGTTTCCTATGCGAATGCTCCCGCTGCGTAAGGCGCTGCCGCCGACGCCGCTCCTGCTACGCCGCCGATGATCTGCGATGCGATTCCGGGCTGGCCATTCTTCTGAATCTGGTAGTTGCCCCACTGACCCGCCGCGTTGTTTGCCAACTGACCCTGCGTACCGTAGACACCGGCCTGCATGTTCTGGCTCGCCAACTGCTGATTCGTCGCGCCGCTCGTTGCCCCGGTGGACCAATTGAGGAACTGGCCTTGACCGGCCATGCGCGCATTTGCAGCAGCCGAATACGCGGCTGACTGCCGATCCTGAACAGCGGTGTTTTGGTTGAACGTGTTCTGCTGCTGGTACATCTGGTTCTGAAGCTGGTTCTGATACTGCTGGGTGGCCGCGCCGGTCTTCGCGGTATTCTGCGACTCTGTTATGCCAGTGCCCATATTCGTCAAATACTGCTGGGCAGCCTCTTCCTGCGCTCCGACGCCCTGTTGCAAGTTGACGCCGGTCGTACCGAGATATTCGTTGGCTCCCGTCTGCGTGTTCGCTTGATTCTGGACCGCTGCCATCTGGTCCTGAGTCAACCCCTGCTCGGCACCGATCTGGAGGCCGGCGTATCCGGTCTGCTCCCCAAGTGTCTGCCCAAGGAGGTTTTCCTGTGCCGAGGATTGCAAGCCCGCCTGCGTCTGGCCGGCGCCCAACTGAGCTTGGGCGTAGTTCATCGCAAGGGTTCGCTGTTGGCCTGTTGCTGCAAGGTTAGCACTTGTCTCAGCGTTGGCTGCGGCTTCTTCACCTGTAGCCTGCGATTGCTGTTGGAGCGCCGCGAGCGCCATGGGATCGGCATTGCCGGAAGCGAGCGCGGATTTATAGGTGTTCTCGTACTGGGATTGTGCCTGCTGCTGAACGTCCTGCGCGGCTTGGTTTTGGGTCGCCTGTACCTGCTGATTGCTCATCAGGTAGTTCTGTGGCGCGAGGTTCAATTGAAGGTTGGGGCTATTGACAGCCGAATTGATCGCACTGGTCGCCCCGCCGACCGTGTTTTGCAGTTGTCCCTGAAGCGCTGGGTTAACCGTCAGCGCCGATGGATTGATCGCACCTGAATAGCCAGCGGACTGGTTATTCATCGTGTTCTGAAGCGCGAGGTTGGTGTTGTTAAGGTCATTTTGCGAATACCCGGCGGCAGTCGTGATATCGCCCTGCGTTTGCGCCGGATCGAACCAGTTCATGAAACTGTTCGGGTTGCCCTCCATCGCCGACTGCTGCGACCCGGTGGGGGCCATCGAGGCATACTGCCCTCCCGTGGTCTCGCCCTGCTGGTAGCCGCTGGTATCGAGAATGTTACCCAGTTCGCCGGATGTGTAGCCTGGAGTTTGGGCGAGCGCTCCCGCAGCCTGGTCCATCGGCACGCGGTAGTAATTTGCAAGCTGTTGAGCAGAGTTCGCCGTGTTCCCGAACTCTGATTGCAGTTCTCCGCCCTGAACCTGCTCGTTGAGAAGGTTGCTTTGAAAGGCAGAGTTAGGATTGGACCAATTGGAGTTCTGGACACCGTTGATGTTTCCATCGTTGAAGGACTGATACGGAGCTTGGTTGAGCCAATCCGAATAACTGAAATTACTGTACGGTGCGGGAGCGGTTGACACGGGGAACTCCTTACTGGCTCATTGGCTGCTGACGGCGAAGCATGGCGAGTTGGTTTGGATTCATGCCGCCGCCCATTGGCGCACCTCCGGGAGGAGCCATTTGCTGAGGCGCTCCGCCCATCGGTGGCGCTCCTGCACCAGGAGGCGCAGGCTGGCCGGCCATCGATGGTCCGCCCATAGGAGCCATCGGCTGTTGTGGCATTCCGCCACCGGGAGGCGGACCCATCTGTTGGCCCCCGCCGCCCCATCCAGGCGGAGGACCGCCCATCGGTCGCGGGGGCATACCACCTCCGCCGGAGGCTCCGCCAGGAGGCATTCCCTGCGGCGGCATTCCACCACCCCCGCCTGGAGGCATCCCGCCGCCAGGGGGACCGCCCATTTGCGGCGGCATTTGGCGCGGTGGCATTCCACCGGGAGCGCCACCACCCCACTGGCCAGGGCCGCCCATCGGTGCCCCACCGCCGCCAGAACCCCATGCGCCGGGAGATCCCGCTGGACGTTGTGGCATCATTGGGAGCGCACCCCCGCCGGGGCCAGCAGCGGGCATTGCCTGTTGCTGTTGATTCCCTTGCTGCTGCTGGCGCATCATCATCATTTGTTGCGGTGACATCGGCATTGAAGACATGCGAGTTCTCCTTTACTTCTTGGGTTCTGTTTTTGCAGTAACCGCGGCCGTCTCCGGAGCAGGCACGCATCCTATCGCGTTCGGCTCAAAAGTCTGTTTGATCGTTTTGCAACTGGCGCCCAGTTCGTCGTACTTGGCCATGAGCGCTTTCTGCGCTGCGTTGAACTTGGTCTGTGCCGCGTCGAGATCCGACTTGGCCACCATGAAATCGCGCTGAACGATAGCCGCGTCTTTCGCTTGTTTGTCCGTGATCGGGTTGACCGGGGTTGGTGTTGGTTTCGGTGCGTCGGCTGCAAATGCGGCCAACGAAAACAGTGAGAGAATGAGTAGTTTTTTCATGGCGTATTGATTCTAAAGTACTTAATGGGTCCACGACCCCGAGATCAGTTCACACCACTGCCCCCCGGAACCTCCGGCGGTGCAGCCTGCATTGGAATTCGTTACATAGAACCGCGATCCATTGGCAGCCACAGGTAACTGCGAATAGACGATTGCTGCTGGCGAGTCCCAGGTTGTACCCGTCGAACCGCCGTATACGTTAGTGCTGTATGTGGACATCTGGTTCTGGCCCACGGTGGTGGCCGTCACGTTGCTGCCGATGTTGACGCCGATCTGCGAAAAGTTACAGGGGTTCCCGCCGATGAACGCACCACTTATATAGCCGATCAGCTCAATGCAGACGGAAGAACTGGAACTTGGCCCCGGACCCTGAATAGTGTTTCCTGTAATCGCGACTTGGCAGATGCCGATTCCGCTGCCACATGGACTGGTCGTGTTATTGCCGCTGATCGTGATGCCGCGCCAGCCCGACTGTGCGACTTGCGGCTGCGCGATGGTGTTGCCAGTGATCGTAATGAGATTAAAGACCCCGACCAGCGCTACGTTATCCACTGATACCGTCTCGAAGACATTCCCCTTCATCGTCAACTGCGTCGATACCGTCTGATTCATGTAAACGTTGTACTGGAGTTGCGGCGAGGTAAGCGCCGAACTTCCATAGCAATTGTTGTCGGTGATTGTGATACCACCCGTCGAAGTGATGTAAATGCAGGCCAGCGCTGGCGTCGAGTACGAGTTGTAGTTGAACATCACGTTGCCGCGAATCCAGGGGCCGTCGTTATCACCGCCCGTCGTGTCGTTCGCTGTTATGGCAGTGTGGTAGAAATTGTAGAAAACGTTGTTCGTAATCGAAGTCTGCGAGCAATTGATGCAAAGGATCGCGTCGTACAGCGGCTCAAAGTAAAGGCGGTTGATGCGCGTGAAAGAGTTGTCGTGTCCCGATCCGTTGCCGAGTCGAATTCCGTAGTTTCCGCTCGTTCCCGGCGTCATGCTGGCAGTCGTGATGCCGAAATTTTCAAAAGTGTCCTTTTGGCACGGTGCATCAATAGCGCCCACAGAGGCCGTTTGAATCTGAAGGATGGAGTTAAACATCCCCGCGCCAGTCAGTGTTCCTTGGCACACGTAGATCGGCCCGTACACGCCATACGTGGCATCGCGCAGTTTCACTCCAGAACCGCTAGCGGCAACCAGCGCTTCCTGGATTCCTGCCGATGCAGGTCCGACCGTCCACGCGCCGCTATGCGAGTTCGTTGGAGACAGAGTAATAGTTCCCGATGACGCGCCAGATATGCAGGTACCGCCCGTAATCGGTTTGGCTTCGGCTGTACCAGTTCCCCCGCTAAGATACACTTGATGCAATGTATCTGAGTTATTTAGGCCAAGAGGACACGGAGAGAGGTTGATTGTTTGAGTACCCCCTCCACCTGTCAGAGAGCCGCCTGGGGCTTGCGCAGTGAAGGCGTAATCTTCCGGGTAGAATACGAACGGTCCTGCGAATTGGGTGGTCGTCAGATTGCCGGTGTTGGGCTGAATGCGCAGGTATTGGAGTTGTGCCGAGGCAGACGGGAAAGAAACACCGGAAATCGCCACCGCCGTACACGCCGTGGCTTGTCCTTTAGCATTGAGAGTAATATGGCTAACGTGAGTCGAATCGCCACAGGTGCCTATGGCGGAGTTGACAGTAGCAAGCGTCGTCGCGGTGCTGCCAGAAGTTGAGATATCGCCACTCAAATCTCCGGCCGTGACGTGAACACCGCCCGCCGTGCCACCGATCACCAGTTGGCCATTCGGGAGGGGCGTATCGTTGATAACCGTTCCCGTGCCGCCGCCGCCCGAACACGCCAGACTTGCCCACACGCCGCCGGAGTTGCCTAGACAGGCGCCGTTGGTTACCAAACTAATCGGCAAGCGCCCCAGACTCCCGGCGTTGTCGAACAAGATGTCCTGACTCGTAGTGAGCGGCGTCTGCGTGAGTTGTAAAGATCCCGCCAAGTCGGTGAAGTTAGCTTGGACGGCTGACGTGACAAGACCTTGGGCGTTGTAGGTGATCTTTGTGTTCGTCCCAGGTGTCACGATGTTTGGCAGGTTGCCGCACGCGCCGACGGCCCACGCGCTGCCGCCCCAGGTGATGCACTGCCCCGAAGTCGCTCCGCCCTGGGCTAGTTGTGTGAGCGCGATCATGAAGGACGGCGACGGCGGAAGTGCCACTCGGACAGTGCTCAGATTTACCGGGGAAGAGCAGCAGGGGACGATCCATATTTCGGTAATAGCTGAACTTCCCGCCGGTCGGTAAACTACTTGGTAAAACGTGCCGGCTGGAGTCGCAGTACTATTCGCCTCCAGCGCCACACTCAGCACTCCATTGTTTACGCTTGTCGAGATCGGCGGTCCCGATGGAATCTGCCGACCATCGCCACCCGTGAACGGTACGGGCCATGAGATCGTGAGTTGCCCTGAATACTTCGTGCCGTTAGGGAGGTAGAGCGTGTCGGAAACAGTCACCGATTGGGCCATTGCCGCTACGGCGCCGAGCAACAGCAATAGTATTGATCGAATTAGCATCCCGTGACGTTCGTAATAACGCCGCTGGAGATCGTGATCGTACACGCTCCAGCGGTCTTCGTTCCGCTGAATCCCGCCGAGCCTCCAACGTTCACGTTGGTCACGTAGAGCGTAGACCACGGGAAACTGGAATTTCCGAGGGTGATGTTGCTCGTGCCGTACATGCTGCCAGCACCGAATGAATTGTTCAGCACCTCAACGTCAGTGCCCGAAACGCTGTTTCCTTCAAAGATCACGGCGTTAGAATTTGTGGAATTGTAGAGATACAGCGTTCCCTGCACGCCTCCCGGATAGCCAGCTTCCACCTTCTTTGTCATCACATCATTCCAGACGGTAGAGAGGCTGCTGAACGCACCGAGATTTAGTCCGGAGGTTCCCGGCACCAAGCTCACATTGATTGCCGTGGACGCCAAGTTCGATAGTGCAGTGTTCGCCCCGGCTCCAGCACTGCAACCTGTACAGGTGCCATAGATCGTCAAATTCGTGACGAATGCATTTGCGAACGGCCCTGAAGCGTAGCCAAGATTAGTGGATGAATTTATCGGGTAAATTGCGCCGTTCCCAAATAGGTTTCCAACTACGAGATCCCCGCCGCCCGTGGCAACGTTGGTCCCCGCCATGATGAACGAATTGCCATTCGAGGCATTGTAAAACGTAGCACTTCCCTGTCTGGTGTTTCCGCGTCCAAGCGATACGCCTGTCGCAAAGACGTTGGAAGCAGCGGAGGAAGATGAGCCCACATTGTAAAGGTTGTCGCTGCCGAATAACAGAGACTCATTGAACGTCGCCGAGTTGATGGTCAGCCCTGACCTGGAGATCGTGAGAAAGTCCTGCGCCGCGCCGTAGATATCGTTGACGGCCCTGAAGTGCAGGTTGCCACCAGCGTCCGCAATGAAGTCCCACATTTTAGAATTGGTCGGCCCGACACCATCACGGAGAATGATCGCCGCGGCGCCAGTGGTGCCTTCCACGACAAGATACGCTGGATTGCTCGGCGAGATAACCGCCGCATAAGGCCCAGCGGTGGGGATATAGCTCGATGGCCCGGTCGCGCCAACAATCATGCCGGGACCTCGGAAGGTGGTGTTGGGCTGGAAAACGCTATCGCCGGTGACGGTCTCAATGGTGACGCCAGCATTCGCGTAGCCTGTAGCGTAAAAGAGGCCGCACATCTGGCCAGCATCGTGAAGAATGCCAGTACCGGAGTCTACCGTGCGCAGGTCGTAACAGGATCCGTTCACGCCCGATGATGGGTTCTCGGCGATGAACGCCTGCTTGTTGCCAGACCCCGCGACAACGACGCGGTACTGAGCTGTGGCACATGAAGACAGAAGAAAAGAAGAGAACAACAAAAGATTTTTCATATTAAGGCCATGGCACCGAAGTTACAGGCGGACCACTCTGAATCAGGTTTCCCGCCGCGTTCGGGATAAAACGAAATACGGTCGCGGTGCTGGGTGTCGGATCGAGATCGAATTCTCCAGCGAAGTAATAGCTCGCGTCCCAACTGGTGACCTGCCAGCCGCCGGTCGCATCCTGCACCAGAATCAAGATCACTTCCTGACCGGCTTGGGCTCCCGCCGAGAGGTTTATCGTGGCGTTGCCGGTCAGTGTGCATACCTGCGTCGTGCCTTGAGCGAAGTTGGGAGTAAATGAAGCCCCGGAACCGTTGTCGTAATAAAGCGACGAGGTGGCCACTGGCGCACTGACGCTCGCCTGTAAATCGGTGACGACGCCCGCAACGCTCTGGAAGTTCTGATCCAGCGTGTCGAGAGCCTGCGCGCTTTGTAGCCATATCTGTGAAGAGTTTTGCTGCGATGGCCCAACGCGAATCGAGTTCGTGAGCTGGCCGATCCCCGGAAGGCCAGTGAGGTCTACCGACGCGCTGCCCATTGGTAATACTTCAGCCGAATGCCTGCAAGGATCGCCCAGTCTCCCGCATTAGTTCCGGCCTGAAACAGCATCGACATCTGCTCGCTTCGGACATAGAATTGCCGCCAGTATTCGACACCTGGATTCGGCGAAAGAATAATCGGCTTAGACCACTTAACGGACGCCGCATTATCCAACGTATCGCTCGTGACGCCGAGATTCGCAGCGCCCTTCCCACGGGCTCGCACATAGGCCCCCGGATAGGCGTTCACCACGCCAAGAGAGCCTTGCGGCTGGGGCGCGGTCTGGTACTGCCAGTTGATCGCCGCTCCGTTGTCCGTCCAAGGATTGGCATCGTCGGTCGTGTTCATCTGCCGCAGTAGGTAGTTTGCGACCGACGGCCCTAACAGAAACTCCAGCCGCGTGGTGGTGTAGTTCTGATACAGGCACATCGCGCGCGGGTTATAACCGCTTAAATTCCACAGCGAGTAGCTGACGCTCGCGTAATCCGGCGTGCCGCCCTGACTCTGTGAATAGTCCCACGTCATGATATAGTTCGGAACGGTCGAGTCATCGAGCGGCACGGCGAGCGCCAGCACCTTCTTGTCGTGATTGTCAACAATCCGAATTGTCTGCTGTGCCGCCCAGTTGATGCGCCGCCACTCCGGGTCGTTGTAATAAGAGATTGGCTTGTCCTGATAGTAACCGGACATCACGTACAGTCCCGAGGTGTGAACCACAGCGGCCCAATTGCCTGATGCTGTGACAGTGACACCCTCAACACAAGCGGACCCAATTCGACCATCAATCAAGGTCGGAGTGGGCCACGCTACCGGTTGCTGCCCGTTGTCCTGGAAGCTGTACGTCCAGTTGGGTCCAACGACGTAGAAGATCCCGCCGAGACTGAACGCCGAGCAACCCATCTGAAAGCCGGGAAGCCGCAACTTGTGAAACTGCTCCGTAAGTTGCTGCGCATTGTTTGGCTCGGACCCGTAGATTGCAAACGTGCTCTCGGTATCGTAGGTCAGGTACATTGACCGTGACCCGTATATGACCACCTTGAAGGGATTAAACGGCCCCGCACCGAGCGAGTTCTGCGTCAGAAAGAACTGATTGTTCGTGACATCGTTGGTGTTGGCGATCAGTTGCTGGTCTGAAATGTTTATGTTGGCATTTACGGTGAATGACGCACCGCCAGGAACCGCATAGAGAGCGCCCGGAATGGTGAAGTACTGAAACGGATTCGTGGTCGCGGTCATCACGAATTGAACCAAATTAGCTTCCGCCGGCCACGTCGCTGTTAGCGAGACCTGAATCGTCTGGGCTCCAGGCGCTGTGATCGCCGAGGTCTGGTCGGGTGTCGATGTTCCGCTCACTACAGGCGAGATTAGCCCGGTGAAGCCGTTGCGCGTAGTGATAACGTAGCCTACAAAATGAGAGCCCGCCGTCACGCTGCCACTGCCTGTATTTGAGAGCGTGGGCTTTGTGGTCAGTGGTCCAAGGAAGCCGATGTCGGTATTGATAGCCGCGCCGTAGATGCCGACGATGCGAACCTGCGCGGCCCCTACCGGCGTGGATTGCGCCGAGACATTGATCGAGGCGACGAAAAGTTGATTACCGTTCGAACAAGCGTCGATTGAATCGCAAGTGACGGCAAAAAGAATCGTGAAAAACGGAGAGGCCATGTTCACGATGAACTCGACCTCTCCGTCAGTGGCGTTGTAAAGCAGCAGGTAATTGCCAACGGGCGACACATCGTCTGCTGCCTTAATCCAGTTGAAAAGCGATGTGATGATTTTATTGGTATTGACCAACGGGCCGAAGCCTGCACGCGTTCCAGGTTCTAGACTGTAGTACTCGGTGTTGAGCGCGAGCAAGCCACGGTTCGGCGGAAGGTCGGTAACCTCCGGTCGAGTCCATGGACCGAGGAAACCGCTGATAACGGTTTCCTCCCACGGTTGAACTGGAACGATACAGGTACCCATTTAAGCAGCTTTGAGGCGCATCGACATCTGGAAGCCGGCCAAAGAGCCGAGCGTTCCCGAATAGTGCAGGCCGATGCGAGTACCCTTCGGTATAAAACGCAGGTTAAGCGCTACGAGAGCAGCGAAGACAGGCACGTTGATGCTCCCGGAAGTCAGGAATCCGGCGTTGGAGTTGTCGGTCTGGAGTCCTACGCCACCCGTCCCTGGAGTCTGTGTTCCAATTTCCTTGGTTACCAGAACGTCGCCGGTACCAGCCGTGGGCCACTTCGCGGCAAAGTCCGACACCTCGTAATCGCGGTCTGCGATGAAGATTTCTTCGTCCGTTCCAACGGTCGAGTTGAAGGCGTTGTAGTTGATCGAGACTTCGCCCATCTTCCCGTCAAAGGCCAGCGTGACGCAGACGCCCGCGAGTTCCGTTGTAGAGGCCGAAATCTTGGCCGCGACAGAATCGCTAGACAGGGTGCTAAGCGTTGCCGCGGTAGCGGAAAGCGCAAGCTGTGTGTAAGTAAGCGCAGCCCCCTTGAGGTTCACCGTTGCGGACAGCATGGATGTTCCGGCGCCAGGCGCGGTTGCCGAAGCATCCTTGGTGACGTCGAGTGTTAGCGTAGCCGCTGTAGCTTCCTTAGCCTGCCAGAGAGCGGCGCCATAGAGTAGCGTACGCGGCCGCAGTGAAGTTATCAGCGACGTGGTAACGGCGGTTCCCGCGGTCCCTGCATAGAACGATACAAACTCGTACTTGGAGCCAGGTTCCACGGTGACCGCGATCGTCACGCCAACGGCGGTGGTGAGAGTGCCCCCAAATGCCACGCTAAGGCTGTCCCCTGGTTGAAGAACGATTAGGCCTGCTTGCGGGGTGGCGATATAAACGCTGTTGTTGCGAGTCTGCTTTTGGAAGGCGGCCGCGAGTGCCCCATTTTGAACCGTTTCGGCGGTCCCTTTAAGGTTGAATGGTGCCGTAATTACAGCTTTGCCTGTGCCAGCCGCCTGCTGAAGCGTCCCGCTCGGCGGAATGGTCTCGTGGGTGACTGTTGCGGTTGCGGTTGTCCCGGTTCCGGCGGTCGTGTGGACCTCAGCCGCCACGTTGATCACCAACTGCCGCGGCGTCGGGTTAACGAAAAAGGTTTGAGATACCAGACTCGCGTTCGGGTAAACGTGGAAGATGAGTTGCTGGCGAGTCGGATTGACAACCGAATCTCCGAGTCGCAGCTGATCGTCTGAGTCCTGTTCGAGCAGAAGGCGCTCGATGAGCCCGGTCGGATCTTGCTCGGAGTATGAAAAGCCGACACCGGCCGCGGAGTCGATTAAATCCACTTCCTTGCCGCTCCACTCGCGCTTAAGAAAGGGAGCATCTTGCGCTGCTTTAATATTCTGTGGAATTGACATGTAGGTTTACTGTTCCTTTCAGAAGAACGTCGCGCGAAGGCGACATGGTTGACTAGGTTATGATCGACACAAATCCACGACGCATCCGGTAGAGACCGGAGCGGCGCGTTAGTGCATTTTTCTGCTTTAATACCGGCAGAAGGAGTTCGCGCAGGGAGCCGCCCGTCATATCGGCTTGCCCTGAAGGTCCGTAGGCCCACGCAGCAAGTTGCGGACCCATTGGCATCTGGCGTTTGGGTCCGAAGTGTGCCCCGGTAGCCTGCGCTAGGAACTTGAGTTCGCGGCCATTGAAGAGGCCGATGATCCCGGAGGCCGGCGGGGTCGCATCCGCGAGATATTCAATCCATAACTGGCGCGGCTGATTCGAGCCGTTCGGGAAGTAAATGAACCGATCCGCCCAGCGCCACGCCCCAAGATTCTGAAGTGCAGGAGGAGCCGCTGGCGGCTGCACATCGAGTTGATTCATTTTTACGAAGCCATCTGAGGACCAGTTCACCGTCCCCGTGTTTGCGATCACCCCCCCTAGGCCCGTAGTGATTGAGCCGTTGAGTGTGAATGTGTTCGTGCCAGTTGGCGTGATGAACCAGTCACGGTTCACCCAGCCGGGAAGCGGCGAAGGACCCGTCGCTCCGCTGATCTCTACCCTGCCGTCCACCGGACTTGGGGCCCCGGAGGTTACAACCGAGAGCGGCGTACCGTCCGTGATCGAGACGATGTTAACCGCTTGCACATTGCCGCGCTCATAAATCTGAGAAGGCTCCGCGAAGTCGGTAACGCCCAACTGAACCGGAAACAGCACGCTAGTGTTAGCGGGAAGCGTGAAGTACACCTCCCGCGTGATCTCTGGCGCCGCGATCTTTAGAGCCGCATCCGTCAACTCGGAATACGCGGTCTGGAAATCGTCAACGATCTCCTGTGTGATTTCCCCGTCCGGGTCGCCCAACTGCGACATCGCCGAGGTCAGTACATCCGAGACTTGGCAGTCTGCCATTTATTTTGCGAGTGCTACAAGTCCAGCTTCGGTGCGAGCGAGAAGCGCCGGGTTAATGACGCGAGTGCAACTCTGGCAAATTGACGCTTCCACGTCCACAGGTGCCTTGCAGAACGGGCACTGCGCAAGCTTCCCGAAGGTTGAGAACTCGATCCACGGATGCTCTGCGAGATTCGCTCCAATGAAGTTCGCGCAGTCGCGATCAAGTGATGAAATCTCGTGAACCATCTTTTTGGCATGATTCGCGTCGGCATTCGTTACGCGCAACTGGCACCAGCGGTGCTCACGCCGCTTGTAGGCAACCGCCTCGGCGTGAAACTCAGGAAATGCCTTCGCGAACTCCTTGGGTTCCTTCCATAGTTGCCATTGCTTGCCCTTGGGAATGCGGTCCTCCGGTACCTTCGAGATCCAGAACGCCGGAAGCGAAACATCGTCGGGGCCGCTATTCTTGGACGCCATCGAGCCAACGTGAACGATATCGTCAGCGATCTCCTTGGCCATGGTGGGCCTGTCGGTGTATTCGCGCTGACCCATAATATTGGTCCTCACGAATACCTTGTCGTAGGCATCCGTCACCATCAGAACAATCGGGTGATCGTCAATCGACTCGACTCCAGACATGTAGTAGACATGCCGGTAGCCTTCCTTGAGCGTGGTGCGGAACGGGCGCTCTTCTTTGAGCGGCTTGAAGTGTAAACTGCAAACAGGGACGCGCTGGCCGTAGGCAACGAGAGTTTGGGCGACTATGCCCTGATCCTCTTCGTTATCCGCCGGGGCGGGAGGCCTCATGGTTGGCTGCATATCTATTGGTAACGCTCCTTTTTCTCTGGTGTGTCTGAAAAACTAAGGTAACTGCCCCCGCGCGCGCCGGGGACGTGGTTCACAAAACAATCTCTGGTCATGGCGCTGATCTCGCGGTCCCTACTCGCCTCTTTCTTTTCGTTGCGCGCCATTATCATGCGGAAGGTGTCCCTGAGCGAGAGCGACCGCTGGATATGCAGATTGTCTGCGGCCCAGCGCGTCCACTTCTCGTCCGGTTCATAGCCCGGCCGCAGCGGCTGTATCGCGAGCCACCAGCCGCCGGAGGGATAGCCCATGTCCTTACCGAAGCGCCGCTCCCAGTCGGACGGACTCAGGATGATCGGCTCGCCCATCTCCCCGAACGCGCCAGTCACGTCAGGCGGCGAATAGCCGGGCTCCAGCCACTTCGCGATTACCCAGCCATGCGGATCATCGCCGGGCAACTGCGGCTCCATCCGATAGACAAGCTGCGCGTAGGAGAGCCCGCCGGGAGTCTCGCGAATCTCTGTATCGTAGGGCGCTGGATACGTCAACTCGCCCACACGCTTGTATTGGAAGGCCGGCTCCCCTGACTGCGGGAAGCCGGTCGGTATCAGGCCCAGCTTGTCGCCGAAAATGCGGTTCAAGCGGGTGAGTTCGATGGTGGTCATGTTGAAAGTTACCTATTGAATACCAAGTTCGTTGTGTCTTATACTAGTTCATGGCACACAAACCAATACCAGCGCTTACCGAGCGCCAAAAAGACCGTTTCCATAAACGGGTTAAACCTGGATATCCAGACGAATGCTGGCCGTGGCTTGGGTCCGTTGATCGGGACGGATACGGGATGATTGGGATTAGCTATGACAGTTACAGGGCTACTCGCGTGGCTTACTATTTGGCCACCAACGAAGACCCTGGAGAATACCTTATTATTCATAGCTGCGACAACCCCAACTGCTGCAATCCTCGCCACCTATCAAAAGGAACGACTCTAGACAACATCGAAGACCGCGTGAAGAAAAAACGTTCTGCGAATGGAGAAAGCAGCGGATTGACGGACTTAGTTCTTGCCGACGTGGAAGAGATTAGGCGACTTGACCGCGAAGGAGTCAGGCAGGGGCTCATCGCTGAAAAATTTGGCGTCACTTCGGCTTGTATTTCGAACATCGTTAACGGAAGAACATGGATCGAATCCTTCGATTCGGCTACCGCACGGACAGGTCGCATGAAGGGAGAATTGCACCCCATGTCGGTGATGACCTCTGAAAAGGTACGCTCCATGCGGGAGTTATCTGAAACTGGACTGTCGCGGGCCGAACTAGCGCGCCGGTTTAAAGTTTCCGGCGCGCTGTGCTCGCTAATTGTTAGGCGCAAAATATGGAAACATGTGTTATAATAACTAACATGCTCCGTAAGTTGTTGCTAATAAGTGTAATCTTGTGCTGGTGCGACCAAGTTCACTATCAACCCGCTTTTTTCCGGGTTTAGGTTAAAATAGTTGAGAGTGGAGACTAGATAAAAAAGTACCGCCGCTGCGGGCCCATTGTTCGAAGCGTAGAGCGCGAAAAACATCTCGCCACTCCCCGGATTCTTGTAGAAATCGGCGCCGGGTTTGTCATCGAGGTAGACGCGGCCCCAGTCGGAGGGATCGCAGTAGTCGATGCGGGTGGCGGATTGGAGTAGGTCCTCGTAGTGGGTGAGGCCGCCGTAGATCACGCCGCCTTCGACGGTAACGGCCGGCAGGGGATCGATCTGGTCTTGAGTAACGGCACTGCGGTAGAAGGTCTGCATGGCCTGGACGGTCTGGCTCATAATGGCCAGCTGGTGGGGGCTGACGAGACCGATTACCGGGAGTTTGCCGCTAGTGCCGGTTTTGACGCGAATCAGGTTGCGGAGCGCAAAGACCATTTGGGGGGTGAGCGTGCCGCCTGAGGAGATTACCGAGGAATTAACGACCGGGTAGGTCGCGCGGTTGACGCCTAGGTAGGTGCCGCTGGTTGCGGTGGTGTTGACGTAACGAAGGCCCTGCGCCCAGGTGGGGGTGCCGGAGGGAGTCGCGCCACCGAAGTAGAGTACATCGCCGGCCGCGGGGACGTTGCCAGCAGTAAGAGTGGTGGGGCAGGAGATTTGGACCTGCCGAGCCGAATAGTTCACGGTGCCGGGAAGTACGTAGGGTAGGCTGTCCGGAGATACGGGGCTCGTTTTGTAGGTCGCGCCGTTGATGATCTCAAAGCGCTGGTTCGGGATGATGAGGCGGGCGCCAACGTCAGGGTCGAGTGTGTAGGTGCCTCCCGTGCCATCTCCTGTGTAGGCAGTGGCTACCGCAAACTGGCCGTCGCCACCGCCGAGATTGTGCCATGAGGCGTTTTCATAGCGGGCCATGTTGGGAGTTCCTTCTTCCATGGTGCGCTGCCAAGCGTTCAATACGGATTGCTCGCTGGTCGCGGTTCCCTTGATAGCCTGCCATGTCAATTGGAAGGCCATGCGGGTGCTGAAAAAGGTCTGATAGAACTCACTGATTGAGAACCCAACGCCCAAGCCCAAGGGTCCGCCTTCGAGGTTTACGGCTCCGAAGTTACCGGGGGGTGCGAGTTCGAACGGTGCGCGGAAGTCGAGACCGTTGATGGTTTTGGTGATACGGTGTGTTTCGGTGTTTTTGCAAACCCTTTGCACCGCGAAGTCTTTGTCGAGCTGGTAGATCCGAGGCAATACCCCTTTGCGAATGTTTTCAATGTTCGCATCGAGGAGGTCGGTCAATGATTGTCCCATGATGAGATTCTCCTGTTGAAATGGCGAACACCAGAAACTCGTTAGGACGTGGACAATCGGGCGCGCGATCTCAAGCATTGCGCGAGAGATCCGGCAAACTCGCCATTGCGGCGAGTGCCACGATTAGTGCGTCGGTCGTTACGGGTGATCTTGCCTGTTTGAGTCGAGCTACAAGCGGACGCCAGCAGCGGTCTGCCGGATGGTTTCCCGAATCGCGTTCTTCAGGTCCGGTTGCTTCATGACGCTTTCCATAGCTCCATTCGGAGCCTGGGTTGTTGCCCCATTCGGGGATGGCGTATTAACAATCGGTCTGAGGGCGCGGTCCTTGTCCGCTTGGTTGTTCTGTAGTGCGATGGAATTGTATTTCTCGATCACGGCCTTGGCATTCGCCGCGACAACGCGCTTCGAGATATTCCGTCGGTAATCGTTCAAAGCTTGTATGTTCTGGGGCGTGGGCTGCATCAACGCCTGCTGTTCAAGCGTTTGGTGTTGGTAAGCCCATTCCGGATGCGCGATCTCGGTATCCTGGACCGCCTGTAGCAATTCGCCGTGCATTTGCGAACGGAACTTTTGGCCGATTGGGTTATCCTTGAACCTGTCAAGGAGTTGGTTTATCGGTTCCTGACGCGCTGCTTCTTGCGCTTCGCCTACGCTAGCAACGAGTTGACCGTATTGCGTTCGCTGCCATTCCTGCTGTTGGGTTACGAGGGTTTGCCGCTCACGCGCGATCTGCTGGCGCTGCTGCTCGATGGGGTCGGTCGGCTGCGCCTGAAGCCATTGGTCTCGCGGGGTGAACTTGCCGAACACTTCCTGCTCAAAACGAAGCGCCAAGGCGACCTTCTGTTCACGATCGGGGCCCTCTGGAAGGGCGCGGGCGCGGGCACGCAACCCTTCCACCGTCTGCTGGTTGTGGACGCGGTAGACGCCCTGCATGGCCTGCGGGTTGATGCGCTGGAGCCGGTCCAAGGCATTAAGCACTAGCGCACCAAAGGCTTGCCGCTCGACCGGGGTAGGCTGCTGCTTAACGCCGTTAACCTCAATCTCGCCGGTAAATAGATCGAGAACGTCATTCACATCCGACGGGTTAGAGGCGCCCAACTGATACTTCGTCATTAGGGCATCGGCTGCCCCTGCGCGCTTCACTGCGTCGATGATAGCGGATGGAGTAACCTGGGGAACAATTTCCTGGAGTTGCTTGATGAAATTTCCAGCAGCCAGCAAGCGTTCTGCCTTGTTCTTGTCGAAGAAATGGCGTTTGCCGTCTTCCGATACGCTGTCGGCCTTTAGATCCTCAGCTGTGAAGTCGAGCGGAGCGTCTTCCGCGGCTGGAGCGTTCGGGTCGGACACAGCAGGCGCCGCTGTAGCGGGAGGGGCAACCCCATCATCAGGCAGAACCATCGGCTCAAGCGCTGGCGCGTCTTGCTGGGCATCGGGTGCTGGTGTCGTCGGAGTACCGCCATCAACTGGCGCAGCCTCCGTGTTCAGCGGGACAATGGACTCTCGGACGAGATCGGCGAGGCTTTGTCCTGGTGTAGCGGCGGGCGTAGACGCTGGCGCTGCTGGCGCTGGAGCCACAGGGGCTGGCGCGCTGGCTATTGGAAGTGCTTCAGTTGCCATGTTTTTCCTTTATTGAATTGGCCCCATCGGATTGGGCATTGCGGGCGTTCCGGGTTGCATCATTCCACTCGGCATGGACAAATTTGGAGGACCGGGGGGAGGAAGTCCCGGCCCTCCAGGAGAAGTACCGTTGGGAGGAGTACTCGAAGCCTGTTCGTTCATCTTGTCCTGCGCGCGCGCCTGAATCGCTCCAGGATGCGGTGGTGGTACGGTTACCCCAAAGTCGTTCAGTACCGCGCCTTCCTGTTCCGGCGTGAGATCCGGAATCTTCGCCGTAAAGGTCATCTTAGGTTGCGGCGGTGGTGGCGGCGGTGGCGCGGCGGCTTGCTGCGCCTGCGAGAAGAACGCGCTCAGGTTCTGGAAGCCAGGACTGTCCTGACTGCGCTGCGCGGTCGGCTTCAGCATCGCCTTCAGCATCGACATACGGACCAATTGCATCGTCATATTCGGATCAAACAGCATCGAGTTGAAGGCAATCGATGGCTGGGGTGGCGGAGGCGGCGGGGGTGGCGTTGGCATCCCTGTAATTGGATCCGGCGGTCCAGGTTGAGGCGGAGGAGGCGGCATCGGAGCTGCCTGCCACAATTGATCGATGATTTCGTTGAGGGCGTCCATCGCCTCCTCGTCGGGGTCCTCGAAGTCCGGAAGATCCATGTACTGGCGCAATTTCCCGGCGTTTGCAGCAGTGGTGATCTTCAAAGTGTCGGCCAACTGCGGCGTTTCCTGTAAAAGCGCCCGCAGTGACTCGACACGTTCGGCAAAAGAACGCGGAATCGCGGTATCGCTCTTAACCATCCAGCCGCTCGAGCGGATCAGGTCCAAATCGATACTCTGACCCTGAAATTCGGGGTTCGTAAGCGCTATTTCGCAGTACATCTTGACCAGATTGGTCCAGGAAGCCTCCCAAAAGCTCGAAATCAGCTCCGCGACGGTCCCGAGCTGCATCAACCCCTGGTTGAGCATCATTCGGGCCTGCCCTAGAGTCAAGTTTCCGGGCATCTGGCCGTAAACTTGCGGCAGGAGCCCCAAAATGTTCTGAATCAGTCCATCAATGATGCCAAAAACCTCGGTGATCTGCTGCGGATAGTCGGAAGTCGGTAGGGGAACAACGGCGTTCTGCAAATTATCGCCATATTTGGGGACCGCGCTGACAAAACGGTTCGGCGAGTAGCGATTCCGGTTCAAATCGTCACCGGAAACGTATTCCTCGTTGACAATGAACCGCATGATGCCGGTTTCGAGTGTCTCTGCGATGATGTTCAGCATGTTGGAGTAAAAATCTTCGAGTCCCAACATGCCCCAGCAGCCACCGTCTGTGAAAAGATAGTCCGACATGGCCGGCGTGCAGACGGTTAACTTCTTGCGGTAGTCCTGATTGTGAATCGCGACGGTCTTCCCCTCAATCTGAACGCAAAAGATGCCGTCGGAAAAGTACTGCTTGACCAGCATCCGCGTGGCGTCATCGTCTATCAACTCAATTTGCGAAGCATCGATGTCGTAGAGTGCTTCAGTCCACACGTTCAGGTTCCGCGAGCGGATTGTGCCAGTCTGCGATTGCGCGGAGGCGCGAACAACAGCGGCCGTGGCATCATCGGGCGAACCGGAACCGTACTGCGAGTTCGTACCCATCCCCACAATCTTGCGGGCCTGTGGGTAATCGCGAAGAACCGCGCCACGGTCCTTCTCGGATTTGGCCACCACCCACGGCGAGTAACGGAGCGCGCCGGTCTGGAACTTCACGCTGAAGGGCCATGTGTGAGTGTAGCCGCTAAAAAGTTCCAAATCCACGCTGCGCTGCGGAATGCTCAGCACAGGTTGTGTGGGGTCGGGCGCGGCGGTATTGGCGAGGGGACCACCGCATGTTCCACTGACGCTCGCTGGATTCGGTTGCTGGCACGTCTGAGGGGATGCCGTGTCGGGCGAGGCGTTCGGAGCGGTATTGCCGCATCCAAGGCAAGTTGTGTGCGGGATCAGGTTCGGGATATCGTGCGTGCCGAAGCGCTTCGCGTCCACTACGGGCTTCGCCTGCCCGATGGCTGTTCCGTTTTTGTAGAGGATGTAGCAGAGTTGCTTGTTGAGAGTCTTGAGATCCAGTTGGCCGCTCAGCATTTGGATCAGCAGATTCACTTGTCTCGCGCCACGGCGATCTTGCTCTTTGTTTTCGTCAATTGGTTCAGCGGTTGAGTTGTAAAAGGGCCGCTGCCCAAGAACCGCGATGAACTTATCGCCGTAGGATTTGGTGAGCCGTGGGTTGTAGTCGAAGGCGCGCGCCTGAGTCTGAGGGTCGCCTGTTTTGCCGGCCGACGGCCCAAATTGCGTCCAGCCGATTGCGCCGGTTTGCCCATCCATCGTTGGCGCGATGTTCTGAATACCGCGATAGAAGTTGTCGGCGCGTTCCAGGCGTAAAAGCTGAAGCACACGCTCGCCCTGATAGTTGGCGTCCACCGAGTCCTTGAGCATGGTCTCGACAGCGGTGATGATCTTGTCGAGCGGAGCGGCGCCCGTGGGGTCAACTTGCTTGAGCGCCGGATCGCAATCGATCAGTTGGAGGAGAGCGCTATCCATTCACTTTTTTGTCGAACTTATCGAACGTGTTCAGCGTGTTCAAGGTTTGGGCCTGCTGCCATTCCCGCACGTCGGTCACGGGGTTCGGCGCTTTCCTTGGTTCCTGCGTCAGCGCCGCTTGCGCGATCTGCTCGTTGGTCAGCACCGAGCGCTGTCCGTACTTGACTGCCATCATGCGATCGGCGATGACGCGCTCGCGTTCCAGTGCGTCCTTTTGCGTGCTGGCCAACTGCTCCGCGAGCGAATCAGCGCGGCCCCGTTCGAACCGCGCTCCGTCTTCCGCCTTCGTCACGCGATCGAGCGCATCGCGGTAGTCGGCGAACAGCAGTAGGAAGGTTTGCTTCCAGGTCACGCGACGACGGCGTACCCTTCCGCCTTCGCGGCGGCTTCTCCGGAAGCTTCGTTGACGATTTTAGTTTCGCCGTCTTTCTTGGTCATCCGCTTCGGATAGACACTTGGGTCGTTCACGCCCTTTAGATTCGGATCGTTAGCGGCCTGGTAATTTGGGTCTTTCCGTCCCTGGTAATTCTGAGTCCCCTGGTAATTCGGACCCTGACCCTGGGCGTATCCGGTCTGCTGCCCGACTTCCTGGCCAAGGTTAGGCCTTTGTGCGGACGACGTATCCCACATGGGCTTCGTCAGATCCACGCGCGCATCCTTCAGGAACTGGCTGCGGGCATGCTCCTCGACGGTGCCTTCATCGAGCCACGGTTCCCAGATTGCCGGATCGCCGGTTTTCTCGGTGAGCGTGCTGCCCTGATCGCCGGTTCGTAAACGGTCATGCACCACGAAGGAAACCGCGCTTGCGGTGATGGCCGGTTCTTTGGCACCTACAGTGCGCGGCGAAACATATGCCCGATCTTGATGCGGCCCAACGTTATCGCCGAACGGAGCATTGAACCACGCCAGCAACTCGGCGGCATCGTTGAACCCCCGCGCAATGACGAATGTGTTATTGAGTATCGGCGTGACGGCAGAGCCAGCGAAGTGGTCAACGGAGCCTTGGCCGAGTTGCTCGCCGTACTGCTGTCCCTGGAGTGGCTGGTTCTGGAACTGCGGGTTTCGGGGAACGTTTGAACTCGCTTCATTCGGCGTGGCCCCTGCATCGGTAGCGGCATAGGGAGGAGGAGCGACAATCGGGACGGCGTTCACGTCCGGGGCTACGGAACTCTGTTGTAGGCGGGAGTTCGGGTCCGAAGGAAGTTCCCGATAACCAGGCTGCGTTGCCGGGGCAATCGGGCTGGCGTTCACGTCCGAGGAAGGGAAACCCTGCTGCCCACGGGCGTTGGGGTCCGAAGGGACGTTGTTGGTAAAAGGTGCTTGCGCGTTGGACGCCTGGCGTGTGGTCGTGGCGTCACCCTTGAAGCGCTTGGCGATTTCGGCACCAAAGCGGCTGATGAACGTAACGCGCGCCGAATAGCGGAAGCCGTCCTTGATGCTATCGCGGGATTTCTGCTCGTAGGCGCCCCTGTGTTGATCCCAGTCCTTTGTCTCTTTGAACGGGCTCGGCCCCGGAACGAGAGGCGGGCTGTTCATGGCACGCGGGAACTGCTGGGCGAGTTGGTTTGCGTCAGTCATGCCGACTTGCTGTTGAGCCACCAGATTAGGGTTGGCGCGCGGGAACTGCTGTTGCTGTTGTGCGAGTTGTTCTGCGTCGGTCGTCTTGGCTCCCGGAAACTGCTGCTGTTGCTGTTGTGCGAGTTGTTCTGCGTCGGTCATGGTATTGCTCCTTTTTATGGGTTAGAACTGCTGTTTCGTATACGGCCCCGCTTGTGAGGGCGGCGCGGAAGTCGGTTGAGATTGCGGTGCCGCTCCAGCGCCCGCTGAATCGTGTGGCTTGCCTGCTTTGTACTCTCCGCAATAATCATCAGGCGCGTGAGGAATCCAATCAGGATAGCGCTTGCAATTCTGCTCGGAGGTGTCGTAGAAGACGCAGTCGGCGCACGATCCCTGACTGCCCGGTTGCTGCACATCGTCTGCATCCGGTTCGTCGGGAGAGGAGAGCGGAGGGGGACCGTTCTTGTCGTCGGCGAGTAGCAAAAGCCCCTTTTTGGGTGGCCCACTAGATGGTGTCATCGATCTTCTTCCTCCTGAAATACAGGGCGTGCTCCGACAATCTTTCCTTCAAACGGCAGAGTCGTATCTTCGCCCGGTTGTAGCGTTATTGTCTCGCGCCAACCGTTGGTATACTCGATGTCTAGTTCCATTGCCACGTGACCAGCTTGGATCATTGAATTATTTCGTTGCTCCTTCCGAAGTTAGCAGAACGCATCGCGCGAATTGCAGCAAGTCTGTTAGCCCCAACGAACAGGTCCTGTTTCTTCGCGAGTGGATGCTGCTCGCGCCACCGCGCCTGCTCTGTCGCCATCAGAACGCTGTGATGCGAAATGCCGCCGCCGTAGCGCGACTGCATCTGAGCGACCTGTAACTCCACACGAACATCGAGCGGAGCCTCGGTCGCGCCCTGCCTCTCTTCCGAAAAGCATCCGTAGCGCAGCATGTCGCCCGCGTCGTCACCAGGCCGTGTCTCGGTCGCATCAAGTTTATCAACATCGTTGGTTCCAGGCTTGTGCATCAGCATCGGTAGGATCTTGATGACGTTGCGGCAGCCTTTCGCGATCTGCAATTTAGGCAGCACTTCGCGCGCCGCAAGAAACTCCGGGAGCGCCTCATATTGCAATCGGGCAACGATACCCTTCTCGATTTCCAACTGTTCGGCGAATTCCTTATCCGGGACCGCCTGCTCCTGGAGCGGTCTGAACCTAAGCATGGTCTGAATGTGCATCCAGCCCGCCACGCGATCGGTCGATGCGCGCACCAAGGTAAGCATGGTAGTCGATTGCTCGCGCCGCCGGCGCTTCAGTGATTCGAGCGCGTCCTTTGAGTCCATCTCGCGTTCTTCGTCGGTAAGATCGGCGACAAACGCCGCATGTGGACCAAGTTCGCTCGATATCCCAGCCGCGATCTGCGAAGCCACCGTATTCTCACTCTCGCGCTTTGCGTAAGCGTCAGGCGATAGGTAGATCACCATCTGGTGTGATTCGACTCCCGCAAGCGCAGCCTTAGATTCACGCGCGATCAGGATGCCGAGTTCGAAGGGCTCGACGCGGTTGAGGCAAATTTCTTTTTCCAGATACGTCTGGCCCCATGGAGATTTGCAGAACCACCCCAACGCACTCGGATGGATATAGCCCCAGTCAATAGCCATCCAGCGGTGAAACCACGATTCGAGTTTTACTTTGGACGGGTCGTAGACATGATTGGCATTGTACTTCTCTTCACCTACCAGCGGCCCATTTGGACGAAAGTCGCGGAAGTAAGCGCCGGAGAGCGCGTGCCAGTTGCCGTCGCGCCACGCGGCGCGCAATGATTCGGGCTCGATCGAGTTCAGCCACTTGACGTATGGTCCTTCATTCGGCTTGTAGACGGTGACGTTTCCGCCGGTTCCCGTCGCGGCATCGTAGGGCGCGTCGTATTCAACGTAGTGGCACAAGTACGGGTTATCGCTCCACTTCGACATGATGAACGTGTGGTACTTGCCATGTTCATCGATAACGTAATCCCCGCGCTTTAGTTTCTCACCGCGCTCGTAATCCTCGATGTAAAAATAGTCCATCAACCACGCTTGGCCGGGAGCGCCCGCTAGTTCGTCGCCGCCGCCAGGATTGAACGTTAACAGCGCCTGCGGCTTTAACGCTGACCACTTCGAGCGGCAAGAGCCGATAATGCGGTCGTGGATTTCCTTTGACTCCATCATCTCAGCCTGATCGATTGCAATCCGCTGATACTCGGGACCGACGTACTTCTTCCAGCCGTTGTCTCCGAAGTGCCCGAAGATGATCTTGGCGCCGGTGCGCCATTCCGCCATCGAAGGATTGCCGCGCTTGATAATTGCGCCGGTCGGCCCCCACATCTCCTCCGCACGATCGATCAAATCCTCAAGATCATTAGCTTGATTGCGAAGCATCAAGCCGCGAAAATTGCGGTGGTTGATGTACATCACATCTGCACCCTCGGGCTGTTTGCCTTCAGCGAGAAGCTTATTCAATTTTCTCGGGTTGCCTCGGAACGCCATCCAAGCAAGCATTAGGTGCGTCTTCGCTGAACCGCGCGTGCCGCCGAGTCCAATCTCGTCGGCGTCACTGTTCCACGCCTGGGTCTGGGGACCAGCCGGACAATCGCAAGGCCATGGCCCTGTGAAGTGGTGCTCGGCACACCAGACCGCGCGGAACGGCCCTGTGTACTTGTTCGGATTGACCGCGCGAATCTGCTTACCGGTCAGGAGAACGACGCGGGGCTGTGCTTGCTGCTTAGCCATCAGACCGGCTTGATCTTCGGCGGTGTCGCCAGCTTCGGTCGCAGGTTCATACGGTTCTTGAAGCTGAGCCGCTTGATGATCGACGGGTTGCCCAGCGGATCGGTAGAAAGCGGATTGGCAGGACCGCCCTCGGCGCGCGAAGCTTTATCGAGCCCAATCCCGATACTTTGACCGAGGGGTCGAAATTTCTCAAGGTGGCCGATGTCGGCGCCGATGTTGAATGGCTTGGCGATGAACTTTGATGGATTCGGCGCCTTGAAGTTGAATGCCATTATTTCTTTCTGAGTCTGCCGAGAATCGAGGTCTTTTTCGTGTGGTCCGGCAGCGAGGCCATCTTCCGCCCGTGCATCCCGCGCACCACTTCCTTGGCGAAAGACTTGTCGCCATTAGCCTGATTTTCCAGAACCGAATGGGCCCAGCGAACCTGAGCCTGAGAATCTGGCATTACTTTTTCGGAACCTCCAGCGGCACCGTATTCAACGGCTTTGCCATAGGCATCAACTCGTTGCCTGTCGCAATGTGGCGCAGGCCGATGATGTGGCTGCCCTTCGGAAGCAATATCTCGCCATCTTCGTTTCGATGCGCCGTCTGCGTGCGCGTCGAGGGATGGTTGATCGTAACCTCGTGGCCTTCTGGCACGGTAAGTTTGGCCGGCCAGTTCGCGTGATGCTGCGAGAAAAAATAGCGCTTCATGAAAGTGGCGCCTTCGACTTCGGCGACAGCGCGGCAAGGCGCGAACCGCCAGATTCTTTGTTGAGTTCCGTCGCCCCGTGGCGGGCGAAATTCAGCCCGGCCTTGATGGGCTCATTACTGTCTATCGGGTTCTCATGAAGCATGGGCTTACCATCTTTGCCCTTCGCCAGACGAATCAGCGAACCGGCCGGCTTGGCTTTATCGGCACGGGTCGCCATTTCTGCGGGATCGGCGCTCATGTCGGGCGGAAACCCCTTCTTCGACCATCCGTGCAGGTACCGCATCTGGGAGTGGTGCGCCAGCACTAGGCGGCGTTCGCCAGGATGCAGAGAATGCAACTGCTGGTGTACGAACTGGCCGGAGCGGTGATCCACCTGGTCCACGCTTTCGCCGCCAGGAATCGGTGTCTCTGGATGATCGGCGGCCTGCTGGATGATCGGCTGGGCATCACTGATCGGTTGCCCGGTGACGACACCCTGGTTCCAGGGGAGTGCCTGCTGCGCCGAACCGAGGAACTTTGCCTGCGGATTGTGTTTGAGCACGGCGGCTACGGTCTGCTGCGCGCGAGTCATCGGTGAGGCTACGATGGAATCGATGGAACCCTTCGCCGCGATCCTTCTGCCTAAGTGATCCGCTTCAGCTTCTCCCTGTGGGGACAGACCGACGTCTAATTGACCGCGAACGCGATCCTGCGGTTTGGCTGTGGCGTTCATTCGAGAATCATCGCCCTGAGTCCAGGTTGGTTTTTCATGGACTGGACCAGCATGTCGGCCTCGGACCGGTCGCGGCACTCTACGCGGTATTCCTTGGGTGCGTGGTGCGGGGTAGCACCAAACGGATAGGCATCCTTCGGCAAAAGCTCTTTCGCGTCGATCTCGCGTGGCACGCTGATGGAAACTACGAGCAAGGAAATTTCGGTCCCTCGAAATGCGCCGGCCGCCGCACGAACTGGCCCTTGACGCGGGGATTCGTCCAGCCGCGGTTCTGTCGCTTGGGCAGCGGCGGGAGTGCCTTTGGTTTCGTTAACATGCCGCGAAGGACCCAGCCGAGGCCAAAAGCGCAGGTCATGCCCACCAGCGCGATAATGCCCGCGTATTTGTAGGCATCGTCCATCAAGGGAGCGTGGCCTCAACTTCCGGAGGATCTTCGTCCACGAATGGCGCCAAAGAAATCGGCGCATCCCAGGTTGGCGAGTACTCGAAGTCCACCACCCGCAGCGGGTTGCGCCGGGCCGTGTCCAGGAAATCGCGGTCGGCTTGGTCGAGGTCTTTGCTCACGTGAGGCGATTCCCGTCCAAATCGTAGAGCAGGTAAACGGTACCACGACCCAGTTCTGCGCCATCGATGCATCCAGCGAAAACCGGCTCAAGTTGGGGGATTCGCCACGCGAAAAGCTTGCCTTGCGAATCGTATGTAGCCACTGCGCTGTCCGGCGGGATCCATTTGTTTTCCACCGCACGCCAGTGAAGTTCTGCTTCTTTGGCCTCAAACAGAAACGCCAGTCTCCGCTGCGCTGCCATTATATCGGCCCATTGCTCCAATGTAAAATCGCTGGGTTTGATTTCTGTCATGCTGTCCCCTGTGGTGTCGGCTGAAACCGCTTGGCCGGGATCGAAGGAATTGCCGCCAAAAACGCTTGCGCCTTGCGATCGCGCTTGTCCTTCTTCCACCAGGCGCGTGATTTGCCTGCCGGGCGCTTGCGAAGTTCGGCGCTTCTCGCCCAAGCCGTGCCGTCGCGGAATTTGAAGTGCATCTCGACCTTGCGCTCCGCGCGCATTCGGTTTGCGGCCCTACTCAAGCTTCGTAGATTCATGCGGTCGCCTTCGATAATGCCACGGCTACCTCAGGTGGACAGTGACCCTTCATTTGAGCAACTTCGTCATAGACAGGCTGCCAGACTGCCCGCGTGGCGTTCTCGCAGGCCTCCCAAGTTGTCGAACCCGGCAGGATGCCCATCTGGATCAGTTTGTCGGCGGCTTCGGGACTCATGCCGCCAGTGTACGCCGAATCNNTACGCCGTTCTAGCCCACCAAATGCGGTACCCCTCTTGACAGGTACCCCACCAGTCGTAGTATGGTGGAAGTGCTTGGACTTCACAGATCCGGGGCGGTTGCAATGACCGCCCCATCTCGCAAAGCTCAGGCGCGAGAAAGATCGAGTGAGACAGCAACTCATTTCGCCAGTCTATAAATCGCTGATAGAAGCCGCCAAGGAAGCCAAGGTTCACGCCTTTAAGACCAAGAGCGCCCCGGCCAAGAAAACCTTTGCGCGCCAACTTCGCAAGAACATGAGTCCACCGGAACGCCTGCTGTGGGCTCGCCTCAGGGCGAATCGGCTTGGCATACGCATTCGTCGACAATGCCTGATCTTCGGCTGGATTGCCGACTTCTATTGCGCTAAGCGCAAGCTCATCATTGAGATAGACGGAAAGTTTCATGACAAGCCAGCGAAGGCCAAAGCCGACGCATACCGCGACAAAACGCTGGCATCAAAGGGTTTCTCGACGATACGCTTCTCTGCGAACCGTGTGTTCGTCGACATCGATGCAGTTGTAGAAGAAATTCGCAGACGGATCTCACCGCCCAAGCAGTTGCCAGGTTGCCGGGACCAGTATAGGCCGGCTGGCGGATTTACGGGAAAGAGGCTGGACGCCGAGAACGGAATAAGCGTCACTGATCCTCGACGGGGCATGATGTCAAGAGCCCCCGAAGCCTGTACGTCACAGGGTTGAGCCGATTCGACAGGGGCCCGGCGAAAGCTGAATCCCAGGCGGCTCAGGATGTACTGCAAGTTACAGAAACGGCTCATAATCAGAAGTGTCTGCAAAACCTTGCTGCCGCAGGCTAAAGCGTAGGCGAACGCCAAAGCGCCGAACTTCACAACCAACGCAAGGTGCGCCGTGGAACACTCCCGGCACCACTCCCGCCCTTTACCGCCCTCCCACACCACCAGCACGCTCATTCCCGCCTCAGCCCCATGTACGGTATCACATCCGATGTCTCCGCCTGCCCATCACGCAATCCCGTGCTGAATACAGCCGACTCCTCTGAACTTTCCACAACTCCCTCACGGCCATCACAAATCCCGCGCAAGGCCGTTCCGGGGGGCCCCAAGCGTTTTACGCCCATAGGGAGTGCCGAGAATCCAAACGATTGCGCCACGGTCAGCGCTGCGTCAGCACGTACCATTGTGGTGGGCAGTCCCTGCCGTGCCCACTGAGTACGTCGCGCGGCCAGGCGATCGAACTCAGGCATTGAAGCATGTTTAGTATCACCCACAGTATCGCCTGAATATTGCAAGTTGTTCATTCTACTACTTAGACCATGTGATATTGAATCACTTGACTNNAGCATCTCGATCGTCACCGCGGCCGGCTCGACGTCGGCGCTCCCGCCTGCGACAGCGATGTTTATTGTTGTGCCACTTGCGCCATCTTGCAACAGACCAGATAGACGCGCACGCAACTCCAATGAACTCAACATATTACGAGAATGTGCCGCAAGTGCCGGATGTAACGGTTTGCCTTCATTCGCGCGTTCGGCGTCTGAAATCCACAGTTCAAGGCGGTCGTCGAGGGACTGAACGCGGTCGTGTATATTTTGTCTAACAGTCTCGCGAGCAGCATCGGCGTGTTGTTCGCTATCTTGTTTAGTTGTAGCAGATAGCGCTAACTCTTTGATGATGTTGCGTTCGGGAGTAACGCCACGAAGTGAGGAAATGGCGGGGCGGAGCAGGTCGAGCTTGAAGCGTGAGATGGAACTATGGTGAACGGGTGGCACAACTCTTGCGCCAATGGCGCGGAGAGCTTCGCCGGCGAGGATAGCGTCGATGATTAGCTGGCGCTGCGGGTGCTTTTCGACGGCGTTCAGAGCAACACCTCGGAAGATTCACTGATCTTGGTCATAGAACGTTCAAGCTAAAGAAACGAAGGGAGAAAGCGAGCGGCGAAAATAAATGCTTGAAACTGTCGGAATTGTCTTGACATGAGGAGCGATATGCGACATAATCAAGTTATGAAGAGCATTCAGCAAGCCGAGCGATTCAAGTCCTTCTTGGAAAACAAAGGTTTGGCGGTGAGCACGGTTCCATGTGGACTAGACAGAGTTCGCATAACCGGCAAAAGCAGCAGCGTAAGCTAGAACACTCAAGG
>PKYZ01000850.1 GCA_003132865.1 Bryobacterales bacterium
GGACGCTCGGGGGCTTAACCGGCTGAGTGGGGCGAACCGCCATTGTTGCCGACCCGGCGCGATTGAAGGGCTTGCGCCCCCGAACAGGACCCTTTGATTTGAGCGTCTACTGGTGAGAAGGGAATTCATCGCCAGGAATCCGGCGTCGTCCGCGCAGCCGTTACGCGGCCAAGTGGCTTCCGGCACCGCCGGACCGTCCCTAAACGCTGCCCGACTAGAGCGCAGCCCCCGCGAGTCGAACACCTGCTGACTGCCTCCGATTTCCGGCTCGGCTGGGTGATGACGCCGGAGCGGATATATCAATCTTGGAGGTATCTGTGAATCAATCTCGGCTGAGCTAAGCTGGACCTTGCGTCGGTCGAGCGCTCATTCCTCATGTCGCCGTCTAGTCTCTTGATCTCGAAGATCGGGCCCGAGTCGGATGTTTTGCTCCGGAATTTGTTCGAGCACTACATTCACGATATGGCAGAGTGGTTTGAAATCGATACCAAGGCCGACGGAAGCTACTCCTACGACACGTCCTTGGTATGGGAGAACGGCTACGACGCGTATTTGGCGAAGGTTGGTGATTTGATCGCAGGCTTTGCCCTTGTCGGATCGGCAGTTGAGTGGCTAGGCGACATTGGCGCCCATGACGTGCATGAGTTCTTTGTTATCCGCAGATTTCGAAGGAGAGGCTTCGGACAGAGAATGGCAACGCTCCTTTGGAATGAACGTCCCGGCGAATGGCTCGTCAGAGTCCTCGAATCAAATGTGCCAGCCGTCCTCTTCTGGCGAACCGCGATTTCGAGCCACTCGCGTGGTTCGTATGAAGAGAAAGGGCGCATCGTCAACGGGCGTCCATGGCGATTCTTCAGGTTCGTATCCCATGGCGCCTGACCATACGCTACAGCAAACCCACAAAGACGCCACCCAATTTGCGTGCGCAAGACCACTCCCCGGCTCGCACTGCCCGTGACAAACGCCGGAATATTTACAAGCCACGTGGCCGTAACGGCTTATCGTAGAAGTGCAGTTTGTCGGCGCACGCTGCCGCAGCGCGCCTATCGCCCTGGATCTGCGGCTCGCCGCAGTCATCAGCGCCAGCAGACCTATGCCGCTTAACATGAAAACTGAGGGCTCGGGTACCGGATCGGCACTCACACGGAAGGCCATATCGGAGTTGTCGAGTACCCAAGGTCCTCCGCTGAAGGAATACGCTCGCGTCGTGCCCGGTTGCGGAGATGTTGCGTGGAACCAAGTCATGTCAGTCGCGGTCGGGTCGACTACCTCCGCTTCGATCCAATATTGCGTACCGCCCGTCAAGATGGGATGCAGTGTAGAATTCACCGTTATGATCGATCCATGGGTGACCATTGGCTGCACGACATTGGTTAGCAGAAATGTCTCCACCGGCCCCCCTGGCACTCCGGCGTTGTCGCTGAAAAGACTGACAGTCATCGCGTTTGGCCCATTCTCATAGCCAAGAGCGATATCAATCGTGGTGAGGGAACAATCGTACGGCACCATAAATGCCGCCGCTTCTTCGTAGTAGTCGGTCCACCCCCCGCCATCCAAAGTCGCCGCGGTTTCCTGAGTACGTGTCCCCAGGCAGAAAGCTGTTGTAGATGACACCCGCCCGAGCGGGCGTGTGCATCAGCACAAATAGAGCAAACCCCAAAACACAGGATTTTGTCATCTGGATATCTCCTTTCGGTCACGCCATTGTACCCGCTGCAAGAAACAGGAAAGCAAGGGTCTGAAGCCGGCGGCAGACGGTGGCGGCGGCTTCCGTAAGCAAGCTGTGAGCGTGGCTATTTCGCTCGCACCAGCGGCGCGTGCCCCGGCTCCTGCCACACCTGGAGGGGCCGGGGCGATTGGCTGCAACCCGGCAGCGGCGTCACGGAATAGTAATTTAATCCGTAGCGCCAGGTCCGGTGCATGGTTTGGATGCACACGCCATCGCGCCGGGCGGCGATCTCGCGCCACAAAGGCCGCGCCGAATATGCGCGATCGATGGCCGGCAGGTCGATCAGCTTCAGAGCTACTACGCCCGCGCTGGCCGCCACAGCCATGATCGCCAGCGCAGCCGCGAGGTAGCCTTGCCGTTCCAGCCACCAGATGGCCAGCGCCAACGCGACCGGCAGCAGCCAAGTCCATTGGAATGCGGGCAGGGGCGCGCGCGAAAGGCCCGCCGCCAGCGCCTCCGGCAGCATCGGCAGCGCAACCGGTATCGTCATCAGGCACAGCGCCGCGGCGGGTAGCGCCCAGCGCGCGCGCTTGGCTTCCGCCAGTGCGATTCCCATCAAGGCCGCGGCCGCCGGCGCCAGGGGCAGCAGGTAACCGGGCAGCTTGTTCTTCGAGAACGAGAAGAAGACCAATACGAAAAGCAGCCAGAGTAACAGGAACCGGCGGCGGGCATCGCGATAGAGCGCGCGGCGTGCCAGCAGCACAAGTAGCGGCGTCCATGGCATCAGCGCGGCTACCAGTACCGGCACATAGAACCAGAATGGCTGACCATGCGCCAAAGATGTCGTGGTGAAGCGCTCGAAATGCTGCTCCCAGAAGAACGTGTGCAAGAAGACCGCGCCGTTGCGCAGATAGCACAGCAGATACCACGGCAGCGCGACGATCAGGAAGGCCCCGGCGACGGGCAGGCGCACCAGATCGGTCCAGCGACGGCGGCCGCACCATAGCAGCGGCACAGTGAGCACCAGCGGCACGAGGCCTTTGGCCAGCACCGCCGCGCCCAGCAGCGCGGCGGCCAGCGGCAGGCGGCGACGGTCGCCCGTCTCGATCCAATCGAGCGACAGCAGCATGGCCGCCGAGAACGCCGCCGCCATGGGCAGATCGGTAGTGCCGATGAAGCTGCACCCTAACCATGCCGCCGAAGTGCCCAGGATCAGGGTTGCCGCCCACGCCGCCCGGGCGCCGAATGCGCGGCTCAGTGTCCATTGGAAGAAGATCAGGAAGGCGACTGAGAGCAGCGCCACGGGGACGCGCGGGGCCAGGTCTTCGCCGAAGCCCAGCCGGAATGCCGCGCCCGTCATCCAGTAAAGTAGCGCGGGCTTTTCGAACCACGGCTCGCCCCACAGCCGCGGCGTAATCCAATCGCCAGAGCGCGCCATTTCGCGGCCGATGGAGGCATACCGCGGCTCGTCCGGCCCGAGCATTCCGGACGCCGTGAGGCCCGAGAAGTACAGGATCGAGAGCAGGGGAATCGCCAGCCACCAGGCGCGCGGAATCCGCCGGAAGGAGTTAGCCACAGATGCCTCAGCTTGTGGGGCAGCCGAACCTACTGCTGCTTCTTCGGCGCATTGAACGACCGCTCCACCATATCGTGAACGTCCGTCGAAACGCCGTGGTCGCGCCACAGCCAGCGCATCATCTCGGGGAAAACCGTCTGCAGCATCTTCTGGCCGTGCCGCTGAATGCCCCACGAGTAGTTCACCTCGTAGCCCTTTTCGGTGAGAGACTGCTGCATGCGGACGTTCTGATAGAACCAATCGCGCGCCTGATCGTAGCTGCCGTCGGCTCTCAGACTCCGATTATCGTTCCGGCCATCCACCAGGAAGACACGAATAGGCTTCTTCTCGCTCTTGCGGATGATATCCGGATAGGCATTTCCGCCGCGAATGTTGGTGAAACTACCGACGTTGCTCAGCACTTTTCGGAAGTCGCTCGGCCGCTCCCACGCCACGGTGAAAGCGGCGATGGCGCCCGAACTCGACCCGCCGATGCCATGGCGCTCGGGATCTTTCGATATGTTGTACTCCTTGTAGAGCACCGGAAGCAATTCATCTACGATGACGCGCGCGTACTTATCGTCCAAGGTGTTGTACTCAGTGGGCCGGTTCGTGTTGCGATCGCCCCACTCGCTGGGGGTCGGCTCCGGCTGATCGGGGCGGCGGCCCGGATTGATAAATACTCCGATCATTACCGGAATCTCGCGGCGGTACATCAGGTTGTCCATTACAACTTGCGCGCGGACATCGCCTTCCGGAGCCATGAAAGCCTGCCCATCGTTGTAGATCATCAGGCTGGCAGGCACGGCCGGGTCGTACTGCGCCGGCACGTAGACCCAGTAGGTATGCTGCGTCCCGGGATAGGCTTTGCTCGGCAGGGTGAAGGGCCCCTTGATCTCGCCCTTCGGAACTCCATCCTGCGGGATCGCATCGGGCGCCAGCTTGTAGTAGATGTCCGTATTCGGGGTCTCGGCCGGCGTCTGTGCGAGCGCCGCTGTCGCCAGCAGCACGAAGATTGGAGAGAGAGTACGTTTCATGGCTTCGGAAGCCACCATACCACGAGACATCCGCCGGCTAAACTTACCCCGGCAGAAAGCACTGGTCGAGCGTCTGTTCCACCGTATAAGGCCAGGAACTTGGGAATCGTTCCCGCTCGAAACCCGTATCGAGCGTGGCCATGTGCACGGCGTGCTCATATTCCTCGTCGATCCAGTTCGCCAACTCTTGCCGGAAGCTCGGATTCTCCTTCAGCAGCTTGCAAATCCGGAAGCGCTGCTCGGCGATCGTACTCTGCCAGTTCGCACTCCGCTTCATGGGCTGTACCTGCCATTTCAGAAGGCGCTGAATCAGCCGCGCTAGGCGGCTTTGCATGGCGCGCCGTTCGCGTTTGGCCATATCCTCGATTTCCTCGGCAATGTGGTCCAGATCGGCCTCCGCGACGCGGCCGGAGCGCAGCAATTCGGCGTTTTGCATGGCCCACTCCGCGAAGTCCCGATCATACAGCTCCGCAGCATTCATGCCTTCAATTATCCGTCAAATGCCATAACGTTTGCTCGGCAATCCCGGCTACAATAACTACTCCAGAGGATTCGCTCTTGCCGGAATCCATAGCCGCGTTCGACAAGGTCGTGTTTTGCTACGACCGCGCGGAAGTCCTGCATGGCATATCGTTCGCTCTCCACAGGGGCGAGATCGTCGGCCTGCTCGGCCCCAATGGCGCCGGCAAGACCACCACTATCAAGATCATCGCGGGCATCCTGGCTCCCACGGCCGGAGGCGTGTCCGTCACGGGACTTCCCTTGCCCGAAAGAGCTGTCGATGTGAAACAGCGGATCGGCTATGTGCCCGAGGCAGCGGTCCTGTTCGAAAGCCTCACCGGCCAGGAGTTTCTGGAATTATCGGGGCGCTTGCATGGCGTGGCCGAAGACACGCTGCAGTCGCGGATCGCCTGCATACTGGAGACGTTCGATCTCTCGTCGGATCGCGTAAGCCGTCTGGACACGTATTCCAAGGGCATGCGCCAGAAGATCCTGATTGCCGCCGCGCTTCTCCATGACCCGGACCTCATCCTGCTCGATGAGCCGCTCTCGGGACTCGACGTGAATGCGTCCATCATGATCAAGGATCTGATCGCGGCTTTGGCGTCCGCCGGGAAGACCATCCTATACAGTTCACACGTGCTGGACGTGGTGGAGAAGGTCTGCAACCGCGTTCTGATCATTCATAAAGGGAATCTGATCGCCGACAGCACGCCCGAGAACCTGAAAGCGTCGACCAGCCAATCCACGCTGGAAGAAGTCTTCCGCAAGTTGACGCATGCGGAAAGCGTGAACGCCGGCATTTCGCGTATCGTCGAGGCCCTGCGGTCATGAGCACAATCACAGAAGCGATTACACGGCTGCTCCGAGGCCCTCGGGTGTCCCGGCTGTTGCAGGCTGTGGGCATCGATCCCAAGCGTTACTGGCTGCTGATGGATCTGTTCGACCTACTCAGCGAGCGCGGCGAGATGCTGGACCAGCTTGGCAGGAACGGAGTGGCCCTGAAAGCGGCCGCCTGGATCTACTTCGCCATGTCCAGCCTGATCAGCCTGGTGTCGGTCGCGACCCGAGCCGACCTGGCGGCACCCTTCTCGTTATTTCTGGTCTTTACCGGGTTCATCATGCTTTCGATCCTGCTGCCCGAAACCAGCAACAGCCTGCTGAATCCCGTAGAAGGCCTCGTGCTGGCGCATCAGCCCATCAACGGCGCGACCTACACTGCCGCGAAATTGACGCATCTGGCGAGCATCGTTCTTTACCTGGTTCTAGGGTTGAATGCCGTCCCGGCATTGGCCGGCCTCCTGTTGAACGGGTCGAGCTGGTCCTATCCGTTCGTCCACCTGCTTGCCGCGACTGCGGTCGGATCGGTGGTGGCTCTGTCATGCTGCGCGCTCTTCGGTTGGCTGATGCGAATCGTGCCGGTGCGCCGGTTGAAGGCCGCGGGACAGCTTGCCGCCATGCTGCCCTTCCTGTGTATCGTCTGGATGTCGAACGTACAGAGGATTCTTGCCCACTCCCATCTGCGCCGCTGGCTGTCGGCGCAGGCCGTGGCCGGCTGGGTTCTGGGAGCGGCAATAGGCGTAATTGCGGCCGCTATCGTGGTGCTCGGTATCCGTTCTCTTTCGGCCGATTACCTGATTCGCGTCTCCAGCATGGTGCGCGGAGGTCCGTCCGCCGGCGCCAAGACGCGCAGGTCGCCAATGGGCGGGATCGCCGCCCGGTTCTTCGGCGGTCAACCCAGCCGGGCCGGATTCGCGTTTGTCTCGCGAATGATGCTGCGTGACTGGGAGTTCCGGCGGCAAATGCTGCGGTTGATGATACTTCCCTTCATGGGCCTCGCATCGATGTACGCCAGCGGCTTTCGAATCGATCCGTTCTCGGGCCGCTTCACCCTCATGCATATTCTGCCTCACATCTTCGGGACCGTGCTCTTCTTCATCTGCATCTTCCTGCCGTATGGCAGCGATTACAAGGGCGCCTGGATTTTCCTGCTGGTTCCGGCGCGGGCATTTGCAGGGTTCGCGCGCGGCGTCTACGCTCTGCTATGGGTCGAGGTCATCGTGATCCCCCATGTGGTCCTGCTGATCTCGCTCGCATGGTTTTGGGGAATCTGGCATGCTGGGCTGTTTGTCGCTTACAGCCTGGCGGCGGCCTCGGTCTACCTCGCCCTGGAGTTGAGGCTGATCGACGGTCCGCCGTTCTGTAAGCAGGCGGACCCGGCGCGAGGCGCTATCCTACGGCCGATGATGATCGGCGGCGGCATCGTCATGGCCATCGCCGTCGGCGTGCAATACTTTCTTGTGTTTCGTTCGCCGGCCCTTGTCCTCCTGACTACCGCTGTTGCCGGTGTCGCTGCCTGGTTCCTCACGCGAAGTTCGCTGGGCGCCTTTGAAGTATCGATCCGCTACCATCTCGGCCTGCTTTCGGCGGAGTCCAGGACTCTCTACCAAGAGATTGCCGTATAGCGTCCCTCGGCCATTTCTGCTTGCCGTGAAAGACGGCGATGAAGTTGAGGCGTCCGGTGCGGACGCGATAGGGAATCACGTACGGAGTGCCGGGCACGACGAGTTCCCGCGTGCCGGCAAGCCGGCCCGGTCTGCCCGAATGCCGTTGGGCTACGAGGTTGTCAACGCTCTCGAGAATCCTGGCAGCCACAGCCGCGCTTGCGCATTGTCTGCTTCGATGTAGTCGCGAAGTGCGGAAAGTGCCTTATCGCACGAGGCGACCATACAACCTTCATCGCGGCGGAGCACCTTCCGACGGCTTACCCCAAGAGCGCAGCTACTTTACAACCTTTTCGTGTTCCACCATCTTGCCGCTGTCCAGCTCCGCAAGACCCGCGACGACTTCCTCGAGTTGCCAATCTTCGGCCTCTCCATAGGTGGCAATTGCTTCGGCCGCGAGAAAGGACTTCGATCGCTGCGAATGATTCGCCATTGGCACAGACTAACACGCCTACGCGGGCGCTACTCCCGAAACCCGATGCTGGAGACTACCACGCCCAGTTCGCGGCGATCGCCGGGCACCGAGAAGGTGCGGTCGAGGGTGAGGGTCACCGTGGCGGTTTCGCCGGCAGGCGACTGCGGCGGGGACTTCAGAGTATAGGCGCCGGGTCCACTATACGTCTCGGACGCGACGACGCGGCCATCCAGCAGCAGCTCGACGTGGCGCGCGGGCGCCGGATCGGGAATCGTGAATACCGCCTCGATGGGTAGAGGTTGGGCGGGACTCTTCAGCAACACCACCGCGCTCGCCGACATCCAGCGCCACGCGCCGCCTTCCACGTCGTACAGGCCGCTGACGATCTGGGCGGGCGCTTCCGGCGCGTTCATGGGCAGGTAAGCGAGCGCCGGATGCCGGTCGAGCACCACCGCGGCACGCACGATGTCGATCGGCGCGGTAGAAATGTCGAACGGCCGGAGTCCTTTGCTGGCGGTCGAGTAGCCGGAGCGCGCCTCCAGTCCAATGAGTTGCAACGGCAACGAGGCGCGAAGGGGCTGCTCCGCGATGGTGGCAGTCGGCGCCGTGAATTCGACGGGATACGCGAGGCGGCTCGAAACCACGATGTCGCCGGCGCGGAGCACCTGGCCGCGTTCCAGCGGAAGCCCGCCATCGGCTTCCAGGTAGTAGCGCAGGCCCCATTCGCCATTGATGTAGACGCGGTGGCCGGCCGTCGCCGCGCGGATCTGCCGGGCGAAACGCCGGTAGCCATCCCAATGCTGGTAGTTCACGGTAGCGAGCGCCAGGCTGAGCGCCATCTGCGCGGCGAACCCGATGGCCAACCACCGCGGCCGCAGGCGCGACACGAGCAAGGCTACGGGAGCGGCCATGGGCAGCAGGTAGCGGGCCGATCCAGCGAAGAAGACCACCACCGCGCCGCCGAAGAACAGCGCAATCCACGCGGCGAGGAAACCGGTTTCGCGGCCGCGCCGCTTCCAGGCCAGCAGGATGGCGCCGGGCAGCAGTGCGGGGAAGACCAGAAAGCAGGCATGCACGGTGAGCGCGGCGGCGTTGCGGAGCTTGTTGGCGAGCGCCTGCAGGCCGTAGCTGCTCATGTATCCGGCGGCCACCGCGGCGGGTAGCGCGCCGGAGGAAAGGCGCTCGAACAATTCCCAGGCGAGAATCGCGGCGGGCGGAACCAGCGTGAGGAGCCACGCGGTGCGATCCTTGCGCCGGTAAAGCCAGACGTAGACCGCCAGGATGGGAGTCAGAAAAACAGCTTGAAACGCGCTGAGCGCCGCCAGCGCCATGACGATCGCTGCGGGAATCCATTTGCCCGCAACGAAGCACGCAACGCTCGCCATCCAGAAGGTCAGAAACGGCAGATCGGATTCGAGCGAGTTGCCGTTGATGACGAAGGCCGGNNGATTCGAGCGAGTTGCCGTTGACGACGAACGCCGGCACGGCTACAAACAGCAGCGTGGCCCATAGCGGATGCGGCGAAAAGCGCTTCGCCAGCGACCACATTGCCAGCGCCGCGACCACCGAGAACAGAATGTAGGCGGCATGGAACGGCACTTCGCGGATATCGCCGGTCACGGCCAGCAACA
>PKYZ01000046.1 GCA_003132865.1 Bryobacterales bacterium
AGTTTGAGCGCGTAACAGCCGGCTGTCTTTACGTTTTCGAGCGTCAGGCCGTTCCAGAGCAGGTCGCCGGGGATCCACTCGGGCGGGATGGTGACGCGCATTTCGGTCACCGAGCGGCTGATCAGCACGATCTGGTGAAACTCGGGCATGTACTCCGCCTTCACGCGCGCCGTCACTACCGGATCGCGGCGCGGAACCACGATGCGGGTTTCGACGCGGATGCGTTCCTTGCCGCGTTGCACCATCACCACCGCGGGCCGGGTGGCGTCGGCCTTCTCCAGAGTCTGCCGAAGCTGATGAGCGTTCTCGATGGGTTTGCCGTCGAGCGCCTCCAGACGGTCGCCGACCTTGAGCGGCCCGTTGTACTTCTCGGGCAGGAAGGCGACGGTCACGCCGGGACCGGGGTCAGTCCCACGGTAGCCGAAACCGCCCAGATCGAGGGCCGAACCGGCATCCCCGGGCACCAGCGTCATGGGGAGAACGTCGTTGCGCTCCCCGGCGTCGAACTTGGCCGGTCGGACCCAGTAGCAACTGGCGAAGGTGGGCGAGTTGGTTTCGCAATCGACGGCGAGCGGGTACTCGGCGCGCACGTGGCCGGCGAGCCAATCCAGCACGTCCCGATTGGTGACGCTGGTGGCGGAACGCCACTCCATGTTGAGCCCGGCGTCTTTGAGTCTGCCGGCGAGGTCCGAGTCGCTGGGGCTCGAACTGACCCACAGCACCGGGGTATTGGTGAAGTTGACGGCGAAAATGCGATTGGTGTCGATGGCGGACTTGGGCGACCCGCCCAGCGCAAGGCCCGCCGTCCAACGGTCGGGCATGCGCGCGATGCAGTAGAATACCATGGCGGCGGAATCGCCGCGTCCGGCGATGTAGACGCGGCTGGGGTCGACGGCGCCGGCTTTGACGGCCTCTTCCACTTTGAGGGCGAGGGCCTGCGCGCGCTTGTCGATGTTGGCGTCGGGATCGGCCGGCGCANNGCAAAGAGGATCTGCCATCCCAAGCCGGCAGTCAGGTTCTGCCACTGGGCGGCGTCGGCGGCATCCACCAGGGCGATGGCGGGGGCCATCTTCTTCGTTTCCGCCGGCTGTGCCTTGGGCTCCGCCGGCTGCGCCCATGCGAGCCCGCCGGCCAGGATGCTAGTGACGCAGACGATTGCGGATCTTCTTGACCAGTTTTTCGATATCATCGCTTTTCTTGAGGGTGTCCATGGAGAGCACGAAGGGATCGTTCTTTTCCATGTCAGCCTTCAACTCTTCGGCCAGATCCACCAGGCGACCCGCGTCTTTGATATTCTGCTCGCGCTCCGCTTTGAGAATCTCGTCCCGCTGCGATTTGCCGTTGGGCAGCTTGAGATCTTCCTGCTGAGCAGTGGAGTCCCAGCCCCCGCCCTTCTGGTTCTGTTGCGGCGACAAGGCCATGGAAAAAACGGCCGCCAACGGCAAAAGGAGGGCCCCGCGGAACAGTCTGAGCTTCATGGGAAGACCTGCTGNNAGAACAGCGAGAGGCCGCGCTCCTGCGCGTCCACCAGATTGTGGAGGTTGTAAACGCCGCTCAAAACCGCTGTTGGAACAACCTGGCGAAGGCCAAAATCCCGCCGCCAAGTGACCGCCTTTACAGCAGCGTCATTGTTCAGCCGCTTCACCGAATTGAGGGACGAGTTCGAGACCTTGCACTCGATCGGCACAAGTCTCTGGTCCCATNNCCGAAGCACAATATCCGCTTTGCGGCCAGCCTTGGGCTCCCCAAGCATGCTCTCTGCGCAGAACTCGCCGGCGGCGGGCGCCAGGGAAACATTGGGAATCGGCCGGGGCACCACTTCTTTCAGACCGAGCGCCTTCAAAGCCCGCTTGACCAAGTTCTCCTGTTGCGATTTGCCAGTAGTGCGCCTTTTCGTTTGCGCGCGGCTGGCAGCCAATAGCGCCGCCGATGCCATTACCGCCGCGCCACGTTCGGCTTCGGTGGGTTGGCGGCGTTCGGCGACCCACGCGAAGCGCCTCCTGTCAAGAACCAGGCGCACGATTTCAATNNACCAAATACCTGAAGGCTCCCAGTGAACGGGAATCGGTCAGGACTGCAAGCGCATGGCGTTCGAGTTGAGCGAGATCCACCGTCGTCTCTAAGAGCTCCTCAAAGTATCGCCGGTGTTCGTCGAACGCTTCGAGATAGTCTTCAAGCGGCTCTTCCATGCGTTCTTTCCGAAAGAACGATATCGCCTGGAGGCGATCCGCCGCAAGCTGTTCCGCGGACCAGAGAGGCGGATCGATCAATCCAAGGCCCCCATGGCGAGCATGGCGCGGCCGGGGACGATGAGCCGCTCCATTTCCCGCGGCTCGAACTTCGTAAGCCCCCCCGCATAGGTCCGGCCGGAGCGCCTGGAGATATTGGTCTGGAGAAAACCGACCAGCGCGGTTTGAACCTTCTGGTTCATAGGATCGCGGGGATAAAGGCCATGTGCGATATTGATGTGGCGAGCATCCGCTTTGTTCAAGGCGAACGCCGGGGGCCTTCGCGCCATGTAAGTGGAAATGATGGGCGCCGGTGCGCGCAGCCCCACGGACCACCAGGCTTTGCGGTGGCTGGCGACATAGCCTTTGTGAGCGCCCCGCTCCCGCGCGATCTTGAGAAAGCGATCTACGGCGCGGCGCTCCGATGCGTTGAGTTCGTCGAGGTCAACCGGCAGGTCGATCACGCAGCGCAGCTTTCCCGCGTCGTCGAGAACGCCCCCGGCCGCGAACACTTCTCTCGCCTTTGTGACGGTGCGGTAGAGAACGGACTCGGGCAGGTCCACGCTGTGCTTCCCCGCGATCCAAATATCATTGGCGCCAGTGACCTGTCCGCGATGAACGCGGCACAACTCGCCCAGTTCGACATACCCCTCGGGCGGCCTCTCTTCGGCGCGCGAAAGATAAGACCATCGCGCTTCAGCCGTCAAACGATCGCGGTGCACCTCACGGCCCTTGTTCAACCCATCGAGGTTGCGCAGGCTGTCGACTCGTCTAAAGAATACGGAAACCGGTTTGGACGCGATCTCGAAGGTGGTAATCGCAGCCGTCGTC
>PKYZ01000781.1 GCA_003132865.1 Bryobacterales bacterium
CACTTTTGGGACAGGAACCCCGTTTATCGTACCTTCGTATCGGTTTACGGCCAGGCTGATGTTAGCCTTGACTGCTATGTTAGGCGGTATCTTGACCTTTAAGGTTGGGCGGTTGGTAAAGGTTGTCGAAGACTACGATCACGCCCACCTCGCGGCCGGCGAGCAGAGGCTTAAGTCCGAGGACAAGATTCAGGGGGCTTTTACTAAGAACCATATTAGTTTAGCTAAGGTGGCTTGGTTGTGTGTTGCGGCCGCGATCTTCCTCCTCTTGGACACCGGCTTGGTCTTCTTTGGCTTGCTGGGAACTCCTTAATGGCTGATTGCATGCAACTCCTGCTCAATGGTTTGGTGGCCGGCAGCGGGCTCGCATTGGTGGGCGGCAGCCTGCACCTTGTAAGGTCGTGCAACGGCTTCTTCGATTTGACCCTTGCTGGCCTGTTCACTGTAGCGGCTTATGTGGCGTACAGCATTTCTACCGTCGTTTGGGATGGCTGGTGGATGCCCTTTGGCTCGGTCCTTGCTGTCTGCGGTAGCATTGCGGCCGCGGCGTGTGTAGGTTATATAATTGATAGCGCTTTGTTCCGGCGATTGCGGGGTCGGAAGGCGTCGGGCGGCATTCTGCTCGTGGCGGGTTGGGGAGGTTATCAGTTGATCGAAAACCTGGTCGCGTTGGTATTTGGCCAGGACACTGTGAGCCTAATGCCCGCGACGGCGCCTTCGGTTGTGCCGCTTTTAGGAGCACGTGTAACCAGTGTGAATTTGATCAGCTTCGCTCTCGCCTGTAGCGCCATTTTGGCCTCGGTACTTTTCATGCGGGGGACGCGCTCACTGCGCTTCCGCTGTGTTGCGAGCGATCCGGAATTGGCCGCCGTGCGCGGGATTCCGGTGGATCGCGTCCAGAGTCTGGCGGCAGTGTGGGCGGCCTCGCTCGCGGCTTTGGCGGGTATCTTGCAAGGCATGGATTCTCAGTTGTCGCCACGCATGGGTTTCGACTCGGCACTCAACGGGATTGCGGCCCTGCTGATCGGCCAGACGCACGGGCTCGCGGGCGTGGTTGGCGCCGCTTTCGGGCTTTCCATTCTTCAGCAGGCCGTGGCCTGGATTTTCGGCTCCCAGTGGCAAAACGTCAGCGTCTTCGTACTACTGCTGCTTGCACTCATTATTCGGGGAGCGCGGCAGACCGGAGGCGCCACCGAAGGTAGACTGGCTTGAACTACGCCATCGAGATCGCGTTCCAATTGTGTATTTATGCAAGCGTGCTGATCTCGCTCGACTTCATTTTAGGCAAGGCAGGACTACTCAGCGCAGCACAGGCCGCCGTGTATGGGACCGGCGCTTACGTCAGCGGAATCGTCGCTGTGCGCGCAGGCGGCGGGTTCTTTAGTGGGCTATTGCTTGCGGTGGTTGCCGGCGCGATCTTTTGTCCGATGCTGGCCTACGTTTCACTGCGGGTGTCCGATGAGGCACTGGTCCTGGTGAGTCTCGCCTTTCAACTGATCTGGAGTGAGCTTGTTGTCAACTTGGCGGAGATCACGGGCGGTCCCATGGGACTCCGAGGGATCACGAATTCGCAAGTGTTCGGAATTTCTATCGATAACCCCGGCGGTGGCCTCATTTTCGCCGCGATTTTCTTGGCGGTGACGTTGTTCGTCTCCGCGAGAACGGAAGCCAGTCCGTTTGGAAGGGTCCTCAGGGCTGCCCGCGAGAGTTCCGAGTTTCTGGCCACCTGTGGAAGAGATAGCATCAACACGAAGGCGCAGGCGTTCTCGCTGGCAGGGATGATTGCCGCTGGGGCCGGCTGTCTCTATGCGCGCCATGCCGGGTACATCTCCCCGGGATCCTTCGAACTCGGGGAATCCATCAAGATGGTAACGGCCCTTATTCTGGGAGGTTTGGATTCGCGCAAGGGGCCGATCGCGGGAGCAATTGTCCTCATAGGATTGCCCGAGGCTTTACGGTTCCTGGGCCTCTCGGGACCGCTGGCGGCAAACCTCAATCAAGTGATTTACGCGGCCATCTTACTCGCACTTCTGATCATCCGGCCGAAGGGGCTCTGGGGGCGCTATGCCATCAAGTGAGCCTCCCGCCATACTGATGGAGCGCCTGTCCTTCGGGTTTGGGAAGCGTCCCGTGCTGAAGGAGCTAGACATCTCGATCCCGGCCGGGNNCGCCTTCCTCGGCCCCAACGGCGCCGGGAAGACGACGCTGCTCAGCGTCATAGCCGGCGGCCTTCAGCCGCAGACAGGAGAACTTCTGTTGAATGGCAGAACGTGCGCCGGTTGGGGCGCAGCCAGAGTAGCCAGGCATGGGGTTACCCGGACCTTTCAGGATCTACGGCTCTGCGCAGCCCTTAGTCCAGTGGATCACCTCCTGCTGTCTTATCGCGAAGTCAGAGGGGCGGCTATTCCATCGGCTTGGTTCAGGAGGTTCTGGATTCAAGAGGAGCGCCTCCGGCGAGCAAAGGCCCTTAGTCTCCTCGGAGAATTTGGCTTCGATGAGGCTACCGCCGATGCGCCGCTGCATGGACTGTCGTACGGCCAGCAGAAGATGGTCGCCTTCGCGGCAGCGGTCACTTCCGGGGCAAATGTTCTACTGCTCGATGAACCCACATCCGGGCTTTCCGACCTCGATACCGAGCGGATTGTCGTGCATTTGGCGAAGATCCGCGGCTGCGGAATCACAGTCATCCTGATAGAGCACGACCTTGCCGTCATGCGGAGATGCGCGGATAGAGCCATGCTGCTGGACGGAGGCAGGGTCGAGCTAGATGGCGCGACGGAAGATGTTCTTTCGGAGACGAAGTTCCAGGAGGTCATCTTCGGGCATGTCAAGTAGTCTTGCTCTTGATGTCCAAGCGTTTTCGTGCTTCTACGGGAAGAAATGTGCCGTGGACCGGGCGTCCCTTGCGGTGCGACAGAGTGAGGTTGTGGCTCTGATCGGAGCAAATGGCGCTGGCAAATCGTCCCTTCTTCGCGGAATAGTCGGGCTGAACTCAGCGGTGACTGGAACGGTTCGGGTGTTCGGCAACGTGCAAAAGGGCAGCGAGCCGAGCGAACTCGCACGGCTCGGGGTAGCGTTGATGCCTCAAGAGAACGGTGTCTTCGGCCAGTTGTCCCTGGCCGACAATTTGGCAACAGCGGGGTTCAGCGGGAGTCCTGATGACGGCGATCTACAGGGTCGGATTCGCGCCGCTCAGGAAATGTTTCCTTTCGACCTCGGCTTCGACGAGCGCGGCCAGGAATTGGCCTGCCACCTCTCGGGTGGGCAGCGTCGCATTCTATCCCTGGCAATGGTGTTTGCGGCTAATCCAAAGGTTCTTTTGCTGGATGAACCGACGCTTGGGCTTTCAGCAAAGAACACTCGTGTGGCTCTCGAAGCGGTTGGGGCATTCCGCAAGAAGACTGGCGCTGCGTTTCTGATCGTCGAGCACAAGTCCTTGGAGGTGCTCAGCTACGCCGACCGAGCCTACTTCATGCGGCTCGGGCGTATTGTTCATGAGGGTGAAGCGAAGACTCTACTCCACGACCGCAAACTTCTTGCGGAATTATACGGCTTGCCCTCGCCATTTCCTGAAACCAGCGGCGGGGAGTAATCAGCCGCTTACGCGGCCAAGCTGGCGGTGGTGCGCAAGACGAGCTTGGGAAACCCGGTGGTGGCCATGCGGCTGGCGGCAG
>PKYZ01000274.1:0-933 GCA_003132865.1 Bryobacterales bacterium
ACACCGAATCCGCGCGCAAGGTGGCGTATTTCGTGGAACTCAACGAGCGGCTGGGCTACCCGCTCATATATTTGCAGGACGTCTCCGGCTTCATGGTGGGACCCGAAGCCGAGCGCGAAGGGATAGTCCGTGCCGGCGCCGACATGGTGGAGGCCATGTCCTGCACCAGCGTGCCGAAGCTCATTCTGACGCTGAATCACGCCAGCGGCGCGGGCTATTATGCCATGGCTGGCCAAGGCTTCGAGCCGCATTTCACGTTCAGTTGGCCGACCGCCCGCATCGGAGTGATGGAAGGCGATTCCGCGGTGCAGGCCCTCTTCTCGGTCGAACTGGAAAAATACAAGGCCAGCGGAGAACCGCTGCCCAAGCAACTGCAGGCCGCCATCGACAAAACGAAAGCCGACTACGAAAGCTGGCTGGATGCGCGCTACGCCGCCGCTCGCGGCCACTGTGACGCCGTCATCGATCCACTGGAAACGCGGCAAATACTAACCATGGCACTGGAAGTAACGCTGCACCGCCCGCGGGGAACGCCGCTGGTGCTGGAGACATTATGAAAGCGGGTCCCGGAGGACCCGCNNAAGGCTTCTGGGGCGACTGGCTCGAGGCACCCGTGCGTCTGGTGGATGGCGGGCCGATCGACTACCTCACGCTGGATTACCTCGCCGAGGTGACTATGTCCATCCTGCAGAAGCAGCGGCAGGCGGACCCGGAACTCGGCTACGCCCGCGATTTTCCCCCGCTGATCGGGCGCATCGCCAAGAAGCTGCGGGAGCGCCACATCAAGGTCGTCGCCAATGCCGGCGGTGTGAACCCGGTGGCTTGCGCGCGCGCCGTGTTGAAAGCCGCCCCCGGCCTGGAGGTCGCGGTCGTGCTCGGCGACGACGTGCTCGGCCGCATCGACGAGTTCCTCGGCAAAGGCTACGAGATGCG
>PKYZ01000274.1:953-16962 GCA_003132865.1 Bryobacterales bacterium
CATGATCGACCGCTTCGGCTGGGGGCCTGAAGACTACGACAAGCTGGCGTCCGGTATCGTGGCCGGACACATCATCGAATGCGGCGGGCAGTGTAGCGGCGGCAACTGCCAGGTGGATTGGCAGAACATCCCGGACCTGGCCAACATCGGCTACCCCATCGTGGAAGCCGAGCCTGACGGATCATTCGCCGTGACCAAGCATCCTGGCACCGGCGGGCGTATCGACTCGCACGGCGTGAAAGAGCAGCTTCTCTATGAGATCGGGGACCCGCGCCAATATATGACGCCGGATTGCGTGGCCGACTTCACCTCCCTCCAGCTTGAAGATACCGGCCCGGACCGCGTGCGCGGCAGCGGAGTGCGCGGCGGGCCGCGGCCGGCCATGCTGAAGGCGTCCATCAGTTATCATGCCGGCTGGAAAGCGTCCGGCACGCTGGTCTACAGTTGGCCCAACGCGATCGAGAAGGCGCGCGTGGCGGACCGCATCACGCGGCAGCGCCTGGATCAACTCGGGCTGCGCTTCGACGAAATCTACACCGAATACTTCGGTGTGAATGCCTGCCACGGCCCGGCGGCGCGGCCGGCCGACGATCCGCCGGAAGTGCAGGTGCGCATCAGCGTGCGCGGCTCCGACAAGCGCGCCGTGGATCGCTTCACGCGCGAGATGATTCCGCTGGTGCTCACCGGTCCGCCGGGCGGCACCGGATATGGTGAAGGCCGGCCCGAGGTGCGCCAGATCGTGGCCTACTGGCCGGCCCTGATTCCGCGCGGCGAAATCCAAACGCGCGTGGAGGTGGTTGCATGAAACTCCCTCTGTGGGGCAGGCACCCTGCCTGNNGGCCAAGGGCCTGCCCCACAATGGTCCCCGTATGAGAATTCCTCTTTCGCGCATCGCCCACACCCGTTCGGGAGACAAGGGCGATATTGCCAACATTGGTGTGATTGCGTGGCTGCCGCAATACTACCCGATCCTGGTGCGCGAAGTGACGCCGGAGCGCGTCAAAGCGTTCTTCGGCGAGATGGTCAAGGGAGGGGTGGACCGCTTCGAGCTGCCCAACCTGTATGCGTTGAACCTGCTGCTGCATCACGGCCTGGGCGGCGGCGGGACCGTTTCCTTGCGCACGGACGCGCAGGGCAAGACCCTGGGCGCGGCACTGCTGGCCATGGAGATCGAGGTCTATGAGCGAGAGCTTACAGATTAGCCGCGAGGGCCGTGTCCTGCTGCTCGCGCTGAACCGGCCGGAGCGGCGCAATGCGCTGAACATGGATCTGTGCAGCGCGCTCGCCGCCGCGCTGGAAGAGGCGGAGAGCGATGCGGGCGTGGGCGCGGTCCTGCTGAGCGGGAATGGCAAATCGTTCTGCGCGGGCATGGATCTGCACGAAGTGCTATCGCCCGGCGGCGGCGACATCAACGAAGTTCACGAGCGCATCTTTTCGGCGGGAATCCGCATGACCAAGCCGCTGATCGCGGCGGTGCAGGGGGCCGCGCTGGCCGGAGGGACCGGATTGGCAGCGAATTGCCATATCGTGGTGGCGGCCGAGGATGCTACCTTCGGGCTGACCGAAATCCGGATCGGGCTGTGGCCGTTTGTGATCTTTCGCACGGTGGTGGCGGCACTGGGCGAACGCCGCGCAACCGAACTGGCCCTCAGCGGGCGGATTTTTCCGGCGAGCGAGGCGCGCGAGTATGGGCTGGTGCAACATGTCGTGGATTCCGCCAGTCTGATGCAGCGTGCCCGGGAAATCGCCGGCGCGATCGCCGAGGCCAGCCCTACCGCGATCCACGCCGGCTTGGCGTTCGTGCGGGACGCGCGCGGCAAGAGTTGGGAAGAAGCCGGCGATCTGGCCCGGCAGATGCGCAACGAGGTTTTTCGCAGCGCGGATTTCCAGGAAGGCATCCGGGCGTTTCAGGAGAAGCGTCCGCCGCGCTATGTGGGGCAGGCAGGTTGGCTGCCCCCCAAGGAATCGCAATACTAGATATTGGGGCCAATTCCTACTCGCCCCTTTTTGAAGCGTAGAATGTGCTTTACTTTTTCTTCGGACGAGTTTAGTATGGTTACGATCCCCCGAGCAAGACGAGGTGAACGTTTTTGCTGAAACTAAAGCGCGTCGAACTGCAGGGCTTCAAATCCTTCTGTGATCGCACGGAACTTCGCTTCAATGGCGGCGGCATCGCGGCTATCGTAGGCCCCAACGGTTGTGGCAAGTCGAACCTGAGCGATGCCATCAGTTGGGTGCTCGGCGAACAATCGGCCAAAAGCCTCCGCGGTGCCCGCATGGAAGACGTGATCTTCGCCGGCACCCGCGACCGGAAGCCGTTGGGGCTGGCGGCCGTCACCATGACGCTCGTCGATCCGATGCTTTACCAGGAAGCGCACGAGGCAGCCGCATCCATAGCCGGAACTAACGGGCATACCGCGCATCCGCACGCGATCCCCATCCCCATCACCGCCCCGCACGGCAAGAACGGCGAGATTACCATCACGCGCCGCCTGTTCCGGTCCGGCGAGAGCGAGTACCTGATCAACGGCCACACGGCCCGCCTGCGCGACATCCAGGACATCTTCATGGGGACCGGCCTGGGACCCGAGAGCTACGCCATCATCGAGCAGGGCCGCATCGGCCAAATTCTCAGCTCCAAGCCGCAGGATCGCCGCGCGGTGATCGAGGAGGCCGCCGGCATCACCAAGTACAAGACCCGCAAACGGCTGGCTGAAGCCAAGCTCGAAAGCGCCAAGCAAAACCTGGCGCGCGTCTTCGACATCCTGGAAGAGGTCACCCGCCAGGTGAATTCGCTCAAGCGGCAGGCCGCCAAGGCGCGGCGCTACGGCGAGCTCAAGATCGAGATGGATGCCCGCTTGCGCGTGGCGCTCTCGGGCAAGTTCCGCATGCTGGAGCGGGAAGCCGCCAAAGCGGCCCTCGACCTGAACCTGGCCTCCGCCGATCTGCGTGGACTTTCCGAGCAGGTCGCCGCCAAAGAGCAGGCGCACACCGAACTGCAAGGCGATTCTTACCGGAACGAGCAGCATCTCACCGAACAGCGGCGTGAGCTGGCCGAGTGCCATGTCGAAACCGAACGCACCCGCGGCCGGCTGGAATCGCAGGTAAAGGAGAGCGGCGCCATCGAGCAGCGCATCGCGCAGGCCGAGCGGGAGTCGCAGGAGTTGGAGGTCCGGCTGGGCCGCCTCGGCGCAGACCTGGACGCGCACCAGCAGCAGGTCGCGGCGCTCGACCAGCAAATCGGCCAGTCGCGCGAGCGCATGCTGGAGAAGAACCGCTTGCGCGAGGAATTGCAGGCGACGGTCCGCGAACGCGAGCAGGCTATCGAGGCCAGCCGCACGGCCGTGCTGCGGTTGTTGGGCGAAGTATCCACCCTGCGCAACCAACTCGCGCAGATGAACGAATATCTGGCCGGAATCGAGCGGGAAACAACGCGCGTGCAGAAGGAGGAGCAGACCTCCGCCGCCGAGCTGGAACGTCTGGCCGTGGCGCGTAAAGCGCTTTCCGAAACCATGGCGCAACGCCAGCTCGAGCTGGAATCGGTCGCCGGCGAGCGCCAGCGCACCGAAGAGGATCTGAGCGTGCGGCGCCGGAATGCCGTCGAGGTGCGCGGCCGCATCGACCAACTGCGCACGGAATGCTCGCAGATGAAGGCGCGCAAGGAATCGCTCGAGGAGGTGCTGGCGCACCGCAGCTACACTACCGAATCGGTGAAGCGCCTCTTCGCCGCGCTGGAAAAGGGTAAGGCGCAGGACCTGCACCCGCAAGGCGTGCTGGCCGATTTCGTGGAAGTCGATCCGCAGTTCGAAAAGCCCGCCGAGGAGTTCCTGCACGACGAGCTGGAGTACGTGGTCGTCGAAAACTGGGCGCAGGCCGACCGCGGCCTGGACTTCCTGCGCGCCGAACTCGATGGGCGCGCCACCTTCCTGGTGCATCCGGACAAGAACGGCAACGGCCATGCGCACCTGCCCGAGCCGCCTATCGGGCCGGAGACCGGCATTCTGTCGCGGCTGAGCGATTCGTTGCGCCTGACCAACGGCCTGACCGACCGCGCCGCCACCCTGCTGCCGCGCGTCTCCCTGTGCTTCGTGGCCGAGGACCGCCCGTCGGCCCAACGCCTGGCCACCAGCTATCCGCACCTCTACTTCCTGACCACCGAGGGGCTCTGCTATCACGGCCACACCGTGACCGGCGGCAAGAAGACCACCAGCGGTCCGCTGGCCATGAAGCGCGAAGCGCGCGAGCTGGGAGTTGTGCTGCAAGGCAAGCAGAAGGCGCTCGACGAGCAGGTTGCCCGCCTGGAGGATCTGGACCGCGAGATCGGCATCCTGGCAGCCGAGCTGGAGAGCTTGCGCGGCGTGCAGCAAGCCCGCGAAAAAGACCGTGTGGCGCTGGAACACGAAATGCGCAAACTGGCCGAAGACACCAATCGCGCCAACTCGCGGCTTTCNNAATTGCGCGAGCAGCGCGAACAGGAGTTGGAAGACCAGCGGGAGTTCCTGGAGAAGTTGGAGATCGAAGCGGCGGCGCTGGGCGAAGATCATTCGGCGTTGCGCGCGGAACTGGCCGGCCTGGAGGAGCGGCATCGCGCCGAGCGCGCCGCTATGGGCCGCCTGGAAGCCCAGCATAAGGAAGCTACGTCCCGGCTGGGGGCGATCGCGTCGGAGATCGAGCGTCTGGGCGTCCACCGCGCGGGCCTGCTTACCGACAACATCGAGTTGGATCGGAAATTGGCGTCTCTCGCGGAGCAGGCGTTACAGACGGAAGCCGCGGTGAACCAGCTCGCCGCCGAAGAAGCCCGCATGCGCGAGGCTCTGGGCGCCACCGAAGACGAGTTGAAGCAGCTTCGGGTGAAGGTGGAAGAGGCGCATACGAACCGTTCGCAGATCGAAGTGGATCTGGTGAGGCGCCAGGCCGAGCTGAAATATCTCGACGAGACCAGCCGCAAAGAATTGAATTGCGCCGTCGAGGAACTCCTCCGCGGCGACGAGACCGTTCCGGACATCGAAGCCATAGCCGAGGCCGAGCGTCTCTACGAGGAAGTGCGGGCGCGCATCGAAGCGCTGGGTCCCGTCAACGCGCAGGCCATGGAGGAGTTTCAGGAAGCCTCGCAGCGCCAGGAGTTCCTGAGCGTGCAGCGGCAGGATTTGCTGGATTCCATCCGCGATACCGAGAAGGCCATCGCGGACATCGACGTGGTTTCGCGACAGAAATTCGCCGAAGCGTTCGAGCGCATCAACGAAAATTTCCGCGAGGCGTTTCAGACACTGTTCGGAGGCGGCACTGGCGAGATGCGCCTGACCGACGAAACCAACCTGGCCGATTCCGGCATCGACATCGTGGCTTCGCCTCCGGGCAAGAAGCTGCAAAACGTGCTGCTGCTTTCCGGCGGCGAGAAGGCGCTGGCGGCAGTGGCCCTGCTGATGGCCATCTTCCGCTATCAGCCGAGCCCCTTCTGCATTCTGGACGAAGTGGATGCGCCGCTGGACGAAGCCAACATCGAGCGGCTGACCCGCCTGCTGCGGGAGATGTCCACCGAGACGCAGTTCATCGTCATCACGCACTCCAAGAAGACCATGGAGGCGGCGGCGGCCATGTACGGCGTGACCATGCAGGAGCCGGGCGTGTCGAAGCTGGTGTCGGTGAAGTTCCAGCACGCGGCGGCGTAGAGTGGGCAGGCTCACAGCCTGCGCGGGACTTCCAGTCCCGCCTGTGCGGCCGCACTACATTACCACTAAGGCCGCAGCGAGAGTGGGCCGAACCGATGCCGAATGGCTGCGCGAGCGCATACTGGAAGCAGCCGCCACCAGGCCGGCCGTGCTAGCCGCTAAGACTCCATTCGGAATTCTTTACGTGCTGGACTTTGGGCTGACCCCTAATTCGGGATCGCCGGTAGTGCGAAGCGGTTGGATTGCACGACATGGCGAGGATTACCGCGATTGACAACGTGTCACTCGAAAGCAGGAGCGACGCGATGAGGATTCCCTTGCTTGCATTGGTGGCATTGACCGAAGACCTTCCTGGCCACAGGCTAACACGCGGGCAAATTGGCACTGTGGTCGAGCATCTCAAACGAGACGGCGACCGCGCACTTCTGGTGGAATTCTCCGATGAGCAGGGGCAGACATACGCGATGGTCCCAGTGCGGCCCGAACAGTTGCTGGTGCTCCACCGGAATACCGAAGCCGCCTAGACCTAGAGAACTACCGGCAAAAACGGCAAAATTGTTTCGCAATGGCCGCAGTCAGGGCGTCCGGCTCCCGCGCGAATTCCGCTTCGGGGGCGACCATGTGTTCCTGAAGCGGGTCGGCAACGGAGTGCTCATCCTGCCTTCCAAGAAGGGCTGGGACACGCTCATTCATAGCTTTGGCGAGTTTTCTGAAGATTTCATGGCCGAGCGTGACCAACCCGAGCAGCAGGACCGCTCGGAAGTGATTCGATGAAGGTTCTGCTCGACACCGACACATGCATCCACCTGATCCGCTACCAGCCCGCAGCAATGCTGTAGCGCCTCAAACGCTACGCACTGGGCGATATCGGGATCTCCTCGATTACCTTGGCTGACCTCTCCTTCGGCGCGGCGAGGGGGCAGCAGCGGGAACGGAATAAAGCCGCGCTGGACGACTTTACGGCGGCGCTGGAGATCGCTCCGTTCGACGCTGCGGCAGCGGTGACGTACGGCGCGGTACGGGCGATGCTTGAGGTCCGCGGCGCAGGCATGTTAGCCTCAAGGTCACTCTGGTGACCCACAACACGCGCGAGTTCTCCAGAATCGCCGGCCTTCGCCTGGCGGATTGGGTAGAAACCTGATGCTCTCACTTGAGCCCCCAGCGCTTGACCGAGGGTTGCGCAGCGGGTAGGTCCCCGCTTAACCTGGATGGATCGATGCCGATGACTCCATTCGTGGAACGATTCCCTGAGGTGGGAGCGCGCGAAACCAGGTCCGTTACGGTCGCCCAGCGGCAGGATCTTCCAGATGGGGAATATGGCTTCCTGGAGCTTTATTGCAACGAGCCCGGCTGCGACTGCCGCCGGGTGACGATCCTGGTGTTGCGGCCAGAGACCGGGTGGAGCAAGATCTGGGCCACTATCGGCTACGGCTGGGAGAGTCTGGATTTCTACAGGGAATGGGGCGGGGCCCACAGCGATCCCATCGAAATGAAGGGGCCGGACCTCGATCCGCTCAATGCACAGACCGAGTACTCGTCCGCACTCCTGAATCTGTTTCGATTCCTTATTCAGTCAACCGATTACGTCGAGCGCCTTAAACGGCATTACCAGATGTTCCGGGACTCCGTAGAGAAAGCAGGTGGCCGGCGGGGCAGCCTGGAAGCCAATCGCATCGAAAATAAACGGAGGCGCCTCCGTGACCCGAAGCGTCGGAGTCGGCATCCTCACTGAGTTGCGCCGGCGGTTCGGCGCCTCACTGGGATCGAAGAAGCTCACCCCAACGCCTGCGCCAAATCCCCAATCAGGTCCTCCGCATTCTCCAGACCCACCGAAATCCGCAGCAAATTCTGCGGCGTGCGCGTGTTCGGCCCTTCCACCGATGCGCGATGCTCGATCAAGCTTGCGTGCCGCCCAGGCTGGTAGCGCGCGTAAAGACCTGGACGCGTGCCGCCACCTGCATCGCCCGTTCCCGCCCGCCACGCACTTCGAGCGAGAGCATGCCCCCGAACCCGGTCATTTGGCGTGCGGCAACCGCATGGCCCGGATGGTCCGCGAGGCCAGGGTAATGTACCGCCTCCACCGCCGAGTGCGATTTCAGGAATGCCGCGATGCGGCCCGCACCCACCGCCTGCGCCCGCACGCGGCATGGCAGCTGAAGTACCGGTTCGTTGCCTCGACCCTGAAGGTGATTTCTGCGCTCTGGCGGCTGCTGGTGCTCTCGGTTGGCACCCGGCGATCTCTCAGCGATGGCGGCTCCGGGCGTCTGCGTGACCGGGGCCGGGTTCGTGCAAAGCGGGGCAGGTATTCTAATGGGCGACTGCGTGTGGTGCGGACTGGCCTTCACTTTGGTCTGCGCCAAGCCTGGGCCATGTTGATGATCGCCTTTACGTGGCCGCTTCATCCTTCGCCTTTTCCTCGGGCGTGTCCCACAAATCTTTGCGGCCAGCTTTCTGCAACTGGAGTTGAAGTTCGACCAGTTTGCGCATTTTGCTTTCCAAACTAGACTGGAAAGCTGCGGACCTAACAACAGATTCATCGGTGGTGATTTCCTTTATTGCTTCCCGTGCCAGTTGAGAAACTTCGTCTGCCACAGCAAAAGGAGCGAGACGGACATGAAGGATGAAATCTTTTGCAACTTCATGTAAGTCCTTAATTACCTGAAGTAGCCGCTGTTCATTGGCGGGATTGCTATTGTCGTTCAGCGCAATCGAGAGTAATTGGATCGTGCTGTAAGTAAATATTAAGTTTGTCGTCGCCTTCATGAGACCCGTGTAAATGTCCTTCCGAAACGCCCACCGATTATCCCGGCTTTTCGCTTCTGCGGCGATCTTGTCTTTGGCGATTTCGAGTTTCAGTTGGTGTTGACGATTAGCGGCATTCTCGGCAGCGTTGCGTTTGTTCGTCCACCAAACGCCTAAGAACGCAATGCCAGCACCAATGATACCGGGTACGACCATTTCAGCGAGATGTACCCAAGGGTTCGTCGGCGGCGCTTCGAGCTTTATGACTATCGGCGGTTGGGCCGGTTGCTGTGCAGGAGCTTGCGACCAGCCGGGAACGCTGAAAATGGTGAGTGTGAGAAGGAATCGTCGCATCGTTTCAGCCAATGTGTTTAATTGAATGGAAGAGGAAGTGTAGGCTCCCCAAAGTAGTACTTAAGGACAGCGACGGCGGGCACGCCGACAAGAATCACCGCCCCGATCAGCGGTCCAGATTTGATGATGGAGGAAGCGCTAAGTGGCACGTCGGAAACCTTGGAAACAATCCAGTTGAGTGTCATCGTCATGGGTATTACGGAAGCGAAAACAAGCAGAACATACACAATCTTGAACCAGGAGCTTCGCTGTATTGCCGATTGATGCACGCTAAGTGTAGGCTGTCCTTCCAGCGACCCCGAAGGTCTGATAGATGTTTCGGTCGGACCCGCAAGAATGAACTGAATGACCGCAGCATCGTTGTGCTCTAAAATCTTCCACGAGACTGTGACCTTACCGTCCGCTATCTGAGTTTGGTCCACCACGATCTGAGTGAACGGCCTACTGACGTGTCGGATTCGGGCTTCAAGTATTGGGACTTTGGGTGATGTCTCTAGAGTGATGGGCGAAAGAACGTGTTCAGGACGTATCGATTCTTTGCCTGCGTTCCAGAGTTCGACCTGTAGCGCCGTGACATCCGTTGAGACATCCTTGCCCCTATACAGCACATGCAGGTCTGAGCTTTGACCACTTTTTACGATAGTCGTTTTCGATGGGTTGACGTAAAGTGAAAGCTCCTTGGTCTTAAAGCCTGCGACCCCGAAATACACAGTTGCGCCAAAGGAGAGTACCCCGAGAAGAAAGGTCACAGGGCCGACAAGCGGATTGTGATTGAACCACCGTGTGATTTTGCCTTTCGCTCTGGTCTTGCCGATTGCGGCGTCGTTGAGGGATGCTGGTGGCGGCTCCATGCATTTGTGTCCTTACAAACATTTTAACGGACAGTCGTGTCGTTTTGAAATAGCGAATTGCAGGCGAACCAATAAAAGTCTACTGGATATTGATTTCGGGTTCCTTTGTGCCTACCGGTTTCGGAAGTTTTCCCCAAAGTTTCGTGCGTAGCCATGTTAGTATAGCACCGCCAATAACACCGACCAACACGTAAATCGCCTCGACAGCTTTCAGATCACGAAGCTGACGAATAAAATACGCCCAACTGAAATTCACATTAGTATGTTCATTGCCGCTCCTGAGAGATTGTTCAAATGGACCATACTGCGTTTTCAGAATAGCGGTGAGCTTCCAAGCGATTAGGTGATCGCCGGTAGTCTTTGCCGTGATTATCCACTGGGCTAATCCAAGACCGGAAAGTGTTGAGAATTCGCCTTTGTCATTTCCGACGATCCGGCATTCCAAGCCCGAATCGGTAGTCAGATAGCCCTTCATCGAGACGGTCATCAGAGCGTTGTGAAGTTCAGTCAATCGCTCCGATGCCGTGCGTCTGGCTTCATCTTCAAGTTTGAGTAGTTCTGGTTTGCCGATCTCCAGCGAAACTTCGGCACTCTCGCCTTGCGTCATGTTTAGCGGCGAATGAAAATGAATGTCGGCATGAGCTTCGGCAGCGGCAAGCTCGGCATTGCCGGTTGACTGCATTCTGCTCTCGAACGATTTAGGACGGTGGATGCGGCGGATTTGCCCGGTAGCGCCGCTTGTGCCCGGAGGGTCGAGAGGAAGCGGTTCGAATTCTTCGGGGTTGTCTGGTGGACCGTGTTTCGGCAGGGTTCGAACCATCGACCTGATGAGTACGCAGAAGGCGATCACCAGAACAACAGAAAATCCGAAACTGAATACGGTTCGTACCGTGCAATCATTGTAGTCTAATGCAACGTGCTTGCACAGACTGGACTTCAAAGGTCACCGAGACCGTTTTGACTGGTGGGGCGCATGGCGTCCAAAATCGCTACATCGTGGCGGCTGGTGGCGTCGGGTGCGTCTTGTCCGGGTTCTGGCGTCGTGGTGCCGCACGGGTCACTTTTCGCCGGGTTCCTTGCCGTCTGGCGTGGCGTTCTTGTGCGACTGTCGCTCGAAACGTGGCGGTCGTGGCGTTTGGTTGGCGGCTGGTGGCGTCGGTTCGTGGGTGCTGGTGCTGTCGGTGGCGTCCTGGTGCTGTCGAGTCCGGTCGGGGTTCTGGCGTCCTGGTGGCGTTCCCTTCGCAACCAAAAAAAATAAAGGCCAGTCTTTGACCGACTGGCCTTCATGTGGGCGATAAGGTCATGCGTGGGCGCTATGCAACCTGTTGAATCTGGACCGGTTTATCACCACGGCGGCAACCATGAAGCGATACACCGAATTCAAAAGTTTTCCAAAGTGATCGATGAAATCGCGTTTCAAACCAACATTCTGGCGTTGAATGCCGCGGTGGAAGCCGCGCGGGCCCGGCGAAGCGGGCATGGGCTTTGCGGTGGTGGCCGACGAGGTCCGCAACCTGGCACAACGCTGCGCCCAAGCCGCCAAGGATACGGAAGCCTTGATCGAGGAATCGATTACCCGGTCACGCGAAGGCAGCACGAAGCTGGATCAGGTCGCCGGCGCTATCGGGACCATCACGGGGAGCGCGGCCCAGGTGAAAGGGTTGATCGATCAGGTTAGTAACGGCGGCCAGGAGCAGTCCCTGGGCATCGAGCAGATCTCGCGGGCGCTAGTCCAGATCGAACAGGTGACCCAGAAAACGGCCGAAAACGCGCAGGAGAATGCGGCCGCCGGCAAGGCACTGACCGAGCAATCGGAAGCTTTGCAGGGAGTCGCGGAGAGGCTGTCCGCGCTGGTCTGAGTTAGCGCTCAGCGATCAGCTTTCGGACAGCGGTGCCGGCGCCCGGCGGTCGGGGTTTGACGCTGAACGCTGAAAGCTGAGCGCTGATAGCTTGCCTTCCTACACGCTAAACGAACTGCCGCAGCCGCACGTGGACTTTACTTGCGGATTGCTGAACTTGAACCCGGAGCCTTCCAGGGTCTCCACGAAGTCCACTTCGGCCCCGTCCAAGTACAGCAGGCTGGCCTGGTCGACGAAAACCTTCAGGCCGCTGAAGCTGTAGGTCTTGTCCAGCATGTTGGGCTGGTTCTCGAAAGCCATCGAATAGCTGAAGCCCGAGCATCCCCCGCCCACCACTGCGATGCGCAGTCCGGCCGGCTTCGGCTCTTGCGAATCCAAAATCTCCCGCACCTTGCCGATTGCTTTTTCCGTCAATTGCACCATTGAAGTCTTAACTCCTCCCTGAGAACTTGTCCCGCGCCTGCCATTATACCCGAGCCAGACCTGGACAGCCAACTAAATGGATGCCCCCAAAGCGCTTAAGTTGCGGGAATCTGCTATTTTTGGGGTGGGAAGTTGAAACCGCGGATGAGCGGTCCGCGTCGGAATCGGTGTATGGGAACACTGAGCGGCGCGTTACCACTCCCCGCCTTCGGTACCGGGATTGCGACGAAAACCAGAGTGGATTACCTGAACACCCAGGAAGGCGCATTGGTCCGCCGCGCGCAGTCGGGCGAGGAGGCGGCTTTCCGCGAAATCGTGGAAAAGTACCAGTCCAAAGTGTTCTCCATCATTCACGGCATCGTGCGCCAGCGCAACGACGTGGAAGATATTGCGCAGCAAGTGTTTGCAAAGGTTTACGTGTCCATCAGGAATTTCGATTTCCGGAGTTCCCTGATCACCTGGATCTATAAGATCACCGTGAACGAGTGCTTCGACTACTTGCGCAAGAAGAAGGTGCGCAAGCTGGTATACGAAAGCGATTTGAGCGAAGACGAAGTGCGCCGCGTGGAGAACGCCGATCCCGCGATTGATCGCCAGCCGGCTGCGGACCTGAATCTGGCGCGCCGGGATTACGTCCTGAAACTCCTCAGCCGGGTATCGGAAGAGGAACGCATGTTGTTGATGCTGAAGGAGGTTGAGGGGTATTCGGTGGATGAGTTGGCGTCCATGACGGGCATGAACGAAAACACCATTAAGGTGAAATTGTTCCGAGCACGGCAGAAACTGGTGAAGGCGGCGCAGCGTCTGGATAGATCTCCCGGCTTGGTGGCCGGTTGAGGGGCGATTGAGCGGATGCAACCGGGTTGCTCCGCCGGGACGAGTTGAACCCTGAAAGAGGGTAGTTGGATCCCCAGAAGCGGGCAGGGCACGAAAAGACTCGCGGGGGGAAGAGTTGAGAAGTTTAGTTTTGTAAGGGAAGAAGGCTATGCACGCGGTAATCGTTAATGATCTTGAGCAGTACTTGAGCGGTCGTCTGCCGCCTTCGGCTCTCGACCGCTTCCAAGCCCACCTGGCAACCTGCGGCAAGTGCCGCCGGGAAGTTGACGAGATTCAGGAGTCCATCAGGCTACTTGCCTCGCTGAAGCCTGCCGGGGCTGTTGACCCTCCTCCGAGTTTCGTGGCGCAAGTCATGCAAACCGTCGCGGAACGGCTGGCGCCGTCCTTCTGGAGTGCTTTCGGGGATTTCGCGTTTGGGCGTCGCGTGGTGTTCGCTTCCTTGCTGACCCTGGCGGTGCTGGGCACTATCCTGGTGTCTCGCGAAGAAGCATACGCGCCCAATCCGACCACCCCTGAGGCGGTGATGGCCAACGCCGCGGGCTCTCCGAACGCCGACCAGATGCTGGCGACGCTGGCAAGCTATGAGCCATAATCTGCTCGCGAAGCCCACCCAGATCCAATTCTGGGAGTCTCCCAAGTTCGCCGGCGCAGGCGTGTTGCTGTTGGTGTTCCTGTGCGGGGCCGTGGCCGGAGCCGTGGCCATGAACCTGGGCGCACACACCATGCTGCATCCACATCCTTTTTGGGACAACAGCGCCAAAACCGAATACCTGAAGAGTGTGAGCAGGCAGCTCGATCTGACTCCCGATCAAGCGGCCCAGATGTCCAGCATCCTGGACGATTTCGCGAAATACTATCAAACCGTCTTGTCGGACGGCAAAGCCCGTATTTTTAACATCTTGACCGGCGAGCAAAAGCGCAAGTTCGAGAAAATGCTGAAAGAACGCCCGCAGTAGTTGATCCGGCCTGCCTACGCGCGGCACCCCGCTCCTTGACAGCCGGTTGCTCCGCGGCGCAATATTCCTCTATGCACACTTTGCAGTCATCTCTGGCAGGCGCCGCGCTCGTCTGCCTCGCGGCCTGGACCGCGTGTACCCCCGCCGTGCCGCCCGAGGCCCAGCTTCATCGCATGGGAGAGCGCGTGACCGTCGGTTCTCTCGTCTATAACGTTTTTGAAGATCAGTGGAAAGCCCAACTGGGGCAGGGCTCCGGCACCCGCGTGCCGAAAGACCGCTTTTTCCTGATCCGCCTGAGCGTGGTCAATGGCGGTTCCACCGACCTCATGGTTCCCGCGCTGACCCTGGTGGACGATGCCGGCCAGACCTCCCAGGAGCTCCCTGACGGCGACCAAGTCCCCGAGTGGACCGGTTACCTGCGGCGGGTGAAGCCGGCCGAAACACTACAGGGCAACGTGGTCTTCGACGTCCCGCCCAAACACTATCGCTTGCGGGTAACCGATGAGACCAGCCAGAAGAGCCGCGATATCGATATCCCGCTCCACTTCGCATCGGAAACCCCCGACATGCCGACGCAGCAATGAATATGCTTACTCACCTCACCCCGCTTCACAGCAAGGTGCTGGGTCCTGGGTCCTGGGTTCTGGCCAACGCAGCACAAACGGTCCGAAGAGTTTGCCAGCACCCAGCACCCAGCACCCAGCACCCGCTTCTAGTCCTCCTGCTAGCCGGCTCCCTGTTAGCAGCTACGGCGCCCTTGGCCGTCGTCCGGCCCACCGTCTCCGATCGCGACGGTGGCGTTGCCGTGCCCAGCAGTTTTGTGCACGATCCGGGCGAAACCATGTTCTTCAGCTTCCAAGTGGATGGCTTTGCGGCCTCGTCCGCCGACCGGGTCCACCTCAGCTACAAGCTGGACGCCTTCGATTCGCACGGCGTGCGCATCATGGAGCCGGCCGCAGCGGAGATCGAAGAGACTCTCGCCCCGGAAGACAAGAACTGGAAGCCCACTGTCCGCCAGGAAATCGTGATCCCGCCCCTGGCGGATTCGGGCAACTACAAAATCGCCATTTCCGTGACCGACCTGATCGCCAAGGCCACGGCCACCAAAGAGGTTCCCTTCGAAGTCCGCGGGCGCCGCGTGGACCCCAGCGACACGCTGGTGATTCGCAATATCCACTTCTACCGCGGAGAGGAGGACCGGGAAGCTCTGTCGAAGGCCGGTTACCGGCCCGGCGACGCGGTCTGGGCGCGCTTCGATATCATCGGTTACAAGTATGGGGATGGCAACGCCATCGACGTCAGCTACGATGTATCGGTGCTATCGCCCAGCGGGAAGGTGCTTTACACCCAATCGCAGGCGGGCGCCGATCGCAGCCAGTCGTTCTATCCCAAGCGCTACGTGCCCGCCGTTTTTAGCCTGGCCACCAAGCACGACACACATCCCGGCGAGTACACCGTGTCGATCACCGCACATGACGGGGTGGGCAACCAGACCTGCGAGGCCCGCCAGAGTTTTACAATCGAATAATCGCACCGGTCGTCGAATATAATCATGCCAAACAGTCTTGTTCTGGGCCTTCGCCCGATCTCTATCGAAGATGTGGAAGATGTAGCCCGCCGCGAGGCGCGCGTTGAGTTTGCCGAGCCGGCGCGATCCCGTATCCGGCAAGGCCGCGTGAAATTGGAGGAGCGCCTGGCCGCGGGCGACCGGATCTACGGCGTCAATACCGGCGTGGGCGGCAACATCAAATTCGCGCTCGATGCCGAACAGACCGAACGCTTCCAGCACAACCTGATGAATCATCTCTCCTGCGGCACCGGCGCGCCCTTGCCGCGGGACGTGGTGCGGGCGGCCATGCTGCTGCGCCTGGCCACGTTTTCCCGAGGCTCTTCCGCCGTGCGCTGGGACCTGGTTTCGGCGCTGGAGGAGTTGCTGAATCACGGCATCGTCCCGGTGGTCCCGCGCTATGGATCGGTCGGCGCCAGCGGCGACCTCATGCCTTCCGCCTACATCGCGCGCACGCTGTTGGGCATGGGCCTGGCCGATTACCAGGGCCGCCGCATGCCGGCAGACGAGGCGTTGCGGGCCGCCGGTCTCGCCACCATTCGCTTCGCCCCCAAGGAAGGCTTGGCGCTGATCAACGGCACCACTGCGATGACCGCTTTCGCCGCGCTCATCTGGGTGGACGCGTGGCGCGTGCTGCGCGCTCTGCTCGGCGCGGTGGCGCTGTCCATCGAGGCGCTCCAGGCGCCCTCCGAGCCCTATCGGCCCTGGGTTCACGAGAGCAAGGGCCATCCGGGCCAGATCGCCGTGGCGG
>PKYZ01000899.1 GCA_003132865.1 Bryobacterales bacterium
ACGAAGCGCTGGAGCTGGCGCGCCGGTATTCCAACGAAGAGTCCGTGCAGTTTGTCAATGGCGTGCTGGATGCTGTGCACCGGAATTTAGTGCGGGAGAAGGCCATGGGGGGCGGACTTTAGTCCGCGCGAGGCTTCAGCCCCGCCAGTGCTCGTAATTGGCAGGCGCGAGCCTAAGACGCCGCGAGTACTAAGTTAAGTTGGATTAGAGTAAGCGAACGCGCTAAGTTCTTTGAAATATTGTGCATTTCCCTTGTGCATTTCCCCTTGACAAGCGTGTTCCATCGGCTCATACTTGTTGGCGACTGGGCAATTCTGCTGCACTCATCAGATCATCTGAACCTAAGTCAGGCAATCTGAAGATCCCCTCTCCCTCTTAGCCAAGAACCCGTGTAGAAACGGAGGGCATCGAATGAAACGAATCGTTAACACATTGGACAAACTTAACTCGGGGAAGAGGGCGTGTGCCGTTTTTGTGCTGTGCGCAACGACGGCGATTGCCCTACCTGCGCAGACTTTCACCACACTATACAGCTTTGACGGTACCGACGGAGAGGCATACGCGGGGCTCGTCCAGGCCACCAACGGGGACTTCTACGGGACCAACGATGGGACGATCTTCAAAATCACCGCAGGCGGTACCCTGACGACGCTCAGCGTTGCGCTGAGCTACGGGGGGCTGGTCCAGGCCACCAATGGGGACTTCTACGGGACAACGTACCAGGGCGGGGCCAACGGCGGCGGGACGGTATTCAAAATGACCCCGAGTGGCACCCTGACGACGCTATACAACTTCTGCTCCAAATACGACTGCGGGGACGGCGAATACTCCCGCGCCGAGCTGGTTCAGGCCACCAACGGGGATTTCTACGGAACAACGCAAGGCGGGACCACGGGTGTTGGCGGGACGGTCTTCAAGATCACGCCGGGTGGCACGCTGACGACGCTACACAACTTTTGCTCCCAAGGCGGCTTCCCCTATTGCGGGGACGGCGCACTCCCCTTCGTGGGCCTCGTCCAGGCAGCCAATGGGGACTTCTACGGGACAACGTACTGGGGCGGGGTCGGCGCCGGGTGCTCTGGATCAAGCTGCGGCACGGTCTTCAAAATCACCCCGAGTGGCACACTGACGACCCTGGTCAGCTTCGATGGCGCGGACGGCGGAAACCCCATGGCGGGCCTGGTCCAGGCCACCAATGGCGACCTCTACGGTACAACCTATAGCACCGTCTTCAAAATCACCCCCGGTGGCACACTGACGACGCTAAACAATTTCTGCTCCCAAAGCGGGTGCACGGACGGCCTGGCCGAAATGTCGGGGCTCGTCCAGGCCACCGACGGGAATCTCTACGGGACGACGTATGCTGGCGGGGCCAGCTCGGCCAGTTGTCTCTCCTATGGCGCCTCCGAAGGCTGTGGGACGATCTTCAAAATCACCCCGAGTGGCAAGCTGACGACGCTATATAGTTTCTGCCCCCAAAGCGGGTGCATGGACGGCATCACGCCAGCCGCGGGTCTGATCCAGGCAACCAACGGGGACCTCTACGGGACAACGGGCGGCGGCGGAACCAACGGCGATGGCACGTTCTTCAGCCTGTCTGTGGGACTTGGCCCGTTCGTGAGAACACAGACCACCTCCGGCGAGGTGGGAGCGGCCGTCAAGATTCTGGGAAGCGATCTGACCGGCGCGACCAGCGTCACCTTTAACGGCACGGCGGCTGCGTTCACCGCGGTATCGAGATACTTAATCACGACCACCGTACCAATCGGCGCAACCACCGGGAAAGTCCAGGTGGTAATACCCAGCCGAACGCTTTCGAGTAACGTGCCCTTCCGGGTGCCATAGAGTCCTTTTCGCCAGAGGGCCAGGGGATGGTCAGAACCCATCTCTCCTTGAGAGTCGGATCGCAACTCTCAGTTCAATATCTCAGAGGTACCCCCAGAATCCCCCAAATTCACGGAAAATCCGAGTCTTGCGTTCAGGCTGACCTCCGCAGTTGGAACGCCTCAAATTCCTCAAATTGGCAAAGTTGACTAAGTTGGATACTGTCTTATCTTAGGCTCTTCGTAGTGAGTAAAACGATCTCGATCGTATGCACAGCAGCTACGCCGATCGCCTGATCGGGACGAAGCGGATCTCTACCCTCTGGTGCAACGCCGCAGCGATTCTCCGCAGCATTGCCAGCGAATGGCCTTCATAATCGGCGTCTTCCAGACGGCAGATCACCGACGCGGTCGTGCCGACCAGCTTGCCGAGTTGCGTCTGGGTGAGACCCGCCTTAGTCCGCAAGCCGAAAATTTTTCGGGCGATCTCCTCGTTGGCCCTCGCCTCCTCCAGAATCTTCAGCCGCTCCGGTTTGCCTTCGAACAGCCGGCGGTGGAGAATCTCAACCGCATCGGTCGTGGTCTCCGTTTTTCTGGTCATTTCGTACTCTCCTCTAGGCGATGTTTCGCCGGATTCGCTTCAAACCGCTTCTTGCGCTCGATGGCGCGGTCGATTTCCTTTGGCGGCACGGCGCTCTCTTTCACGATTCCATGAGCCACGACCGCCGCAATCGCACCGTGGAAGAAATAGAGAATCCTGTAGTGGACGCCCTGCAGACTCGCACGGAGTTCGTAGATTCCATCCCGCAGCAGATCCGCCTCCGGCCGCCGCAGTTCGTGCCCCAGTTCGCGGAGCCGTTCCACCCGCAGAAGGCACTTCGCCTGTACCTTTACCGGCAGTTGCTCGATCCAGTCCAGGAACGGGCATGAGCCGTCTTCCTCGCAGTAAAGGATGACTTTCGTCTTCGGCATCCTGTCTCAGTCTATTCGCACACTTGCGAAAACGCAAGGCCGCAGAAAATGCCCGCCGATAACAAGCTCGAACTCGTCGTCGAAGTCGACGCCCACAAGGCCAACGCCTCCATCAAGAGCGTCAGCACCGGCCTCTCCAGCGTGGGGCAAGCTGCCGTCCACGCTACCAAAGGCGCATCCGCGGGCATCGACGGCATGACCGCCAGCACGGTCAAAGCGTGCCACCGCCGGCAATCTCTTGGCAGAGAGCATCAAGGGGATTGCGATTTGAAGCCGCGGCGTTCGGCCTGACTACCGCCACGGAAGACAAA
>PKYZ01000051.1 GCA_003132865.1 Bryobacterales bacterium
CCTGTCCGCCGCCGGCCGTCCTGGCAGTTTTCCAACAGATTCAGACGCTTACGGCTCCGTGATCTCTTCGGAGAATTTCCAGAGAAACCTGCCATCCGCACCATCGGCACTGACGCATGGGATGATTACCGGAATACGCCGCTAACACGCCAGAAGCGATATTAGATCATCGGCGATGTCGGTAAACGCTGGGCGACGATGCACCCGGAGAACAGTGGGCAAGCAATCTGAGGCGCTGGTACCCTACCCCTCAGTGGCGCAGCGGAGCCGCTTGGAATGGAAAAAGAGTAAACACGGTCTGAAACTCGTCCCGTGGGTGTACAATCGATGTGGCCAGAAAGAACCAAACGGAGATCCTGGTCTGAACCCCTGATATGGAGGAAGCACGTGCGGACGGACGAAAACCGAGGGGAGCAATCGGCCAAGGGCGGCTCTCTGGAATCAGAATGGGTGCCGGAGAACGAAGTCATACCGTTTTTCCGATGGTCGGCTCGGGTGCTTGGCGTCATCGTAGCTGGCTTCTCGCTCTTCATGTTCATCGGGGAGACCTTCTTCGGAACGCGACACGCGTCTTCCCATCCGATTGAACCGGGGGCACTAGTTGGGCTCATCCTGGGCGGCNNGTTATGTGATCGGCATGTTCGTGGCATTGAAGTGGGAACGTGCCGGCGCGATACTTGCCGGAGCGTCTCTGGGGTTATTGGCCATCGGGTTGCTCGGATCGGGGCTTCATGGTCGTTGCGACCCGGCACTCGCGGCACTCTGGGGTAGCATATTGGGGCTCGTGTTTTTCCTTCCCGTAGTGTTGTACATACTCTGCTGGTGGCTCGAAGATCGGGACCGTAAACGATACAGGGCGGGATCATAGATCCGATCAAATCCGCGGCTCCGTCGACGGGTGCCGAACCGCCATAAATTACATTGCTACCCACGTTGCTCGCGTAGATTGTGTCGGCGTGAGCCGGTAGCGAACTTGATAACGAAGCAGTGGCAGCGAACGCTGCTGTCCAGAGAATTCGACCCACGGCACGCATCCCCAATCAAGCGAATTCCGGTTAAGACGGCGTCACTAGACAGCGTGTGCTCCGTTTGAAGGTGAATGATTGTTCACAACCGTTTACCGATTGTCCGCAAGCGTCAGATCTTGCGTTGCGCCTGGATCACATAAATCAACCGGCCCAAATCTGCTTGCACAGAATCTTAGCGTAAGCGATTTAAAATCAGGCAGTTTGGCCGGTTAATTTGCGTTTATCTGGTCCAATCTCTGCACGCGCGCATAAACCTTTGATTCCAAGTCCGTTAAGCGCGCGCGGGCACGATGATTGGCCAGATAAACGGCGAAGTGTTGATCTAAGCCACTCGGCGTATGACCGCATGCGGATTCCGAGGGATGGGGATCAGCGTTCCGAACTGACGTCGATCACGATTCCGAAGCAGGTTCGAGTCCATGAAGGGGTCAACGATCCGCTCAGTAGTTCCAGGAAAGAGCCTCTTAGGCCCGCATAACGGAATCAGTCAGATAGCGGGGATCTGGAACAAGAACAACTGGCTCCCCACACTGGACANNCTGGACACGTTTCGAACTTTCGTGGCCTGAAACGCAGTCCGCTCGAACCAGTCCAACTTCTTTCAGGCCAATGGCGTACGCGTAAAACCGGAGTTCGCATCCAGACTGGGCACCAGTCTGGACACGTTTCGAACCCTCTTGGCTCGCCCGCAATCCTTGGACAGAGTGGCTCCCGAGCCCGGGTTCCCGGAAAGCCACCACGAACTAGACACTCCGGTCGCTTCAAGCTGCCTCTAAGCGCCACCGTGTTCCGCTTGATGCGAGCGGCCTTTGACATAATACGGGGATGAGAACGTTCGCCGCCGCATCGCTTATTGTGTTGATCTTCAGGGCCGGGTTTCTGTCCGGGCAGACTGGGAGTTCTACTCCGCCGGCAGCGTTCGTGGAGGTTGATGGATCGCGCCTCTATTACGAGGAATGCGGGACCGGACAGAAAGCGGTGCTCCTGCTCCACGACGGGGTGGTCAATTCGGCTGTCTGGGATGACGTATGGCCGACCTTCTGCAAACAGTTCCATGCCATTCGTTACGACCGGCGAGGGTACGGTCGCTCGCCAGCCACGAAGAAGCCTTATTACGAAGCCGATGATGTTGCGGCACTCCTTCTCGATCGCAAGGTATCACAGGCCGTTCTCGTGGCCAGTTCGCATGGCGGCAACATTGCTCTGAGCTTTGCGCTCCGCTATCCCGCGCAAGTCAGTGGACTGGTGCTCATCGGGCCGGAGGCGGAGGGTTTTCCATATTCGGAGCATTTCGCAATGAGTCAAGTGGCGTTCCAGAACGCGAAGGATCCAACCGAAGTTCGAGCTCAGAATACCTACTTTATCGTTCCAGGCAATGATGGGGCGCGCGAGCACCTTCGGAGGCTGCTCAGGGCCTCTCCTCAAGACCATAAGCACAACGACATGCCGTTGCCGGAGAAGCCAGTCTTCCCCTATGTACGAGACCTAAGGATGCCCACGCTCATTCTGATCGGCTCGGGTGACATTGCAGACAACCAAGCCGTGGCTGGTGCCTTGGTCATGGCGATACCCGGAGCTGCCCGTGTTGTGGTACCCGATACAGGACACTTGTTGTATCTGGAAAAGCCAGAGGTCTTCTCATCCCTGGTGAGCGGATTCCTGAAATCCCATGGCTTCTGAAGAACAGGTACTATGGTGTGCGAAAAAAGAGCTCGAGTCCACGGCGGGTCAAAGTCAAAAGGGGCCAATTCAGAAGAAGCGGCTGAAAAGGGTCGTAATGAAATCAATCAGATAGNNCCCCACTCTGGACGACTTTAGAACTCTGGCGCTTGAGTTTTGGCAGCAAGCCCGAAGCCAATGGCATTGTTGTGAAGGGGGGTACGCAGTCGAGCGGAGGCTCGCGTGAGCGCGCCTCTTCCTGCGGCACCATTCCCCGCTAACGGTCCCGAAGGCCGACGATTATCGGCCGAAGCATTGCCCGACGCTCCCAAGAGTGGTGTGCTGCGTCCGCCCCACATTTCGTGCTAGGAAGTCATCAACGGGAATCGCCGGGGCCCAACGGCGGCACTCCGCCTCCGATACAGCGAAGTGGTTCGGCGGACGCAAGCGCCTTCTTCAGCACCGATCCGGCAGAGCTTCCCTCAACCGAGAACTTCAGGGATCGCAAGTGCCTACGCTCCGATGATTCGATACCGATGATTCGATATTGTCGCGGCAAAGTAGAAATNNCCGTCAAGGCTTCCCTCCGGCGCAAAGGCTGGCGGCCTTGACGGCGCCAGGCCGCGATGCGACAAGAACTCCCCAGAGGAGGGAATGGCAGGGCTCGCACTGGCTGGAAGCCCTCGGAAACAGGACATTGCTTTGCCGAAAAGCAGGACATTTCTACTTTGCTCCGACAACCGATGATTCGATATTTGGCAACTCTTACAGAACCTTGTATAATCAGGCCTGCGGGAATGCCAGGCGAATCGGAGTTCTCGCATGAATATCCGTATTCGTTCATAAGAGTTCCGGCCCAAACAAGAGTCAGGCCCAACAGCGTAGAGGCGCCATGTCCGAACAAGAGGGTCGAAGAGAGTACCTGCATCGCGAGTTGGAGGAGCGACTTTCGCGCCTCGCGAAGCCGAATAGCGGTTCACTCCTGCGTGCAGCAGGCGAGC
>PKYZ01000054.1:0-1900 GCA_003132865.1 Bryobacterales bacterium
GCCCGAGAGAATTCGGGGCGGCGGGAAAATGATTATTGGCCCCAGATGAACGCAGATCAACGCAGATCGGAAAGAATCGCTGTGATTCAATCCTACTTACGCGTAGGTGAAGAGATGAGACTTGCTGGTACTCCGCGATGCCGATTGACGGCCCGCCGGGCCAGTAGAACCGGGACGCCAGCTTCCGCGACATCGGGGGTTCGGGGTCTCGCCCCGGCGGACGTCAGAAGCGGGCTAGTGTCCTGGGTCAGAAGTTCTGCACCATGAATTGCGGTTTTTTGCGTATCGTACAGTCGCCGGCCTCAGATTTGCGTTGCAGTCGGTGGCCGTCAGAAGGCGGTGCTTTCATCCTTTTGGGGCTTCGGGCGCTCTGGTCCTTTCAGTCGGCGGCTTCAAGCTTCGGGAGGTAGTGGTGGGGGGCTTCAGTGCTACGGGTGTGCGTTGAGAACTGCCTGAGGGAATCTGTTCGTCGCTCGCTCCCCGGTGGCCGGTCAACTCGGAGCAGTAGCCAGAAAGCGATCAATACTGGCGAGAGCAGCGGAGGGCTTCTGGGCCCCATAGCGGTCGTGCAAGGTCGTCCAGGCGCGCTTCGCTTTGCGCAGGATCTCCACGGCGGTGGCTTTCCACCGCAGAGGTTTGGGGTTCTCATTCCGACGATCCAAAAACCCGCTAATGGCTTGCTCTAATGCCGCCACCGAATCCACGGAGCGGCACCGCAGACAATTTTGTGTCACGTCGCTAAACAGCCGTTCCACCGCGTTGAGCCACGAGCCGCTGGTGGGCGTCCAGTGGATGTGGAATCGCGGGTGCTCGGCCAGCCACTGGCCCACGGCGGCGTGTTTGTGGGCCGAGTAATTATCCATGATCAGGTGAATCTCCTTGCCGGGCGGCGTGGCGGCTTCAATCAAGGATAGAAACTGGATCCACTCCTCATGGCGGTGTTGCGTGCGCATTCCGGCGAAGCCGAACAGCATTCCGGGGTGAAGCCGAACAGGATTCCGGGCCAGTCCCGAACACCAATCGGAGCGTAGCGACGCTGGCCTTCTGATTGTGCAGGAAGTGTTCGGCTTGGTCAAGGAGAGGGAGGGTCCGGAGGTGGTCCGGAGCGAAGCGGAGGCAGGCGGCCACAAGCGGGAAAAGGGGTGCGGGGAAAGGGACAGCGGTCCCGTTCCCCGCTCAGCACTGGAGAGACCCCGGGGGCTTCAGCCGGCTATGCACCTCCTCCGCGCTTCTTGCGCATCGAGTCGCCCTTCATCTCAATGCGGTGGGCGTTGTGGACCAGACGGTCGAGAATGCCGTCGGCCACGGTGGGATCGCCGATCTGCTCGTGCCAGCGGGCCACGGGCAGTTGCGACGTCAGGACCATCGACCGGGTCTGGTAGCGGTCTTCGCAGATCTCCCAAAAGTCGCGCCGCTCGGTCTCGGTGAGCGGCGCCATGGCCCAGTCGTCAACCACCAGCACGTCGATGCGGCTGAGTTTGGCCAGCAGCAGGCGCAAGCTGCCGTCGGCGCGGGCGATGGCCAGATCTCGTAACAGCGCCGCCGTGCGCATGTAAAGTGCCGAGTAGCCATCGCGGCAGGCCTTCTGCGCCAAGGCACAGGCCAGGAAGCTCTTGCCCACGCCGGTGGGGCCGAGAATGAACACGTGCTCGTGATTGCGCACCCAGGCCGATTCCTGCGCCAGGGCACGGATCACGCTCTTATCCAAGCCGCGCGCCGCGCGGTAGTCGACCTCCTCAACGCAGGCGTTGCCGCGGAGTTTGGCGGTGTGCAGGCGCCGCGCCAGGGCTTGATTCTGGCGCCAGTTCCATTGCTGATCGATCAGCATCGCCAGGCGGTCGAGGAAGCTCAACTCGCCGGCGGCCGGGTCCTGCTGCTGCGTCTTCAATGCGTCGACCAT
>PKYZ01000054.1:1973-3251 GCA_003132865.1 Bryobacterales bacterium
GCAGCGCACGCTCCGCGGCGGCCTCCATGCGTGGATGAGAATACTTGTCGGCCAGCCGAATGATCCCCAGACAGCCGCGATACCCCATCTCCGGGTGCGGCTTGTCCGCCAGGATCCTCTCGAATAACAGCGTGGTATGAGGGCCGATCTTCTCCGCCCACTCCACCATCCGCGACGGCGGCCATTCCAGATGCGCCTGATGGCTCTTGGGCCGGTGTTCATGGATGGTAATAGCCTTTCCCCGGCCGTGGTTGCGCACATGCGATGCCACGCGCCCGCCATTGTGCAGAACCTCTACCGTCGCCGCCGTCGAGCGAATCTCCACGGCTTCCTGCACTAGGTTGTAGGGCACGCTGTAGAAGTTCCCGTCGAAGGCCACGTGGTAGTCGATGTTCACCCGTGCCTTCGCCCATTCGCTGATCTCGAATCTCTCTGGGGGCAGCGGTTGCAGCGCCGGTTTGTCGAGGGCTTCGAAGACACTGGCGCGGCTGCCATCCCGCTTGCGGAAGGGCCGGTGGTTGATCCGGTGGAGGAGTTCGCCGACGGCTTGGTTGGCCTCTGCCAGCGAGGAGAACTTGCGGTGCCGCAGCGCCGCCAAAATCCAACGCTGCGCCACCTGCACGGCGTTTTCCACCACCGCCTTGTCTCGCGGTTTATACGGCCGCGCCGGTAACACGCCGAAGCCATAGTGCGCGGCGAAGTTCTGATATGTCGGATTGACATCGGGATCGTAGCGGCACGGCCTCGTGACTCCCGTCTTAGTGTTATCGGGAACTACCAGCAACGGTACGCCGCCCCAATGCTCCAAAGCGTGCACATGGCCTAGAAGCCACGACTCCATTTGCCGGCCGCGCGTGACCTCGGCCCAGGTGTAAGAACTGGCGCCGAGTGCGGCGACAAACAAGGCCGCCTGCCATACGCTGCCGGTGTCGCGGTCGTAGATCGGCATGGTCGCACCTCCGCCGCGCGGCCAGAGAGACGCGTGGCCCGATCCACATCCCGAAGAGAAGGGGATTGTCACAGCCGCGCCCGAGTTGGCCGATTATGTAGCGGGGTTGAAACAGCGGAGCCGCAAGGTAGTCACGCTTGCCCTGCGGCAACTGTTGCGCCTGGTGCGGGAGTATCCACGGAAACCGACTGCTGGGGCCGTGCGCGAGGCCGGCCGTTATGGTCTTTACGATCTGGACCGGCTGGAACGGATGATCTTGCGCCGTGTGACACGCGAGTACTTTCCGCTCGATGGGGAATCGGATGAGTGAAGAACTGGAACAACTGCTG
>PKYZ01000428.1:0-349 GCA_003132865.1 Bryobacterales bacterium
ACATGGCGTTGGCGCGCAGCTTACGGCTGGAGATCAGCATCAGGTCCGACCACTTGTACGCCCAGTAATCCACGTATTCGTCGCGCTCTAGCAGACGGTCGATCAGCTTCGCGCGTTTGTCCCCCGCCTGATCGGCCAGAAAGTCCTCCACCTCTTCCGAGGTCGGCAGAATGCCGGCCGCATCCAGGTATGCGCGCCGGATAAAGGTTGCGTCCGAAGCCGGTCCCGAAGGCGCGATATTCAGCGCTTTCAGCTTGGTCAGCACCAGGTCGTCGATATAGTTATGCCGCTCGAATTTCGTATAGACCGCCGGGTCCACCTGGTTGGCATACGGCACTCCCATGCGCGC
>PKYZ01000428.1:359-4708 GCA_003132865.1 Bryobacterales bacterium
GTCCACCGACGCCACGCCCTCGTCGCTCGATCCGTACCGCACCCAGCGCGTCACATCGCGCAACCGCCCATCGGAGTACTTCGCGCGCACCACGATCTGCTGCTCGGCGCCGGCCTTCAACGTGGCCAGCGCAGGGAAGACCTCCAGTCCGGTCACCGTCGCATCGTTGTCCGACGGACGTGGCGCGCCCGCCGCGATCCATTCCGCGATCACGCGGTATTCGAGCGAATCGGTCGCGAACCGCTTCCCTCCGCCATGCGGAACCGCGAACGTGGGCTTCAGCAGCATCAGGCTGTGCGATGGCTCCGAGAGCGAGACGCGCCGCCCGATCGATTGCCGTGTCAGCGTGTCGTAATCCTCATCCGGATCGTAGCCGCGCAGCGTGAGCTTGAATCCGTTCTTGCCCGCCGCCGCGCCATGGCACGCGCCCGAATTGCAGCCGACTTTGCTCATCACGGGGATTACATCGTTGCGAAAGCTCCATGTGTGCGCTTGATGCGCGTTCTTCACGTGAACGACGACCGTGGCGCTGCGGCCCTGCGCGGTTACAGTGATAGTGGCCTCGCCATCGCCGGCCGGCCGTACCATGCCCGTTTGATCGACCTTGGCAATGCCTGGGTTGGACGACGTCCACTGCGCCGTGCGGGTCCAGTCTTCCTGGTGATTCTCCTGCGAGGTTTCGGCCAGGAGTTGCTGGTAGGACTCGGGGCCGTCGAGATTTACGGACGGCGGAAGCACGGTGAGGCTAGCGGCGAACGCGGTTATGGGGAGCAGCAGAAACAGGGCTAGTGGCGGGNNAGGCCGAGGGCCTGCCCCACATGGCTTTGATGTTCCATCTATACGAAGAGCTCCTTGATCGGCTCCACTCCGCGCTCCACCAGCGGAATCGGCCGTCCCTGCGCGCCCGGCAGTTCCAGTTCGAGCGAAATCCCCAAACCCTCGTAAATAGTCGCCGCCACCTCCGCCGGATTCGTAGGACGGTCCTTCGGCGTCGCCCCAATATCGTCCGACGCCCCGATCACCTGCCCGCCCTTGATCCCTCCGCCCGCCATAATAATGCTCCAGCACTGCGGCCAATGGTCGCGGCCGCCCGCCGGATTCACCTTCGGCGTGCGCCCGAACTCGCCCATCGCCAGCACCATCGTATTCGTCAGCAGACCGCGGTCGTGCAACTCCTCCAGCAGTGAACTGTACGCCATATCGAACATCGGCCCCACCAGGTCGCGATAGCAACTAATCGGGCTGAACGGTTTCGATCCGTGAATGTCCCAGGTGATCTCGTCGAAAACCGTTTCGAACATGTTGACCGTCACGAAGCGCACGCCGGCCTCGATCAGCCGCCGCGCCAGCAGGCAGCTTTGCCCAAACCGGTTCTGCCCGTATTTCTGGCGCACCTGCTCGGGCTCCCGCGCCAGCTCAAAGGCCTCCCGCGCCTTCTGCGACGACATCAGCGTGTAAGCCTGATGAAACGTGGCATCGAACAACCGCGCGTCCTGCGAAGTCTCGAACTTGCTGACGGTATGATCGACCATCTCCCGCCAGTTCTTGCGCCGGTCCACGCGCAGCGCCGACAGATAATCCGGCGGCAGCATGTCCGGCACTTTGAAATTCGGGTCCGAAGGGTCCGCGTTCAGCACGAACGGATCGTAGGTCTTGCCCAGAAACCCGGCGTTCTGCCCGTGCGGCATGTTGCCGCCGGTGTTGCCGATGGGGCGCGGCAGCAGCACGTGCGGCGGCACGTCGCCGTTCGGCCCTTTCAGCTTCGACAGCACGCAGCCGATGTGCGGATACTCCACGCCGCCCTGGAACAAGCGGCCTGTCTGCATCATCTGGTGCCCCGTGTCATGCACCGCGGCGGCCGTATGATACACGCTGCGAATCAGCGCGTATTTATCGGCGTGCTTCGCCATGCGCGGGAAATTTTCGGAGATCTCGATCCCCGGAACATTGGTCTTGATCGGCTTGTACGGCCCGCGAATCTCCACCGGCGCGTTGGGCTTCATGTCCCAGGTGTCGAGCTGCGACGGCCCGCCCACCAGGAACAGCATGATGCAGTTGGTGTCTTTTTTCTTATCGACGGCGCCCAACGCCTTCATGGCGAACAGGTCGTTGAGGCCCAGACCGAGCAGCGAAAGCGCGCCGGCATGCAGAAAATCGCGGCGGCGCGAGCCATCGCAGAACGCAACCGGTCTATCGGAATCCAGGCGAAGCATCCAGACCCTCCTCTCAGGGAAGTCTGGTTGCCATTCTAGCTCTTTTCTTAGACCAAGTGGAAGCTCATAGGTAGGACAGGCTTCAGCCTNNTCGCCGGGCTTTCAGCCGGCGTGGCGGCTTGCCGCGATTGCTAGAGCAAATGGAAGTTCACTTCGATGGTTGCCGCCACCACCGGCTTTCCGTCGCGGGTGCCCGGACGGAAGCGCCACTGCTTCACCGCCTCGATGGCCTTCTCCTCAAGCCCGAGTCCAAGCCCCCGCGTAACCCGGATGTTCCGCAGCCGGCCGTTGGTGTCCACCTCGCCATAGAGCATCACCACGCCTTGCAGCTTGGCTTTGCGCGCTTCTTCGGAGAATTCCGGCTCCACCTGGAAAAGCACCATGGGAGCGGTGGACGCGCCTCCGAATCCTCGCAGTCCGCCGCCTGTATCGCCGCCTTCGCCCGGCCCTACACCGGGACCCTTCCCCCGCCCGATGCCCATACCCTCGCCGTCGCCAATCCCGCCACCCTTGCCCGTACCGTTCGATGGCGGACCGTTCTTTCCATACGGGTCGCCCAGCACTAATAGATCCACTTGCGGGAGCCTCACATCCGCCGAGATGATCAGCGTCGGCTCCATCGGCAGTTTCGGATCCATGTTGTAGATCACAGCCCTCGGGGGCGTGAACTGCCGCGGCGCGATCCTCGGCAAGCGGCCCTTGCTGGCTGGAAGAGCAGAACGGTCGCCACTGCCTCCGCCACCGGGGCCAGCCGGCGGAACATAGGGATCAATCAGCCTGATCCGGTCTATCGTGGATTGCACCGTTTGCCGGACCTTGGGGTTTGCGCCAGCCAGAAAAAGTAGCGCGACGACTGCGCAATGAATCGTCACGGACATCGCCGGTCCTCTCGCGGATTCGAGCATAGCGTTCTCCGCACCGGCACGCTGTGTGCCAATGATGGGTGACGCCGAGTCGCGCGTATCTTCTTTGATATGCGGGCACATCACGCAAGGCTCATGGCTTCGTGCTGTTGCCCAGGCGGATACAGGTGTCCAGCAACCACTACACTCCAGTGGGGCAGACCTCCAGGTCNNCCAGGACCCGCTGGGTGGCACAAGGTTTAGCCTTAACTAATGACACCCCAAGCAGTGGAAGCGCCGCCCGTGGCACACCGCGCAAGTCGTCTTATCCGGATCGAGCTTGCCGCTTGTGTGAGTATCCAGGAAATCGGGCGTGTGGCTGGCAGGCTTCAACTGAGCGCCCTTCATGTGGCAGAACTCGCAACTGTACGGTGGATCGATCTGGTTATGGCACACCAGGCAATCCGCCATTTGCGGCAATCCGCTCCGATCCGGCCGGTCGGAAACCTCCAGCCCGCGATGGCACGCCTCGCAGGGATTCTGCGTGTTGAGTTGTACCCGCAACTCAGGGCTCGGCGGTGTCAGGTAGGTCTTCTTATCGATCGCAGCGGCGATCAGCGGCGCCAGATTGCCGAGTTTCAGATGCAGTTGGTGATTGAATCGCGCCAGGCGCGGGGTGCGCTCGGGGCCCATCGGCGCGCCGATTTCCGAGGTCTTATGACACTTGAGACAAACTCCCTCCGCGGGCGGCGGATTGTCATCCAGGCGCGTGCTGGTGAGCGCCACCGCATGGCAAACGGCGCAATCCAGCTTCGCCGCCAGATGGACGCGGTGCGAGAATGGCTGCGCCGTCTGCGCAACGGCCACGCCGGCGATCGCAATCAGCAGGAAGGGGACTCGCAATTTAGAGACCGTTGAGTCGGAAGAAGTCAAAAGTCAGGAGTCAGAAGTCAGCCCTGNNGACTTCTGTCTTCCGCCTACTCCTTATACCCGACCCGCCACAGCTTCTTGCCGCCATCGTCCGATATCAGCATGCTGCCATCGGGCAGGATTAACAATCCGACCGGACGGCCCCACACGTCGCGGCTATCGGGCGATATCATCCAGCCGGTCAGGAAGTCGCGCGGCGGTCCTGACGGCTTGCCGTTGCGGAACGGGATGAACGCTATCGCATACCCCACCCGCTTCGAGCGGTTCCAGGAGCCGTGCAGAGCCAGAAAAGCGCCGTCGCGATACTCGGCGGGAAACTGTTTCGCGGCGTAGAATTCGAAGTCCAGCACCGCCTGGTGCGCCG
>PKYZ01000241.1 GCA_003132865.1 Bryobacterales bacterium
ACCTTTCACGGCTGGTCTCTCGACACGCAGAGGCTTGAGAATCCAAGCGGCCGCCGAAATCAAAACGTCTTCGTCGATTGCGGATTGCTCGGTGGGCGCCGATTGCTCCCTTGGAGTTCCTGAGCACGGTTCCGAGTACCGGTTCGCGTAGAGCCTTCCCGCATCGACACGCAGATGGATCGGGTCACCGGCGGGCACCCGCCTCGCCACCCGGCGAACCCACCATGTGCTTACGAATATCGGGAGCGGCCACGTTCCGCGGGCAGGCGCATCCGCCGCCGTGTTGCCGGCCTCAATAGATAGACAGCCCTCCTCAAAACGGAAACTGGCATCCCCAGGGTGTTTGCCGATTGCCCGCGCGACAGTCTTCAAGGCCTGAGCCAAATCGGCGCGGGAGACTTCAAGTTCGTAGGGCGGATCGGAGGGTGGCATCATGCTGGGGACTTCCCTCTGGATAGCAAGTCCTGCAGTTTGTAATTGATGCTCTCTACCGCGAACTCCGGTTCTTGCTGGAAAGGCTGGCGGATGTAGACAAGCTTCTGGTGCCCATCCTCCACCTGACCAACAGCCAGGATGAAGTCGTCCGGTTTGTTTAGAGCCGTGAGGATTTCATTTCGTGTGACCGTCACCGTGAGCGCGCTGGCAACGCGGCCTTTCACCTCGATGAATCGCAGTTTGCCATTCGCGTAAACCTTCGATTCAATGTCGTATCCGCACTTCTCTCCGCTCACGTCGCGCGGTTCGTTGCCAAGCTGTTTCTCGGCTTCCATGACCATCTGCATAGCTAGCAGTTCCATCTTCTTTCGGGCTTCCGCCGATACAGCATCGGCAGCGGCATCGCCTGACTGAGAGGAAGACGGGAGCAACTGATTGAGAAGCCCTATGGGGACGACAAGTGAGCCGCCGATGGCGACCGGCGGCAGCGGTGAAATCTGGCGTTCGAGTTCGAGTTCCGCCATCCGTCGCTGAAGGCGGGCCTGCAACTCATCGGCGCGCTGGCGGCCCTTTCCAGAATTGATCTTGGCGTTCGTCTTGCCGGCCAGCTCCTGGTCTTTAAGGTGGTTGGCGCGGTGATCCCAATACGTGATTTCTTTAGTCAGCCGGTCCTTGACCGCGGCCATGGTCCTGGTAACCAGGTCCTCGCGGCGATTTCGGACTTCGTCGAGGTGTACCGGAACGAGATTGGCAATCGCGTGCCCAACCACCACCGATTCCAGATCCCCCTTCAGCCATGCTTGGGACTCCAATGTTGCAGCCAGGCCGGTCCGTTCTTCAGGCGTCGCCGGCCGATAGTCCAGGTAGGGGGCGTATCCAGCGTTCCTCGTGGAGCCGGTGGCATCCGTCTCCACGAACTGCAATTGCCGGGAGACCACGCGGCGGTTGCCGGCCTTATCGGTGCGGCCGTCCTGGATGGTGTGCTCCAGGTAAAAAAGTGCGCGGACTGCTTCACCAGGGTCGTCTGGGTCTACGAGGACCGTGCCGCGCTTCAAGAGATCCCGATTACGTTCCAGGATGAGATCGATGGTAGCGCCGAGGAGTGGCTGGCCCGGACAGACGAAGGTGGCCAGTGGTTGGCCGGGAACGGCGCGGAGAGACTTCTCAAAGGTGATCCGTTCATACTTGCCCAAGACTGGCTCGCCGGTGCCGATCAGGCGGTCCCGCTGGCGGATTAGGGCGGGTACGTGGGTGATTTCGTAGCGTCTCGTTTCGCGCTCTTTGATGGAGCCGCCCAGCAGCCGGAAGGCCTCCAGGAAGAACGATTCGATGAAGTGCGGCTGCAGGCGTCGTGCTTCGGCGCGCTCCATGTCCTCCCTGATCCTTTGGACCTGGGATGCAGCCGTTCACGGCGACGCCGGAGGGATTGCAGGATCGCCTCTGGCGAAGACGCCAGCCGCCGTTGCAGGATGGTCAGAGCGATTCCGACTGTTCCTTTACGGCCTTCGTTATCCAGCGCGTCGGCCCGGTTGAATTCCTCGCGGACGTAATCGGTAACGCTCGTGTATAGGGATGCTTCCGCATCTGACAGCTTGTAGCTGACGGTGTACGCCCGGCGCTCGGGGAACAGGGGCGTCCCATCGAACTTGAGCAATTGCTCCTTCACCAGCCGGCGCATCAGGTCGGAGGCATCGACGGTGTGCACGCCGTCGCGCGACCGGCCTTCGAAACGGTCGCTGTCGAGCAGCGCCATGAAAAGTTGGAAATCCTCCGGCTTGCCGTTATGCGGCGTCGCCGTCATAAGCAGCAGATGCCGGGTGAGCTGGCCGAGGAGTTGGCCGAGGCGGTAGCGCTTGGTGTACTTGACCTCATTGCCAAAGAAGGTGGCCGACATCTTGTGAGCTTCGTCGCAAACCACAAGGTCCCAGTCGGTGTTGGCCAGCTTGGCCTGGACGTCCTCATTACGGCTCAGCTTGTCCAGGCGGCAGATGGCCATCGGATTCTCGGCGAACCAATTGCCGGTGCGCGCCGATTCAAGCTTGTCGTTCGTCAGGATCTCGAAGGGGAGCTGGAATCTCTGGTAAAGTTCGTCCTGCCACTGCTCGGCGAGATTGCCGGGGCACACGATCATGCAGCGGTGCAGATCGCGGCGGATCAGCAGTTCCTTGATGAGGAGACCGGCCATAATCGTCTTGCCGGCGCCGGGATCGTCAGCCAGAAGGAACCGTAGCGGTTGGCGCGGCAGCATCTCGCCGTAGACGGCGGTGATCTGATGCGGCAGGGGATCGACCATCGAAGTATGGATGGCCAACAGCGGATCAAATAGATGGGCGAGGTTGATCCGGTGCGCTTCGGAGACCAGGCGGAACAGCTTCCCGTCGCCATCGAAGCTCCACGGTTGCCCGGTGTCAGCGATCTCCAGGGCCGGTTCGCGGTCCCGGTAAAGGAGCACGACGCTGGGCTTACCCGCGGGATCTTTATAGGTGAGTTCGATTGCCGCTGATCCGTACCATTTAACGTCGATTACCGTGACGAGGCAATCCGGAAGGATTCCCTTGACGGTCGCTCCTCGTTTAAGATCCTCAAGTTTGGCCATGCGGAGCCTGCCGGTTCACAGTTCGTTCGTAAACAGGCGTCGAAGCTAATCATAGTACCTTGCCGCTCGGGCCGGCTTGGGATCTTCATATCGTTGCCAAAGGAAGACACCGGGCCGAAGTGGGGATGGGCGAAAGGAGCCGCACGTTCTGATCGGGTCGGCGGAAACTACACAGCCACCCTCAGCTTGATTCCGTCATTCGGCGCGTGCACGAGATCCTGCTTCGTACCCAGGTACCGCTCGGTCGTTTGGACGCTCGCGTGGCCAAGCAAAAGTTGGATCTGCTCAAGTTCGCCGCCGGCGGCGCGGCAGAGCTTTGCTGCCGTGCGGCGGCAATCATGGGGCGCAATACCAGGGACGCCGGCAGCCGCGGCGTACGGCCGGAGGAGCTGCCAGACAACCTTCTCGGACAGCACGTCGCCCCGCACCTGATCGCCGCGAATGACGGGCCGGAAGACGTAGCCGTCCACCACGCCGGCCGGAGCGGTCCAGGCGTCGATGGCCACTTTCACCCAAACCGGCATCGGGATGGTCCGAGCGCGGCTGTGCTTGCCGTACAGATCGACGATGCACCACCGGCCATCGCGCTGCTGCACGTGCGCCATGGTGAGCGCCGCCACCTCGGACCGCCGCAGGGCGCATCCCAGGAGCACGGCGATGATGGCCCGGTCCCGCAGTCCCTTCGTCGTCGTTATATCTGGCGCGTTCAGCAGCGCCTGGGCTTGCTTGAGGGAAAGCCAGTTCCCGGCGCGCACGCCGATGGACTTGGCGCTCTTCACGCGCTGGATTCCGGCGGCCAATTCCGGCGCCAGCAGGCCGTTGTCGGTCGCCTCCACCGCCAGCTTCCGAATCGCCGACATGCGGACAATGATGCTGGACGAACCCAGGCCGCGTTCCTCCAGGGATACGCGCCAGGCGCTCACGGTGGCCTTGGTGAAGCCGGGCCGCGGCTCCTGGGCGTACCAGCCGAAGAACTCGTCCAGGGCCATGTTGTACACCCGCTTCGTGATCGGCGACGAAACAGAATCGAGCACAAGGCTCTTTCATCCGCCGCCATTGGTTCGCTTTGTCCACTACGGTTAACTCGTTGATTTTGTGCCTCTTATTGGTCAATATCGGAAGCCATGACGACCTGACCTCGGTGCGGCGGGGGCAGCAAGCGAAAGAACCAAAATGGGCTGCGCCTCGTTCAGGGGTTAGCCGAACGTAGAGGAATCCGTTACGTTGTGCGAAACCAGGAAACCTGATACCCTCGGTCCCATGCAGCACCGATTTAACATCACCACGTGCGAGGGCAAGGACCCGCAAGGTCATTAACTTCGAAGCCCAATAACAGCTTTCCTGGCAGAAACAGACTTGGGACCCTCGCCGCAGCTTGATACTCCCCTGACGATCACTGGAAAACTTGTGCATGTCACACCGGTGGGCCTGACCCCGGAGCAGCTCTTCCAGTTCCAGTTCAAGCACGATGTTGAAGTCGGCTTCGAAGGTCGAGGATACAGATTCAGCAAGCTGGGGCAAGACGGCACATTTGAACTTTCCATAATCTACCAGCCATGACAAGCACACAGCTCGCTACAATACAACGGAAACTGGCCGCCACAGCCTTACCGGTGCTGATTGGTGGGGGGCTTCGGAAGGCCGTGGGCGAGAAGAAATACGATGAGACGGCAGTCAGCATGATTTTCCCGAATCAAGTACTACCGCCGTTCGCCCGAAAAGGAAACTGTCGGCTCGTGCGGGGAAGCGCATGGCCGCGGCGCAAAGGAAGCGGTCTGCCGAACCACGGACGGCGTGCCAAGCGCAAATAGGATTTGCCATGCCAGGACCACTTGATCGTTTCACAGATGACAATCGTGCCGTTTTCGCGTTAAGTAGTATGGTTCTGCGTCAAGCAGAAAACAAAAGAACCTTCGCCAAGCACTCCAGCCTCATGATCGAGCTCTGTTATTGCAGGATTGTGGATAATTTTCTGACCTTTCTTAGTGACTTCCTGGTTCATCTATTCAAGCTTAGACCAGAGATGCTTAAGTCCAATGAAAAAGTAGATGTCGCATTCATTCTTGAACACAATTCGCTCGACACGCTTCTGTCATCCATTATTGAACGGAAAGTCATAAGCCTATCATTTGAAGGTATGCGAGCAATAGCGAGGTACTTTGATGATCGCCTTAAGTTCCCCCTCTTCTCAGACGAAGCACACTTGCAGACGGCAGTACTTGCCATTGAGATTCGTAACCTCTATATCCACAACCGTGGCATTGTAAAACGACACTTCAAAGATCGAGTGCCGTCTTTGACCTGCTCGATAGGAGAACGCATTGACATCACACAAGGCGAGATCTATTCCGCGCTTGTCAACGCTCTTGCAGACGTCGCGACGTCGCTTTCCTCCGCGGCGGCCGAGAAGTTTGGACCATCTGTTATTTAGCGAGCGTTCCGCCAATAGGGACGCCCTCCGTAGCCATGCCCATCACGATATTCGACTCCGACACCATCCCACGAGATCGCCGGCCTGAACTTGAAGCGGCCGTGGTTGCTGCCGGCAGGCACCTCACAAAGCTCTTCGAGGGCTGGATCGTCGCCACCCCAGACCGCCGGAGATTTGCCGTGCGCATCACGTCATATCCGGAGGTGGATATTTCCATCCCGTTCGAATGGAGCGCGACTGCGGCCGAGGTTACGGATCGCGTGCGAGCAGCGATGGATGATTGACGCTCGCGGAGTGCTTGATGCGCAGAGACATCGCAAGCGGGAGGCGATCAGCGTGCTGGACTACACGGGATGCGACAGCACTGCGCGACCAGAACTCGATACCCTTGAGTGGCCGTACATTTACTGGGTGGATGAGCGCTGCAAGAACCTGTCGCACCGAACCCTGCGTATCAGGAGCCGATATAGCAACATCCTCTCCGTAATAGGTCCATTTGCACTGGAGCAGCCCGACGACCCTGCCGTTAGCGTCCGAGCCAATGCCATCAACACCACCGTCTCCACTTCCTCCGACATGTGCCCAGACGTGTTCCAGATACTCCAACTGAAGCAACGCGACGCACAGGTGTTCAAACGCATTCGGGCCAATCGCATCGACCAAACGTCGTTCGACTTCGGTTACATCATCCGTCCACGCACGCTCAGCCAACCGAGGGTCCTCAAGTAATCGATCCAGGGTCACAAATCCATCGAGATCGAGTGCCGCAATGGGAGTAACCAAGCCGTACGTGGATCGTCCGAAGAGCGACCTACGAATCCACGCCGGTATTAGTAGCAATGAGATGGAACGGAACCGGTCAACCTCGCAGCACTGTGCTACGTCGGCGAGGTGGCTAAACTCGTCTTCGACATCGAGTCCTTGAGCATGGCGGAGACGGAGATAGTCATCCCCCCAAGGCGGATCATCGAGCACCTCGAACGGCACAACCACGCGACCCGCGTAAACCACGCCCCGATTAGGACGTGGTACCAAGGCGATTGCTTCCGGCTTGACGGAGCGAATGAAGTTTCGGTTCTTTTGGTACTCTCGGCGTTCGTCGCCAAAGCTCACGTAGAGGGGTGCCCAGTCCTCGTCGGAGCATTGGAAGTCGATCACACTTTCACGCAGGTGCCCCCGACGTGGCATCACGTTCTTTCGCCATGCCGGGTAACCGATGAAGACACGGCGCTCGCGCAGGACCAGATCGACAGTATCCGATCCTTGCGGCCGGCATCGTGAAAAGAAGACAACACCTTTAGTCATGGCCTGGCTCTCCGACTTCGAAGTGCCCCTTACCATTATGTCCCCTTTCGCACGGAACGAACAGGATAGGAGGCGACGGGCGCTCGTCCAAAGCGCGACGGAACACAATCTGATGAACGTTTGCGGGGGCCCCCAATGGACGGCGTTGTCGGTAGGTATTCAGAACACGTTTCGATGTACAATCAATGCTGGCCATTATCGACTCGGTTACGCGGCAGATCAAGTCGTCACTTGGTGGCTTCCGTGAGATCCCAGCGCCTGATTCGGCCTTTAGCGTCGCCAGAGATGGCGTGGTGTTGGTCGGCACCCCACTCAACACAGCGGACGTCTGCCGTGTGGCCTTCGAAGATACGCAGGCACTCCCTCGTCTCGACGTCCCACAGCCGCACAGATCCGTCTTCAGCACCGGAGAGAAAATGGCGGCCGTCGTTGGCCCAAGCCACCGAGACTACATAAGTAGTATGACCTTCGAAGATACGCAAGCATTGGCCAGTCTCAACATCCCATAGCCGCACAGACCCGTCGTCGGAACTGGACAGGACGCGAGACTGATCCGGACTCCACTTCGCGCAATAGACAGGAGAGTCATGACCTTCAAAGACGCGTAAGCACTGTTTCTTCTCAACATCCCATAGCCGCACCGAGCAGTCTTCGGAGCCCGAGAGCACCCAAGATTGATCTGGACTCCATTCGGTGCTTGAAACATAGTCCTTGTGCCTTCCAGAATGCTCACACAGGTCCCGGCCTCCAGGTCCCAGAGCCGTACAGTGTGGTCACCAGAGCCGGAACAGGCATAACGCTGATCGGGGCTCCAAGCAACGCTCCAAACGTCGCCAGTGTGACCGTCGAGAACACTCAAGCATCGGCCCGTCTTTACATCCCACCGGCGCACAGTGCGATCATCGGAGGCCGATAAGACGCAACGTTGATCCGCGCTCCACGAAATGCATTCGACAGCCTTCCCATGCCCTTCGAACAGACGAACGCAGAGTCTGGTTTCCAAGTCCTATAGGCGCACGGCCTTGTCTCGACCCCCCGTAAGAGCCAGTCTTGAATCCAGGCTGAACGCGTAGCAATAGACAGGACCTGTGTTGTCGAGTTGGATGGCCTCGGCAATAAACCCCTCAACCGGTTCCGCGAAATCAAAGTTTTGGAGCGATGATAACTCATCACCACGGTACCAACCGGGTCGCTGGCGACCTCCCTGCTCGTCATCTCGTATGTGATTGCTCAATGCATTGCTAACCTCGGCCACCAAGTCGGCTCTCTCGTCCCATTCGCGACACAGGTGTCGATCTCTGACCTTGCGTTTGAACCCCTCTAGCTTGGCCCTTAGAGCCGAGTCTTCGTCCATCGCGTCTGCACGGATAGACCTCTTGGCCCTAATGAAGGCAAGGACCGGGATGTTTCGCAGCACTGCATACTCATATTCCTTTTCTGTCCAACTCTTCCCACGTCGATACACGCTTCCGTACCGACCGGCGAGAATGAGCACATAATAGTCAGACCGGTCGATCACAGATTTTATCCTAAAAACGGCAGTAGG
>PKYZ01000638.1 GCA_003132865.1 Bryobacterales bacterium
AGCTTATTTTAACGCCTATTGCGGGTCAGGGGACCCGCCCCACACTTGCTTGTGACCAAGACTATGTGACGCACGTTCTCAACGTGCCGTGTGTGCACTCATGCACACACGTTCTTCTGCCAGCGGCAGCCAGGGTCGAACGCCCCACAAGCTGAAGGCCCCCATGCTATGCTGTCATGCGGATGTTCAGTCGCCAGCGCCGCAAAGCCCGGTTTCTGTTCGGGTTGTCCGACATCCTCCTCACCGCCTTGGCATTCGAGGCCGCCTACCGGACGCGTAGCCTGCTGCATCTGGAGCGCGCCTTCTTCCTCATCCTTCCCACCAAGACCCTCGTGCTGGGCTTCGCCGCCACGGTGTGGCTGCTCAGTGGGTTGTGGCTCGGCGTCTACGAAAGGCTGGATGCCGGCGACCCGCGCGTGATCCTGCGCGATTCGTTCCGGCAATGCGCGTACGGCGCCGTGGCCCTGGTCCTGTTTGAATTCGCCTTGCGCCTTGACCTGAGCCGCACCTTCCTGGCCCTGTTCATCGCCTACGCGTGGGTGTTCCTGTTTTTATTCCGCCTGTTTTCGGGCCGCCTGGCCGGCGCTATCCGGCGCGAGTTCGGCGGCCCGCATTTCGTGATGGTGGCCGGCACCGGCGAGCGCGCCCGCAAACTGGGCGAGGCGCTGGAACGCTCCGCCCATTACGGCATCCGCCTCACGGGTTTTCTGGCGCCGGAACCGGAAACGGCGCCCAGCGAAATCCGCCTGGCATCCGCTTACAAGGTCTACCCCATCGATCAACTGCGGCAACTCCTGCGCGACCGCGTCATCGATGAGGTCATCTTCTCCGTAGGCAGCGAAACACTCGCGCAACTCGAAGACGTCTTCCTGCTCTGCGATGAGGAGGGCGTGCGTACTCGCGTGGCGGTGGATTTCTTTCCGCACGTCAATAGCGAAGTCTATCTGGAGCGCCTCGGATTCACGCCGCTGCTCACCTTCTCGGCTGCCCCGCACGATGAGATCCGCCTGCTGGTGAAGCGCGCCACCGATGTGGCCCTAGCGGCCGCCGGGCTGGTGGTGGTGCTGCCCTTCATGATCGCGGTGGCGCTGCTGGTGCGGCTCACTTCTCCCGGACCGGCCATCTTCAAACAGGTCCGCTGCGGATTGAACGGCCGCCGGTTTCTGTTCTACAAGTTCCGGTCCATGTGCGCCGGCGCCGAGCAGATGAAGGCGGAAGTCATGCACCTGAGCACCCGCAAGACGGCCATGAAGATCCCGGAAGATCCGCGCCTCACGCGCGTGGGCCGCTACCTGCGGAAATTCTCGATCGACGAGTGGCCGCAGCTCTGGAACGTGCTGAAGGGCGATATGTCGCTGGTGGGACCCCGGCCCGCCGTTCCCGACGAGGTAGAGCAGTATCAAACCTGGCAGCGCCGCCGGCTGCGCATGCGCCCCGGGCTTACCTGTCTGTGGGCGGTGTCCGGCCGCGACACTCTGGACTTCGAGACCTGGATGCGCATGGATATGCAGTACATTGATAACTGGTCACTCGCGTTGGATTGGAAAATCATCCTGCGCACCATTCCCCGCGTCCTTACCGGACACGGGGCAAACTAAGAGGGCTGGGAGCGAAACATGCACCTGTTACCCACACAAGACGAGGTCGTCCGCGTCCTGCGCGATACCGGCGCTCTGCGCGACGGCCATTTTGAATACCCCAGCGGCCTGCACTCCAACGAGTACCTGCAGGTTCCGCTGGCCATGCGCTACTACCAGCACGCCCGTATGCTGAGCGTGGGGTTGAGCCGTCTGCTGCGCGAAAACGCGGAGATCCGCGCCATCATCCCCGAGCTTTCGATCGTCACGCCGGCCAACGCTGGCTTGCCTGTGGCGTATGGCGTCTGCGAAGCCTTGCGCGCCCGCCAGGTGTACTGGGCGGAGCGTGAAGACACCGGCCAGCCGATGCGCTTCCGCCAGTTCCTGGAGCAGCACCCCGGCGAACAGGTGGTGCTGGTGGACGATCTGCTGCGCTCCGGGCGCAACCTGCGCGAGATGCAGGAACTGCTCGAATCGCGCGGCGCACGCGTGGTGGCGCTGGCTGTCATCGTCTATCAGCCCACCCCCCGCACCCGCGATTTCGGCGAGTTGCCGCTCTACTATCTGGCCAAGCTCAACGCCAGCTACTACGCCGACGCCGCGCATTGCGATCTCTGCAAGGAGGGCGCGCCGGTGCAAAAGGTTTGGGTGTAAGCGGGAACACGATCTTAAGCCGCAGATAAGAAAACTGCCTAACTCGCCCCATCGCGACGCCGCAGCGCAACCTTGAACATGATTCTCGCTGCCACTATCAGCACGGCGCATCCCGCCAGCAGCTTGAATTCGAATAACCACACGGACCTCACATCGCCGGGCGGAATGAGTGACACGATAATAGAAACAATTGTCACGACGATACCCATGCCGGCGCTCCACTTACGTCCGAACTTCCAGGATGCGGCGAACATATAGAGGAACGGAATGAAGTAGACAATCACCGTCATGTCGACCAGTAACTGGTAGCCGACGCGCAGGTTTTCGCCGGCCTGCAGCGCGACCACGAAGACCGTGCAGGCGATGCCTTGCGTCAGGATGGCCAGGTGCGGCGTGCCCCAACGCGGATGCAGGCGCGCGAAGGCGGGCGGGAAGTAGCGGTCCAGGCCGATGACGAAGGGGATGCGCGCGCAGCCGCCGATCCAGGCGCAAAGCTGACCGGCCACACCTGCCAGTATCAGCACGATCATGGCGGGACCGAGCCAGGCGGAGTGCAGGCGCGCGCCGGCCTCAGTGGAGGCTTCGACCAGGCCAGTGAGAATGCTGATGCGGGCGGGCGGCATCAGCGCCATCAGCGACAGCGTGCCCAGAATATAGAACGCTGCGATGCAGGAACCCGAGATCCAGGCGGCGCGGGGCACGTTGCGCGCCGGGTCCCGAATTTCGCCGCCCAGGATGGCACCCAATTCCAGGCCGCCGAAGGCGAAGGCTATCTGCGACCAGAAGTTCACCTTGTCCAGGTCCCAGTGGGGCGCGAGTTGGATGGGTGTTGCCGAACCGGTGCGCATCCACGCCGTGAACCCGAAGACGATGAGGAGCGCGCCGAAGGTGTAAGTGGCGAGCGCGCCGGCATTGTTGGTCCACTTGGCGATGGAGAGGCCGAAGATGTTCGTCGCGAGGCCCAGCCAGAGGATCAAGAGGGAGGCGGAGATGACATAGATCTTGACTTCGGAGAGACCCAGCGCGTAGCCGGCCATGTCCACGCCGGCCAGCAGCAGGTTGGGGAGATAGAAGAGATTGCTGAGCCAGTAGCACCAGCCGCAGAGGAAGCCGTGCCAGTCGCCGAAGCCCCGCTTGGTCCAGACATAGATGCCGCCCTCGTCCGGGAACCTGGCGGAGAGCGTGGCCACGGCCAGCGCCGAGGGAATGAAAAAGAAGCCCGCGGCCAGCAGCCAGAGCGTGATGGAGACCGGTCCGGTGTGAGCGGCGGCTGCCAGCCAGCGGATGCCGATGACGGCGGCGATGTTGAACAACACCAGATCGCGCAGACCTAGTTCGCGGCGCAGTTGGGGTTCGGTGGCGGTTTCTGGAATAGAGGAGAGTGTAGCATGCTGGCGCGGCCCGGAAGGGGGGCGTGGGAAGCGCGCTGGATTGGGTGCGCACAGCTCGCCAATGGATCAGACCAGACGGTCGTATTCGGAGTGATTGCCGATCCAGTACCAGACGATGCGGTCTTTCTTCACGACTGCCAGAGCGCGGTACTCAGGACCGATGCGAGCCGAATAAATGTCATCCTCGCCTCCGAGTTTCTTGAACTGCAATTCGGGATGCGCAGGATTGCTCTGGAAGAGACGATAGGCGCGCTTGGCGTCCCGTTGCGGGTCCACGGGTAGATCGGAGAACAGACGCCAGAACCGCCGGGTGGTCCGGGACTGCATCAAAGCAAATCGTCCAACGGAAGCGTCTCGCCCTTCTCGTCCTCCGCAAGGGCTTCCCGTGCCATGCGACGGATCACATCGCGTTTCCCGGCAAAGCCCTTCTTCCAGGCGTCTTCGTCGGCGAGCGACGCCAGGATCTGGGATGCAATCGCATCCTGCTCATCCTCAGGCAGGGCGACGACTTTTTCCAAGGCCTTCTCTAACAGCGTCGACATGCTTCAATCTTATCAGCGGATACCGCCAGCCGCCATCCCGTACCCTACCCTCCAGCCCGCCCCTGCCGCTCTCGCATCAGCCGCTCCGCTAGGAACACCTTGAGCAGCGACTGATACGGCACATCGCGCTGATTCGCCAGCAGCTTGAGATCCTCGATCATGGAAACGGGTAGGCGCAGCGATATCGTCTTAAGCGACGGCTTGAGATGTACGAGCTTCCTGCGTTTTCCCGATGACCAGTCCAGGTACTCTGTCGAATCCGCAGTGGCCCAGAATTTCCTTTCGTCGTCCTCGCTCTTGAATTCAGGAAGCGCTTTCCTCTTCGTATTTCGCATAGGTCTTACCTTCGTTGCGGTTCATGTCGCGGACCGAGATCACCCGTATCAGATCCCCTCGGATCGTGAACGCCACAAGCAATCGGCGGCCGGCGCCTGTCTGTCCCAGCGCGTAGTATCGCTTCTCGCCTCTTGAATGACGTACATCGCCGCGAACTGCCAATGGCTCATGAAAGAAGACGTCTTCAGCCTCCTCCGGAGTCACTTGGTGCCGTTCCCGGTTCTTGTGGAAATTGGCTTCGTCCCAGTCAAACCCGGTGCAACTGTCCAACGGATCCGCGGCCGCCACAACTCCAGTATACGACCATCATATACACATCCGTCGCGGCGAACGCCGTGGGACCTGAGAGGTGCGACAATCTGATACATGTCAAAGTCCTGCTTCACCGTCCTCCTCCTTGCCATTTGCGCCGCCGCCGAGCCGCCCAAGCTCCGCCTCGGCGACGACGTGCGGCCCGTGCGCTACCGCCTGGACCTCACCGTCATTCCGCAACAAGACACCTTCACCGGCAAAATCGAAATCGACATGGACGTGCGCAAGCCCACCGATGTCGTCTGGCTGAATGCCCGCGATCTCACGATCGACACGGCCCAACTGACCGCGGGCGGGCGCACTCTGGCGGTGAAAGTTCAAACCAGCGGGACCGAATTCGCCGGATTTGCCATCGCCTCGGCGATCCCCGCTGGTCCGGCGCAACTGCGCATCCAGTATCACGGCGCCTTCAACAAGATTGGCAGTGACGGGCTGTTCAAGGAGCAGGACGCCGGCACGTGGTACGTTTACTCGCAGTTCGAATCGATCGACGCGCGCAGGGCTTTCCCATGCTTCGACGAGCCTAATTTCAAAACACCCTGGCAACTTACGCTGCATGTTAATAAGTCCGATGCCGCGGTCTCCAATACGCCCGTGCAGTCGGAGACCGATGAGCCGGGCGGCCGCAAGAAGATGGTGTTCGCTGAAAGCAAGCCGCTGCCCAGCTACCTGGTGGCGCTGGGCGTGGGGCCTTTCGATTTCGTGGACGCGGGCAAGGCCGGCAAGAACCACACGCCGCTGCGCATGATCACCCCCAAAGGCAAAGCCGCACAGTCCAAGTACGCGGCGGAGGTGACCGGGCCGCTGCTCGCCGAACTCGAAGACTACTTCGGCGTGCCGTATCCTTACGAGAAGCTGGACCTCCTGTCCGTCCCGCTTTTTGGCGGCGCGATGGAGAATGCCGGACTGATCACCTGCGTGCAGTCGCTTATGCTGCGCGACCCGGCGCAGGATAGCATCGACCGCCAGCGCGGCTACGCACTGGTAATTGCGCACGAGATGGCGCATCAGTGGTTCGGCGACCTGGTGACCACGGCCTGGTGGGACGATATCTGGCTCAACGAAGCGTTCGCTTCCTGGATGGATGACAAAATCGTGCGCCATTGGAAGCCGGAGTGGAACACCGTGATCGACGAGCAGAACACGCGCATGGGCGCCATGGGCGGCGACGGACTGGTCTCCGCGCGGAAGATCCGCCAGCCCATCGAAAGCAACGACGACATCGCGAACGCTTTCGACGGCATCACCTACAGCAAGGGCGAGGCCGTCATCGGGATGTTCGAGAACTGGATGGGCGAGGATGCCTTCCGGCGCGGCGTGCAGCGGTACATGCGCCAATACGCGTGGCGCAACGCGACGGCGGGCGACTTTCTGGATTCGCTCACTTCGGCGGGCGGCCAGCCAGTGGGGCGGGCGTTCTCGACGTTTCTGGATCAGGCGGGCGTGCCGCTGGTGTCCGTCAAGCTGAGCTGCGGCGCGGCGGGCGGGGCCACTCTGCATCTCAGCCAGAAGCGCGCGCTGCCTTTGGGCACGACGGGTTCGACGCAGCAGACCTGGCAGGTTCCGGTGTGCGTGCGATACGGCGACGGCGACGCCGCGCATCGCGAGTGCACGCTGCTGACCGAAGCTTCCGTGGATTGGAAACTCGCGGAGGCTAAGGGTTGCCCCGCCTGGGTGGAGGCCAATGCCGATGGGAAAGGCTACTACCGGACGCGCTATGAGGGCGATCTATTGGACAAGCTGCTCGCCGGTGGCGCCGCGCGCCTCTCGGCGGCCGAGCGGGTCGCGGCGCTGGGAGACGTGGACGCGCTCACCGGGATGGGCGAAATCAAGAGCGGAGAATCGCTGGCGCTGGCGGTCGCGTTTGCGAACGATCCGGTGCGCCAGGTGGTGGATTCGACCATCGGCATCATCGCAGGCGTACACGACTACATGGTTCCCAAAGAACTGCGGCCTAACTATGCCCGGTTGGTCGACCGGGCGTTCGGCGCGCGGGCGCGCCAATTGGGCTGGAAAGCGAAAGCTGGAGAAGGCGCCGAAACACGCCTGACACGCTCCTCGATTGTGCCGCTGGTGGCGCTGTGGGGCGTCGATGGATCGCTGGCGGCCGAAGCCCGGCAACTGGCCGGGCAGTGGCTCACGGACCGTACCGCCGTCGATCCGGATATCGTGGGGGCGTTGCTCAACGTGGCGGCGCGCACCGGCGACGAGGCATTCTTCAAACAATTGTTGGCGGCGTTGCCCAGCACCGAAGACCGGCACCAGCGGGACCTCATCCTAGGCGCCATGGGATCTTTCAGCGATCCGCACATCGCGCGTACCGCAATGGAGTTGGTGCTCAAGCCCGAATTCGATCTACGGGAGGTCAACACCTTGCTTTTCGGACCGATTGGCGTGCCCGAGACCAGGTCTCTTCCCTTCGAGTTCGTGAAGACCAACTATGCTGCACTTGTCGCCAAGATACCCGCTGGATCGACGTTTGGGTTCGGCGAGTTCTTGCCGTTTGTGGGGGGCGCCTTCTGCGACGAGAAGTCAGGCGAAGAAGTGAGGGCATTCTTCGAGCCGAAGGTCGATCGGTTTGCCGGCACCAGGCGCAACCTGGCGCAGGCGCTGGAAGGTATTCGCATCTGCACGGCGTATAAGGCGGCGCAGCAGGATAGTGTAGCCGAGTTTTTGAAGAAGTATTGAAGGAGGGCGGACTTTAGTCCGAGCGGGGCTTCAGCCCCGCCTGGACGAGTTGTGCGTCGTTGCGGCGCTTTGGCGGGACCTGAGGACGGCTTTCGAGGGGCGCACCTACATGATGGCGTCAGACCTTTCCGAGCAATTTCTCCGAAGGCCCTATTGGGCACGTCGCATTTACCAAGAATTCTCCTGTCCGGAGGGTGCTCCATTCCAAACAGCCGGATTCATCTTCTTGAAAGAGCACGGAAGGCTCGATCTTTCGGTCGAATCCCTGCTTCTCAAGCCGAAATGGAAGGACCTGTTCACCGATCAGGACCGCGCCGTTGCGAGGGAGAAATTGTCAAAGTGATCCAGTGTCGGAATTCACCACTAGGTCTCTGGCCGCTTGG
>PKYZ01000136.1 GCA_003132865.1 Bryobacterales bacterium
GGCCGGTTAATTACCGAAAACTTACAGCGAGGCGGGCCAGATCGTCGAGAATCGCTTGGCGCTCCTCAGTTGCCAGGGCCCCCCGGGACATCAGCCGAGACATCTGCGCCCGGTAGCCATCCGCCGAAGCGTCAAATCTCAACTGGAGTTCCGCCAAGGCCCCGCGGGCCCAGTTCTCGACCAGCCGCGCGTGTGTGTTGAATGCCTTCGAGAGCGGCTCTTCGAGGACCAGCCGAAGGTTACCGTGGATCCGTTTGCGCGCCAGCGTTCTTGGATACCGAATCCACGGGCGATCGAAGTTCCCGCTCACGGGTGGCAGATCAAAACGCGGCATCTCATGAACGGCGTGCAGGAGTTCCTCCTCTGGCGGCGCATCGTTACTGCCCAACGCTTTGGCGGTCCGCTGTAATGCCGCCGCCAGCGTGCGGGCGAGTTCCTGGAGATGTGTGTGCACCTGGGTTGCAGCGGAGGCCGTCTTCGCAATCGCCTTCGTGACGGCGGCGCCCGAGTCCATCCCGTTCGCGGCGGCGCTGGTCCACACAGCCAGCAGCGCATCCGCCGCTTCGTTCAGCGCATCTGGAGTCAAGCCGCGTATTTCGTCGGAGGCGCGCAGACAGAACACCCTGGCCTGTTCCAGCTTGCCGGCCGACTCGCGCAAGTCGCGCTCCAGGGCGAGGAGTTCATCCGCCGCCAGCCCTGGACCGGTCCCACTCCGATTCAGTTTCGCCTTGAGCGCCGCTGCCACCGCCTCGCGCAACGCCGCGGCTTTCCTGTGGCTCGACTCTTGCGCGAGCTGCCGATGCTTCTCGTAGAGGGGTGCGATCTCTCCAGAGAACCATTGTTCCAGCAGATGCGCGTGCGAGGAGGCCGTACTGACCGGGTGGACGCTAAGCTCCACACCCAAGTGCGCGCGAAGCTGCCGGGCGGTGTACTCGAGGGCGGACTCGAGATCGGAAGGCGACAGCAGGTCCGCCTTGCTCAGCAGAACCTTGACGGGAATCGCCGCCTCATAGAGGCGCAGGATGGTCGAGAGATCCTCGTCGTTGAGAGGACTTCCGGCGGCGATCAAAACCACACCGAGATCGCATTGCGGCAGATACGCCAACGTTTCCGCCGCTCCCGCCGTCGCCAGCGAACCCAGGCCCGGCGTGTCCACAAATGCGAGCCCGCTTCGCAGGCGTTCGGAAGGCAGTGCCACCACCAGGCGCACGACGCCCTTGCCGTTCGCCGGGTTATGCATCTCGCTGACAAACTCCGGCAGGCGCTCGATCGGCAGCGCCTCCACCCTGCGATCCGCGAAGCTTACGGTCAGCAAAGCCTGGCCGCCATGGATCAGCCTGGTGGGGACCGCCGTAATCGGATTCACGCCGACCGGCAATGCCGTGGTCTGCAGGATGTGGTTCAGTAGAGACGATTTTCCCGAGCTGACCCTGCCGAACACCGCAATCTCAAACCGATTGGATTCCAGGCGCTCCACAATCATCGAGAGACGGGGACGCAGTTCCACCAGTCCGCGATCGGCGACGATTCGATCTATCAGCCGGAGCAGATCGAGTTCTCCCGCAGTTTGCTGGAGGCGCTCCAGCCGGGCCTGGAGGTCGGCTGCGGGACCATCCGCCAAGGCAGCACTCAGCCTCTCCAGTAAACCTTCCAACTCGGCGCAGAGCCCTTGGAGTTGAGGCGTCACACTCTCAGCCACCTCGCCATAGCCGCGCAGATAATGGGGAGCCATCTCCTGGACCGCAATTCGCACGAACGTGAGGGTCACCCGGATGAAGTGCAGAGAACCGAGGGCGGGTCCCTCCGGAACGATACCCAAACCGTCCATAGCGCGCGCCAGTTGATTGCGGAAGCGGGCTATGTAACTGCGAATCAGCTTGACTTGTGGGGGAGAGAGATCCGCAACGTACTTCGGAAAAATCGATTTCGATTCCGAAGCGCTGAGGATGGCTTCGACATCCGAGAGGAGCTTATCGGCGTACTGGGCGTTGCTGAAAATTCGCCGCCGCTGTGCCTCGTTCAACGGACTCTCGGTCGCCATTGGGAAGATCCTATGTAGGAGTCATCTGCCCAATGGGCGGTTCAAGGTGAACTCCAACACCTCTGTTCCTATTATCGCTCGAAAGCCGGCGAGTCGTTGAGGACTTGAACTGCCTGAACAACCTTACAATAGGTGTATGCGGACCCTGAAGTATGGCACGGCGTGGGCGCTCGCAATCGTCACCATGCCGGTCGTGCAGCTCGCCGTTGCGCAGTCGCCGGAAGAGCGAACGCGCCAGGCGCTGGAGATGGTGCTGGCGGGGAAGTGCGAGGCATTCTATGCGCAGTTCTCGCCGGAAATGAAGAAGGCGATCGCGCTCCAAACTTACGCGGCGCAGATCTCCCAGCTCATGACCGCCCTGGGCCGGCCGCAAAGCCAGGAGCCGCCGCAGACCCGCCACACTGGCGATGGAGTCACAGTCACCATCCCCGTGCACTGGTCAGTGGCCACGCTGAACTTCATCGTGAGCTGGAACCCCGCGGGGCAGATTCAGGGGACGTGGTTCCGCCCGCCGGAGCCGAAGGCAGCGCCGTATGAAACTCCGTCCTACAGCCGGCCCGATTCGTTTTCCTCGCGTGACATCAGCGTGGGCACGGATGAGTGGAAACTGCCCGGCACACTGACGGTCCCCCATGGGAAAGGACCGTGGCCCGCCGTAGTGCTGGTGCACGGCTCGGGCGCCAACGATCGCGACGAGAGCGTCGGCGGCGTCAGAGTCTTCCGCGACCTCGCCGAGGGGTTGACCACGCGCGGCATCGCGGTGCTGCGCTATGACAAGCGCACCAAGGTCTATCCGCAGAAGTGCGCCGCCGACCCTAACTTCACGATGACGCGCGAGACGGTGGAAGACGCCGTTCTGGCGGCGGCGATGCTGCGAAAGCAGGATGGCATCGACGCGCGGCGAATCTTTGTGCTGGGCCACAGCCAGGGCGGCTACATGATGCCGCGCATCATGCAGGCCGATCCCACCCTGGCCGGCGTCATCGTGATGGCGGGCAGCGTGCGGCCGCTCGAAGAGCTGATCGTCGAGCAGTTCGAGTACATATTCGGCCTCGAACGCGAGATCACGGCGGCCCAACAGGCGCGATTGGCTGCCATCCGGCGCGATCCGTGGGTGGTCTTGCCGGGTGCCACCGAGAAATACAAAGCGGACTTGAAAGGCTACAATCCCCCGGCCTTGGCCGCGGCCAGCCCGGTGCCCATGCTGATCCTGCAAGGCGAGCGCGACTACCAGGTGCGCATGACAGACTTCAATCTATGGAAGACCGGCCTGTCTCAGAAGAAGAACGCGACCATGCGCAGTTATCTGAAGCTCAACCACCTGTTCGTGGCGGGCGAGGGCCAGAGCACTCCGGAAGAGTACGACAAGCCCGGCCATGTATCGCCGGAAGCGATCGGCGACATAGCGGACTGGATTGGCGCGCGCGTCAGCGATCCACAAACATCCCAGTAAACTGGAACAGCTTCTGGATATCGCCGTCCGCCTCCCGGCGCTGCTCCAACACGGCGGTTTCAACCCGCCCGAGGTCTGTTGACAGCAAGCTGAATTCACCTGTCCCGAACTATCGACAGATTGTGGATGCGCTTCGAACGCATCTGGTCGACGGCGATCTCGTACCGGGAGATCTTCTTCCTTCGGTCCGCCGTTTAGCCCTGGAGCTTGACATCACCTTCAATACTGTCGCCCAGGCCTACCGCCAGCTTGCCGAAGAAGGCTGGCTGGACGTGAAGCACGGACGGCGCGCCAAGGTGATCGACCGCCAGGTCCCTTCTGGTCGAAGCCGCGAGATGGTCACTGGATTTCAGCGGCATATCCGCCAGATGGTCGCACAGATGCGAGCCGAGGGACTGTCCCCTCGGGCGATTGCCACCGAGTTACGCCTGGTTGCCGAAAAGCTGGAAGCATGATGTCTATCCGACTCTATTTGTTGTTCCCTCTCGCCGTCGCTCTCGCGAGCCTGCATGCGCTTCCCTTCGTGCCGTGGCCCGATCGCCTCTTCGGAGTCGCCGTTCCACGCGAGATTCGATACGGAAATGAAGGCCGGCAAGCCTTGCGGCGCTATGAACTGCACCTACTGCCCTGGAGGCCGCGGCCTTGGTTGTCTCGCTGGGGCTGCCATTGTCTTGGGCTGTCCTGTGGGTGGAGGCCGCATTCCTGATACCGCTCGCTGCCGCAGGCTGGGTCTTCTCCCGGCGGCGGATCGAAATTCGACATTTTGCCTTGCCTGCGCCTTCCACGCGCGAGGCGCGATTGACGGATGCCGACGATCGCCTACTCCGGCAATTTCTGCTGTTTGCGATTCCTCTTGCATACTGGCCGGGACAGCGCTCTACCTTCGTCTCCACTGGAATGCGATCCCGGATCGTTTCCCCGTGCATTGGGGAGCGGATGGGACTCCCAACGGCTGGTCCACGCGCAGTTTTGCGGGTGTCTACGGTCCGCTGTTTTTGGGTACCGGCGTGGTCCTGTTCCTCTCGGTAATATCCGCCGTTACCTCGTGGGGTTCGCGTAGAAGCGCGCGGCACCCCGCCGGTCAGATAGTTCCTATTGTAGTCGCCTGTGTAATCGCTGCGAGTTCCTCGGCAGCCGGGCTATTGCCGCTTCACATGGTCTCCGCGGGAGGGCTGGTGGCTTTCCTCGCCGCATCCCTCAGTTTCCTCGCCGTGATGATCTGGCTATCCCTTCGGCGCCGCGCGCAAACTGGCGCAGAGGCTGGAGAAATCACGCCTGAGGTGTGCTGGCATGGGGATCAGTTCTAACTACAACCCGCGCGACCCGGCGTTGTTTGTCGAGAAGCGTATCGGCCTGGGATTGACGTTCAATTTTGGCAACCGTATGTCGTGGATTGTGCGCTCCTGATTCCAGCTGGGCTGGCGTTGCTTGCATTCAAGCTCACGAAGGGATAGCCGAAGGGACGTACTCGGCGGAGGCCCGCCATGGGGCCGGCTACGGACCAGGGGTCCGTCCCACTCAGCGCCATCGTGCGATCTGCTGCTAGTCTGAAATCAGGTCCCATGCACCTGTTTATGGCTTTGGCCCTGCTCGCCGCCTCCGTGCCCGAGGCCGTGGTCCTCAAGCCCGTCGCCAACATGTACGCCGAACCAACTGAAGACGCCGAAGTCGTATCGCAGGCGATCTATGGGACCAACATCGGCGTGGTGGAGACGCTGCCGGGATGGCTGCATGTGCGCACACCCGACGACTACACCGGCTGGATGCCGGCCGACGATCTGCGCCGCCTGGGCGCCGGCGACAAAGCCTATGCGTCCGGTGGGCGCGTGGCCTGGGTCGAAAGCCTGTTCGCCCACATCTATCGCGAGCCCAATGTCACTAAGCGCCGGCCGCTGATTACGGCGCCGTTCGAAACGCGCCTGGAGGTGATTGCCGAGCCCCAGGACGACTGGCGTTGGCTCGAAGTCCGCCTGCCCGACGATCGCTCCGGCTGGCTGCAGCGCGGCGACGTTTCCTTCGAAAGCCAGCCGCTCTCCATCGAAGGCACGATTGAACTGAGCCGCCGCTTCCTGGGCTTGCCGTATACCTGGGGCGGCACATCCAGCTATGGCTACGACTGTTCCGGGTTCACGCAGATGCTCTGCCGGCGGCGGGGCACGCGCATCCCGCGGGATGCCGACGTGCAAGCCGCATGGCAGGGCGTGGTTCCGGTGAAGCGGGAGGATCTGAAGCCCGGAGACCTGCTCTTCTTCGGCAGCGCCGCCGATCACATCACCCACACCGGCATGTATATCGGCGAAGGCAAATTCATCAACGCGGCCATCTGGATCCGCCCGGTGGTCCAGATCTGCGATCTCAGCGACCCGCACTGGACCCGCTTGTTGGTCGCATGCAGGAGGCTCCAATGAATCGCCGTCATTTCTTCCTGGCTCAGGCCGGATGGCCGGCGCTGTTGGCATGCTCTGGCAGCGGCGCGCAACGCGCCACGGTGCGCACGGAAATAAAACATTTGAAGCTACGTCACACTTGGACCACTACCATGTCCTCAAGTGACTACCGTGACACGCTCTACGCCGAGTATACCATGGGCGGCATCACGGGCCACGGCGAAGGCGCGCCCATCGTGCGCTATCGCGAGAACGCGGAAGGCGGGCGGCAGGCCGTGGAATCCGTGCGCGATCTGCTGGCGGCGGCCGATCCGTGGCAGTTCGCCAAGGTCATGCAGCAAGTGTTCGGCCGAGTGGAAGGCGAGTGGGCCGGCAAGGCGGCCATCGATATTGCGCTGATGGATTGGGTGGGACAGAAGCTGGGCGTGCCGCTCTATCGCTACTTCGGGCTAGACCCGCGCGATACGCCGGTTACGACGTTCTCCATCGGCATCGACAATCCCGAAAAGACGCGCCAGAAAGTGCGGGAGGCGGCCGATTTTCCGGTGCTGAAGATCAAGGTGGGTTTGGACACCGACGAAGCCACTATCGCCGCCGTGCGCAGCGCGACGGACAAGCCTCTGCGGGTGGACGCCAACGAAGGATGGAAGGACAAGGAAGAAGCCGTCCGCAAGATCAACTGGCTGGCCGGGCAAGGCGTCGAGTTCGTGGAACAGCCCATGCCCGCCGAAATGCTGGACGAGATGCATTGGGTGCANNTGAAGCTGGATAAGGCGGGCGGCATTCTGGAAGCGCACCGCATGATCCAGGTGGCCAAGGCACTCGGTCTGAAAACGATGCTGGGCTGCATGGTTTCGAGCTCCGTATCGGTGACGGCGGCCGCGCATCTTTCGCCGCTGGTGGACTATGCGGACCTGGATGGCAATCTGCTGATTGCCAACGATCCGTTTACGGGCGTGCTGGTGGAGAAGGGCAAGCTGATCCTGCCGGACCGGCCGGGGTTGGGGCTGCAGCCGGCCTGAGAGGCCGGCGCAGGGCAACCCTGCCCCACAATCTCACTCGATTTGGCGGATGGCCGCGCGCGCGGCCCAGCGGACGCGCGGGATTGCCTCCAGCTTGCGCAGGACTGGCAGGGCTTGTGCGGCATCCGGACCGATGGCGCCCAGCGCGCCCGCCGCGCTGCGCAGCACATGCACATGCTCGCCGGAGACTTCGCAGGCCGCGATGAGCGCGGGCACCGCGCGCGCGGCCCGCTTTCCCTGGCGCGCGATGGCTTCGGCGGACATCAGGCGCACGTTTTCGTCGGGGTCCTTCAGCCTCGCAACGAGGAGGTCGAGCGCCGGATTCGCGGCGGGTCCCGCATCGCGCAGCGTCAACGCGGCCAGGCCGCGGATGACGGGGTCGGGATCGTCAAGGGCGCGCATGGCCGTTTGCGCCGTGAACTTCGGGGGCGGCGGCACAGATACAACCTGACCGATGCGCGCCAGGATCAAGGTATCGATGCCCAGGTTGTAGCCGGAGGATCTGGGGTCCTTGCCGGTGCAGACGAAGGTCAGCGTGTGTTCGCCTTTGGCGAGCTTCTTCCATCCCAGCAGGTGATCGGTGGCGACATAGATCTCGGAATACCAAGCGTCGATGGGTCCCGGCTGCGGGGTGGGCTTGCCGTCCAGCAGCGCCTCGTAAATGCCGTAGTCGGGCGCGTGCGCTATCTGGGCCGTCAGCTCCTAGTCTCCGTCCTGTTCGACCTGGAAGGGAATCCGGATTCTGGCGCCGGGGGCGGTGGCGCTGAGGAACAAGAGGTCGCGCGACCAGAACACATCCTTCTGCACCTCGGCTTTGCCGTTTTCGGTCCGCACATCCGCGATGAGATCCTCCACTTCGATCTGCTGCGCATTGCCGTGGGGCAGGCGCGCCGGGCCATAGGGCGGCTCGGGCAATCCCTTGGCGATGCCCTCCTGGTACCAGAAGGCCACGGAGGAGAACAGGTCGGGACGTTCCTCGAAAGCGGAGCGCACCGAGCCATCGGGGTTGTAGGTCCAACCGGCGTGCTCGAACTCGAAACGGAACGAACGGGTGAATGGAATCGGGTCGGCGAAGTGCCAGCGGTAAGCCGTCATGCGCGCGCCCACATCCGTGCCTTCGGCCACCGGCACGCCCGTGTAGAGACCTTGCGCCTCACGCAGGGACCAGGCGTCGTTGAAGTAGTCCTCGGTGCCGGTGCCCTGGATGCCGGCCGTCTTTTCGCCATCGACGTAGATCCGATCGTCCCCCTCGCCGAACCAGCCGGCGGCGGTCTGGATGACGCTCATCACGGTGCCGGCGTAGTGGCCGCGGCCTTGGACCGAGAGCACTTCATAAGGCTTGCCGGCGGCGGCCGGAAGGGCCTGGCGGTACAGCGCGTGGAAATACGCGGCGTTGGGAGGCAGCGAGGGAAGCTTGCGCCAATCCACGTGGTAGTAGAGGTTGGAGACGCGGCGGCGTCCCTCGTTGGTAATGGCGATGCGGCACGCGCGGCGGAACGGCATGGGCCAGTAGCAATTGCGGGAGCGGCCGCTGGAGCTGTCGCGGACCATGAGGGAGTTGATGTCGCGTTCGAAGCCATGGCCGACGCCGAAGAAGTCGCCGACCGGGGCGTCCACACTGGGGGTGGAGCTGCCATCGTAGTAGACGCGGAGGCGCAGCAGCCGGGGCCAGCCGTACTCGTTGGCGGCGGCGGTCAGCCAGATGTGGGTCACCATGCCGGGGCCCTGGAGGTCGGCGAGGACGATGGTTTCGCCGGGGATGGGGCGCTTGGAATCGTCATTGCTTTCGGGATCGGGATTGTTGCTGGACGAGCGGAACGCGCGGTAGTCCTTGAGCAGCGCGAACGACAAGGGGTCGGCGAGTTGGGCACAGGCGGCCGAGGCGAAGACCGCGGGCAGAAGGATGGCGAGGCACTTTGGATTCATCAGGGGATAGTATATCCGGATGGCGAGCTGCGCTCGCCGAAGANNCCGCCGCAGGCCGAGGGCCTGCCCCACTGGAACCGCAGCGGTGGGGATCTGTAACACTTATTCTTCTGACAGGCCCTAAGGTGGAAGTGAACAGTTTGAACTGTTCAACCAAGTCTTCTATGGCCCTTGTGACCGTCAAAAATAAATATCGGGTCGTGATCCCCCAGGCCTTGCGGGAGAAGCTCGCCATCACCCGCGGCGACGTGTTAGAGGCAAAAGTGGAAGGCGGCCGGATTACCTACACCCCCAAGACCGTCATCGACCGGATTCCCGCCGGTAAAATCGAGCGTGAGCGCTTCTTCAAACACCTCCGCGAACAGGCTCCCAACTGGCTTAAGGAAACCTGGACGGCCTCCAGCCGCCGCGGCACCGATAAGCTCACTACCAGGCAGATCAACGCGGAGATTTCAGCCGTCCGGCGCCGGCGAGCCAAGAAGGATTGACTATCCCGTCTGATGACTCGGGTCGTGTTGAATACCAACATCATCGTTTCGGCGCTGCTAGTGCCCGCCGGTACGCAAGCGTCTATTTATTGCCGGCACTTCGGCGAAGCATCGCTCTCTATATCCCCGTGCTCGCCGAGTACGAAGAGGCTTTGCGCCGACCGCGCTCAGAGCTGCAGCCACGGCATATCGAAGCGGCACTGGCATCCATCCGCAAGGTCGCGAATCTCGCAGAGCCAACCCAAGCCCTTGCCATTTCCATCCGATTTGCAGCCAGGAATCGGACAACCGGTTCCTTGAATGTGCCAAAGCCGCCGCCGCGAACTATATCGTGACCGGCAACACGAGGCACTTCCCGCAGCGCCACAAGGAGACGAAGATCGTCACCGGCCGCCAGTTCCTGGACATTCTTGCGGAATCCGAAAACGACCCATGAATGGCGCGGCCAACCGAATCTCAGTTCTTCAGGCAATCATGTTTGGCCGTTTTGGTCGATCGCCGAGGCCCCCACGGGAAGGCCACTCCATCTGCCTGCACGGCCTGGGCCAGGTCCAAACCGGTTACGGCTTCCAGCGAATCGCTTTCCGAAAGCCAGAGCTGGCCTGGCCGTCTTCGGCCGGTTGCGACGGGATCCCAACCGGGCTCCTGGGCAGAAAGCGCGGACTCTATGGCACGACCAGGAAGGACGCGTTGCTCGAAAGCGTGCCGCT
>PKYZ01000751.1 GCA_003132865.1 Bryobacterales bacterium
TACACTGCAGCCGGTGGGCCGGACTGGCCGGCCAACGCTCTTATCATGGATGCGGTGTGCCGCAATATTACCATCATCGGTGAGGCTGCGCGCCGGCTGGACGAATCCTTTCGTCGAGCGCACCCGGAGATTCCTTGGTCGAGTCTCGTCGGCGTCCGCAACATAGTGATGCACGACTACGAGTGTTTGCAGCCGCGGCTCATACGGGAAATGGCGGAGAAGGACGTACCGGAATTGCTGGCGTACTGCCTCCGTCTGCTGGGCGACGACTCCCGCTGACTCGCAAGGAACGGCTCCGCCATCGTCGAAGCATTCATTCGGGTCGCCACCTCGCGCTCGAGGGTCCAGGGGTCGAATTAGCTGCGCCGGTACGGCGGCATGGAATTGCCGGCGCTGGCGCTATCATAAAATGGAGCATACCTGGATCGAGGCTCAACTGCCCGGACCAGATCAACGAAAAGGGGCACCTGCGTGAAAATGAAGGGACGACCACGGTGACGCTGGACACACTTCGTCGACGACCTTACTAAGCCGCTACGGCGCCATTGCCGCCGATATGTCTTTGGCAGGTGCCCGTGCGGCGAGGTCGGCCCGGCGCTAAAATACGGCTTGGCCAAACACCGCAAGAATTCAAAACTTGGCGAATGCGTCTATTGCGGGCGCGAAGCACTCCTGACCGACGACCACATTCCGCCCAGGACGCTTTATCCCGAGTCCATATGGTCGCGCTTGCTGAAGATACCAAGCTGCTTTAAATGTAATAACGGAGCATCCAAGGACGACGAATATCTGCGCACTATAATCGGGTTGAGCGCGAAGGGAGAGCGAGACGAGATTTTGAAACCGATTTCGGATGCGGCCGCGCGCGCATTGGTAAGACCAGAGGCGGCAGGCTTTCGGCAGTCGATAGTTAAGGATATTAAGGAAGCCTTCATTTCCGGTCCCGCCGGCATTTTAGTCCCGGCTCTTGTCGGAACCGTGGATCTGCTTCGGTTTGACAGAGTCATCTCAAGAATTATCAAGGGCCTATTCTATACCGAACGGGGCGTGCGCCTGCCGTCAACTTATTTGGCTGTAAGCTATTCGACGGCGGGACTGACGCGGACGCCGACTGCAGTGGGGCGGCCATTCCGGGCCATCATCGAACTACTTATGGCCCGCGAGCCGAAATATGTAGGTGGCCCGCAGTTCGTATTTTGGTCTGATTATGATTCGAGTGACGCCAACCAATCGACATGGCTTCTGGTGATCCACCGCCACCATTTCTTCATAGGATGGACGCGTCAGGGAGATAATGATACAGTGCGCCATGGACATTCGCCGACGGACGATCCCCGTGAGGCAAAGGATTGAGGCCGCGCCCAATGAAATCGGCGGTGAGCCGCGTCGAGACAGAGGGCAAGTGGTTCAGGCCGCGCACCCCTCCCTGGGCTCGTGCGTGGCGTGGAGATACTTAGACCGGCTGACTCATCCAGGCGCCGGCCTCGAGGTGGGGGCAAGTAATGCAACTCTGGCCTCTGGAAACGCCGTGAAGTTGCCGGGGCTTTCCAGGGTTTCCGGCTGGAGTTCCTCGGTCTCGCCTTCGGGCCGCCGCTTGCGGAACAGCGAATAGGCCTCGTTATGCGCGATGCGGTACAGCCACGGGGCGAACCGCGCCGGGTCATCCAGTTTGCGGAGATTCTGGTATGCCTTCAAGAAAACGTCCTGACTCAGATCCAGAGCGTCTTCGCGGTTGGCGACGATGCGCAACAGGTAATTGTAGACGCGCCTCTCCCATCGGGAAATGAGCAGGTTATAGGCCTCCACATCTCCCCGGCGCGCCTTACGAATCAGGTCGGCATCCTCGACCGCCCGAAGAATCAAAGCTCCGGCTCCATGTGAAATGACGCCCGCGTGGCGGAAAAAGTCTGAAAATACCAGTTTAGCGGGTGCGGCGGGTGGGTGATGGGTGATGGTCCCAATCGCAACTGAGCCGCGACCGTGAGGGAGCGGTCACCCGCGCCGAAACAGGTCCGCGGCAGGCGCTGTCATAGTAGGGTAAACATGCTAACGCTGCACACATTGCGACGGGAAAGAAAGGCCGAGATCCTGCACTGTGCAGAGATACACGGCTGCCGCAATGTCCATGTGTTCGGCTCGGTCGCCACGGGCGAAAATCGGCCGGACAGTGACATCGACTTCCTCGTGGACCTGGATCGGGGCCGGGGCTTGCTCGATTTGGCGGATTACTCTCGGGTCTCCATGATCTGTTGGGGGTCGATGTGGACCTCGTAGAAACTCGAAACATTCATCCATGATATTCGGGACAGGGTGCTTGCCGAGGCCGTGCCCCTATAGCGCGCATGCCCACCAAGGACCCGCTCGTCTACGTGATGCACATCCGGGACTGTTGCCGGCGCATCGCCGAGTACACGGCGACCGGGGGAGCGGACTGGCCCGCCAGCGCCCTGATTATGGATGCCGTGTGCCGGAACATCACGATCATCGGTGAAGCCGCGCGCAGACTGGACGAGCCGTTTCGCCGGGCCCACCCGGAGATTCCTGGTCGAGCCTTCTTGGCGCCCGCAACATTGTGATGCATGACTACGAGTATTTGCAGCCGCAGCTTATCCGGGAAATGGCGGAGAAGGACGTGCCGGAATTGCTGGCGCCGCGAATACGCGCCCAGGCGGATAGACGAAGCGGCCGACGGCAGCACAGCACGGGCGGCATGGAATGCATCGCGGGCGCTATCATAAGATCGAAGATTCTTCGCCTGAGGCTCAACTGCCCGGACCAGGTTCCACACGGAAGCAGCGCCCGCGCGAACTTGAAGGTCGGACCATGCTAACGCTGGACACATTGCGTCGCGAAAAAAAGGCCGAAATCCTCCGCTTAGCCCAAACGCGCGGCGGGCGTAATGTCCGCGTCTTCGGCTCGGTGGCCCGTGGTGACAATGGGGAGAACAGCGATGTCGACTTTCTGGTCGAGTTCGAGATGGGCAGGACCTTGCTTGACCTTATCGGGCTGAAGTTGGATCTCCAGGATTTGCTCGGCGCCACGGTCGATGTCGTGACGCCGAACAGCTTGCGCTATATTCGGGAGCGCGTCCTGGCGGAAGCTCAACCCCTGTGATCCCATGAGTTCATCCGATCCACGGATCTATCTGCTGCATATTCGGGATTGCGGCGAAGAACTGGTTCAGTGCTATGGTCTGCGCGAACACGGTAGCGTTCCTGTTTCCATTCTTTTCAACGCGGTCTGCCGGAATCTGGAAATCATCGGTGAGGCCTCCCGGAAGGTGGGCGCGGACTTCCGGGCGGCACATCCCGCTATTCCCTGGCGCGAGATGAACGACCTGCGCAATGTTCTGATCCACGAATACGAGGGGCCGATACGGACTTGGTCTGGGCTATTGTGGAACGGGACATCCCACGGTTACTCGCAGCGGTTCGCGACCTTCTCGCGGTGGAGGGCGAGTAATCCAACGCCGTCTTCGCGAAAACACCATGACCGGCGGAACTTCCTGAGTTGCCGGCTGGAGTCCTTCGATCTCGCTTGCGTGCCGCCACTGGCAAACGGCCTTTCTCGACCAAGCACGTCAGTTCTATGAGGCAGATAGAGGGGACATGAATGAATCCCCGGCCGCTGTCGCCGAATCGAGAACGTCGGCCGCTCGGGCCGATAAGCGAGGGTCCGCCGAGTAATCCACCGTGACGGCAGGCATTAAATATCTTCCCTTGGAAAGTTCCGCCACATTTCGCGCTGGTTCTCCTCGATCTCGCTCGCGGAGAGCGAAATCCCCAAGCCGGCCCAAAGGCCCTTCACGCTCTTGAATGGCTGCTTCTTGCCCGCTGCGGCGCGGAGGCGGGCAGCATGACTCAGGGATCTCTTGCTGCTTCTCGACCGGTAACGCCCGGACCTCTTCCAGAATTGCTTGTTCGAGAGACATTGGGAAACCTCAATTGAAATGCGAGCCCGCAAAGTCAAAAACGCCGGTCGCTACCTGCAGGTGCTACTCGATTTCCTCCCCAAATGCCTTCATGTTCCTTGTGAGCACTGTTCTCGGGTACTTCCCCGAACCGCACAACTTGAAAGAGCCAAAGTCCTTGTATCAGTCGCCTTCGGGAGCCACCGGCCCCGATCCCACCCACTCCTGCAACCGCCCGAGGTCGGCCAACGAAATCTGTCGCTGCTGTACCCGTTCTAGAAGATGCTCCCAGAGCGCGCGAGGGAGATCAGAGAACTGTATCGCCGGCAATAGAGTCCTTCCCGAAAACTGCGCGGACCAAGTTCTTCCCCGCTTCCTCCTTTCGGGCAGGTTCCTGCTCGTCCATGAATCGGCGGTAGGCGGCCTTCAGGTTCTCCTTCGCCTCGGCTTCGGCGCGGACGCCCGTTTCCGCCAGCGCGACCAGAGCGCGGCTCATCGTAAGCTGACGTTCTTGGGCGACGCGGCGTACCTCAATCGCGAGCGGGCCTGGAATTGTGACGCTCTGGCGGACTGGCTTAGTGCGACGACGGCGGGTCAGCTTGTTCGTCCTGGGCATACTCACATTTTACCCCTCGTACACCAGTGTGGTGCACGAACCGCATAAGCAGCCCGGGAGAGGTCGTGTATGGAGCCGGTCTTCATCACATTGAACCGGGTCAGGGCTGAGCACATAGCGCAGCCCGTACAGATTCACAATGCAATCAAGTTTTTGGCGCCGGAGTTCGGTTGCTTCAAGGTCCTTCACACCCAGTTTAACTGCGAGTATGGCGCCGAAGAACGCGAGAGCGCCGCCAATCAAACCGCACAGGATCCCTCAGGCGATCGTCGCAATTGATGGTTCTGTCATCGTCTGTGACCCTGTTGCCAGTGTAGGTTACGACGCTTCGGTAGAGGCTTGCCTGTCGGATTCGCGGCCCGCGCAGGGGAAGGACCATGCTCGCGTCCCAAGGGCATTTCTATCCGCAAGACGCTGGCCGTTCCGAAACTGCGCGGCTGGCTTGGGCTGCCTGGGGAATGCCCGGAGCTCC
>PKYZ01000102.1 GCA_003132865.1 Bryobacterales bacterium
TCACCAGGCTCGGCCGGATCCCGGCCGCCACTGCAATCGCCTTGATCGTGTCCGTCTTGCTCACGGTCACCGGACCCGCGTAAAGTGTCGAATGGGTCGTCGGAGGCGCGCCGTTGGTCGTATAGTAGATGCTCGCCCCCGGCGGGGTGCTGGTGATGGCGACGCTTTGCGCCGAGGCATAAACTCCGCCCGCCGGGCTGAACGCCGGCGCAGCCGCCGGCGGCGGCCGTAAGCCGAAGACCGCCAGTTGCGTGGCTGTCCCCACGTAAACTTTGCCATGCACCACGGTCGCCGCCGCGAACTTCACCGCCGGCCCAGGCGTGTCGCGCGAACTGTTTTGCGTGCTGTTATACAGCTCGTTCGCCAGATTGGTGGCGTCGTACGCGTGCAGCACCGCCGCACCGTTCGACCCGTAGGCGTCCGTCTGGATGGCCCACAGGATGCCATTGCCGCTGCCGTTGGCAGAAATCGAGGGCGTCGGCCCCGGAAACGCAAAACTCTCCGGCGAATAGGAAACCGCCGACGCCGACAACTGCCCGCTGCTATTGGCGTTGAACGAGAACGCCTTCAGGTTGTCGTTCTGCGCGCCGAAGTAGACCGTGTTATTCCAGTAAGCCGGCATCCCCCAGATCCCGCCGGTCGCCCCCGGGAGTTCCTGCACCACCTGGTCCGTGGTGGAGTTGTAACCGCCCATGTTGTCGCGGTCCACCAGGTAGATGCTGCCTTCCTTCCCGGCCTGCACCAATAGATGCGGGTGCGCCGACTCCGCCGGCAGATCCGGCAACAGCACCACTCCACCCGCGCCCAGGTCCGTGTCGTTCTGGGACAGCACGTCCTGGTTGAACGGCGTGAAGTAACTCAGTACCCGCAGCTTTCGGCCGGACGCACCGCCGATTTTCAAGATGGTGTCTCCCCAATCCGTGCCGCCTGTGTTCACGTCGAAGGTGCCGTTTCCAGTTGCAAGGTAGATTCCGGCCGCATCCGCCGCCGGCCCGCCGCCTCCCTGCCATACACCCCCGTCGCTGCCGTTGGGCGTTGAGTTCCACACCGAAACCTGCTGCAAGTTGGACGCGTTATAGGCGAACACCCAGGCGTGATACGGCCCGATGTCGCAGTGCGAGGCCGACGCGATGTACACCACCCCGCCCCCCAGCAGCAGTCCGGGCCGCTGGTTCTGCTTCAGCGCATCGAAGGAGATCCGCCCGCCGGAACTGCCGTCGCCCGTCCCCGCCACGGTGGCCTGGATGGCCACCGGCCCGCCGAACTTTTCGTTCCCCGTGGTGATGTCCAGGGCGTGCAGCCGCTGGAAAAATGCCCCGCTCTCCTTCGTGTTGGCCACTACGTACAGCGTCCCGGTGCTGGTGTCGATTACCGGCGTGCCGGTGATGCCGATCACCGGCACCAGATCCCCGCATCCCGCGTCGTTGTAGCTGTCCACCGTGGTCACCGCCGGCGGATTGATGAAGCTCACGTGCCACAGCGGATTCTTATTCGCGCCGGCCGCACTGTCCGCGTCGAAGGCATACACGCTGTCGTTTTCGGTGGCCACGAACACCACGTTGTGAGTCTTGCCGCCGATCGAAACGTTGGGCACATACAACGGCTGCGCATAGATGTATCCGTCCACGGGCTGCACGAACACGCGCCCGAACTCGTTCGAGTTCACGTTAGCGGGTGTCAGGATCCATTCGTGCAGGTTTTGGCCCGTGCGCGCGTTATCGTTGTGATAGGTCGTCACGCTCACTTGTGCCCTGCCCGCCTGGAACGCAGCTAAAGCGAAACAGGCAGTTATCCTAAGAGCGGTCATGCGAAATTCTCCTCCGATGTGAAGCGGCGTTCCGTAAATTTTAGCACGCGGCCGGCTGATCGCGCTTTTCCAAGCAAGAATAAAGTCAACTGCCATGCGATCCCGGCGCCCACCGCAGATCGTCGNNTGCGGCCTTTCGATGCCGGCACGTTCGGCCGCCTCTGCCGCGCCCGCGATTATCTCGCCGCGCAGTACGCGCGGCCCGTTTTTCTGGCCGAAGCCGCCCGGCAGGCCTGCCTTTCGCCTTTCTATTTCAACCGCCTGTTCACCCAGTCCTCCAACGAGACGCCGCACGAGTTCGTCACCCGCCGGCGCATCGAGCGGGCCAAAATGCCGCTGCTGGCCGGCAACCACAGCGTGACGGAAATCTGCTTCGAGGTCGGCTATGAGAGCCTCGGCTCGTTCAGCACGCGCTTCAGCTCCCTGACGGGCCTTTCGCCAGCCGCGTTCCGCGGCGAGGCGCGCCGCATCTTCGGCGGATTCGGTGTGCGCTGGCCGTTGTACTATATTCCGGGCTGCTTTCAGCGCGTCTTCCTGGCAGAGCATCAAGCCTTTTAAGAATCACAAGAATCGAGAAGCGATCCCTCGGCGCGTTTTGTATTCTGGGAACTGCGAGGAGATGCACATGCTTCAGCGACTCAGTTACACGCAGCTCTATGTCCTGGACCAGGACGCCGCACGCGACTTCTACGTCGACAAACTCGGTTTCGAAGTGCGCACGGACGCCCGCATGGACAACGGTCTCCGCTGGCTGACAGTCGGCCCCAAGGGCCAGCCCGAGTTACTGGTCATCCCGATGAAGATCGACGGCCCCAATTTCGATAAAGACACTGCCGCCAGTCTGCAGCGGCTACTGGAGCAGGGCATTCTATGCGGCGGGGTGCTGGAGTCGAGCGATTGCCGCCAGGACTACGAAGATCTCAAGCCCAAGGGGGTGGAGTTCAGCGCGCCGCCGGTGGAGCGCTTCTACGGCATCGAAGCCGTGATGAAAGATAACTCGGGGAATTGGTTCAGCCTCACGGAGCGCAAGGCGTAACACCATGGACACTAAATAACACTAAATACGAAGCTGTCAGCAATGGTTTGGCCATTGTTTCCATTCCGGAGCGTCCGAAACCACGTCACCAGCGCGCGGGTTAGAGACTTCCGCCGCGCAATCTGCGCCATGAGGAAGGTATCTGACTTTCAGCGATCCGGATGGCAACGGCTGGGTCGTGAACGAAGCCCACTAGCCGGGGGGCGGCGCGGGTTTGCGATACAATACCTGCCAGTCCGCCACTTCGTTTAACAGTACCTGCGCCAGGTGCTCGGTCTGACACCGCAATTTAGCCGCGCTGGACGCTGCCTCGGGATCCAGGCGGCTCAGACTGGACCGCAGCCCTCGGGCCATCGATTCCGACCGGTCCACGAGCCTGCGGAACTCGCCCTGCGTCGATATGGCATGCGCCGCCGCCGATGCCGCCGGCAAGCCCGCGGTGAAGAGTAGCAGCCACGCGTGAAGGTTACAGTGGTCTTCGGCGAAGCGGAAGATAGCGGAGGAGTGGAAGATCCAAGCCAGGAGAGCCGCGACGAAGGCCGTCACGATAAAGCGCCAACACCAGAGATGGATACTGTGATCGATTCTTTCGAGCTTGGCTGCGTTACGATCGTGATAATGGATCTGTCCCCGCACCCATTTGCGAATCGCCTTAGCATGTTCCTTCAGGTAATCATTGGTTACCTTTGCGGTTGGCATCGGTGTCTGGCGCACGATGGCGCGCGAGTGCCACTCCACCCAACTATCCCCCAACTCCGCAGGCAAGTAATACGCGGGCGGGTGTGGTTTGCACGGCGCGAGGCCCAGCGGATAGCTATAACACAAGATCCGGAACTGCTCCGCCAGATACCGGCAATCCGCCGTGCGGAGATGCCATCGGCGTCTGCGCAGCGAGGCCACCAGCACGATGACGATCAATATCGTTACCGACTCGCCGGCCGCCCAACCCCAATCGCGGTCGCTCGCGTTGCCGAGGATGGCGAGGAACACGGCAAGCACGCCCAGTGCGTAGTTCAACAAAAACGCTCCCCGGTAAAGCCCGGCCAGGAGGTTGGCCGACCTGTCCCAACTGGCGTACTGTTTTTGAAAACCATGGATCGCAAGGGATTCGGGGGGAGCGTCGGCAGGACTCCGGGAACGCCTCAACCCGGCCGTCAGCGCCGTCTCGTAAAGTCTCCAAACCCGGACCAATACGGGCGCGAGAAGCCGCTCGGTAAGGTGCAGGGAACCGACCGGATCGGGGTTTCTTGGCGGTAACAGGAGACGCCAGACGGCATCTTTAATCCGCTCGTCGATGCCTCCGCAGGTAACCCGGCCGCAGTTCTCGCTTCCGTTCGGCGTGATAATAGTGTCCAGCGCGCCCGAATCCGTGTGCAGCCACACCACAGGGATGCGGCGGCGCTTGGCGTGTGCCACGACCTCGGCGGTTCCACCCTCGCCTTTCGCGTTCTTACCATCCCAAATTGCCAATAAGATGTCGCATTGGTCCAATACCAATTGGCCAACGAGAGCATAAGCGGCGGGTTCATCTCTCCGTGAGCCGTCCAGTTCGAAAACCGCGACTGCTTTCGCCAGCAACTCGTCGAATTGCCGCTTACTAATCTCGTCCGCAAAATCGTTGCGGTACTCCCGGCAATCGAATGGCAACGGGCATTCGAGATCATAGCCGAGGTCAATTGCTTCCTCCGCAAAGATCCGGTCGGCGCCTTCGGCCAACGGTGAGATGGCGCGCAGGATTGCCGGCGCATCGTCATCGTAGACGCCCTGCGACTCCGTGGCTGCTTGTTCCGCCAAATGCTTGATCTGTTCCAGCCTTGTGCGCACGCGAGGCCGGAGTTCCCGGCAGGCTCTCGCGTTCAGATCCCGGTGCCCCGTGACTCCAACGCGGAAGGCTAATCTCGGACGGAAATCGTCGATTGGCATGGAAAGAACTCAATTAAAGAGAGCATACCATTTGTTTCTCGGTGGTTGCAGCGTAACTTGCGCGCTTGGCAGTTACTATTTCGCTGTTTTTCTATTGCGCGATTGCGCCGAGTATCGTACAATCGTCCTAAGTTTTCTTTTGGCGATTTCCGGAATGCCGCCCGCCAGAACCAATGCCATTGGGGAGGCAAATCGTTGAACGTCCTCAAAACGGTAGTAACCATCTCTATTCTGGGAGCCATGCTGGCTGCGCCGGTCATGCCCCAGGCCGCGGACCAAGCTGCCGACCCGCCGCGCCGGGCCGCCCGTCTCGGCTATATGGGAGGCGCCGTCAGCCTTACGCCCGCCGGTCTCCAGGACGCGACTCCCGCGGAGGTGAACCGGCCGTTCACCACCGGCGACCGGTTCTGGAGTGGCGCCGACGGCCGCGGCGAATTGCAGACTGAGAATGCAGCGATTCGATTTGAAGGTCGCACCAGCTTCGCCATCCAGGAACTAAGCAATCAAGCCACGTTGATCCGGCTGGAGAGCGGCACGCTGAGCGTGCGTCTGCACGCTTTGGCGCCGGGGGAGGATTTTGAGATCGAAACGCCCCAGTTCACCTTTCACTTCAACCGGCTGGGAGCCTATCGCGTGGAGGCCGGCGAAAAGGGAGACGTGGTAGTAGCCGCGGTGCGTTTTGGGGACGCCGAGGTGTTCAGAAGCGACGGTGCGACCATGGCGGTTTCACGGGGCAAGCAGGCCCGCGCCGCCGCGGGCGGCAGCCCCGCCATCGAGCTTGGCGGTCCCCTCGACCAGTTTGAAACCTGGTGCGTGGATCGCGACCGGCGCGAGGATTTGTCGGCCACCGCGCAGTACGTCTCGCGCGACATACCGGGCTACGCCGATCTGGACGAACATGGCGCCTGGAGCCCGGTCGATCGATATGGCATGGCGTGGTTTCCCAGGGACGTGGATCCCGATTGGGCGCCTTACCGGTCCGGTCATTTTGTCAGCGCCGGCCCGTGGGGGATGAATTGGGTGGATGACAAGTTGTGGGGCTTTGGTCCGCTGCATTATGGCCGCTGGTTGAAGGTCAATGGGGCCTGGGGTTGGGTCCCCGGCGCGGCCGGAAAGTCCGCCAAGCCAGGAGCGGTCCCGACGTTCGCGGTTCGCCCTTACTATGCGCCCGCGCTCGTGGCTTGGGACCGGTTTGCCGCCGGAGTGGTGCGGGCCGATGCGGTGCTCGGATGGTTTCCGCTGGGTCCGGGCGAGGCCTGGATCCCGCAGTTCGCGGCCAGCGCCGCTTATTTGGCCCGCGTCAATCTGAGCAACACCGCGATCGCGGATCCCGCTACGCTCGACAACCTGGACCTGACGCGCGTGAACTACATGAACCAGAAAGCCATGACCGCCGAGGGACAGGATGATTTGGCGGCCGGACGTCCAGTTGGCCGGCAGTACGTGCGAGTTCCGCAGACCGCCTACGCGCAAGGAAAGGTTAGCGCCCAACCCGGTGTCCAGCCAACCAGGGAGGCGCGTCTCGGGCCGGGCGGGCCGGCTCAAGGAGCGCCGTCCGAAATCGCAAGTCGGTCCGTGGTGGCGCACCGTGTGACGGTTCCGCAGGCTGCGCCCACGTACGTTCAGCGGGAAGTTGCACCACGACCCACCACCAGCGCGTTCAAGGGCGGCACGGCAAAGATGCGAACAGGCAACCGGCCCCAACCCGAGCCTCAGGCCCAGCGCCCGCCCGAGCGCCAGGCCCAGCCCAAGCCCGAACCCGCGCCCAAGCCTCAGCCTCAGCTCGAGCCGAAGCCACAGGCCACGCCGCAGCCTCGGCCGCAGCCCAAGGCTCAGCCGAAGCCGGCGCCCAAGCCTCAGGCGCCCAAACCTCAGCCGAAGCCGGCGCCCAAGCCCCAGCCCAGGCCTCAACCCAAGACCCAGCCCAAGCCCCAGCCGCAGCCCAGGCCGCAGGCCAGGCCGCAGCCCAAGCCCCCGCCCCAGCCCAGGCCGCAGCCGCCGCCCCCGAGGCCCAGGCAGCCCTAGCGGCATAAAGGAACCGCAAGCAAAACCGGCATGAAACTCGAAACCATCTGCGTCAGTTGCATGGAAGACGATTCCGGCAGCCCGGTCTGTCCGAAGTGCGGATCGCCTTTCAATCTTCCGGTGAACAACCTGCTGCTTCTGCCTCCACGCACCACTCTGCACGAGCAATACCTGATCGGGCGCGCCCTAGGCCACGGCGGCTTTGGCATCACCTACCTCGCCTGGGACATCGGTCTCGAGACCCGCCTGGCCGTGAAGGAATACATGCCGGCCGGCGTGGCTGGCCGCACGGACCGGACCAAGGTGATGCCTTTGTCCGACACGGCCAGGGAAGAGTACGAATGGGGGCTGGAGCGCTTTCTTGAAGAGGCTCGCGTTCTGAAAAAATCCAATCACCCCAACATCGTGACGGTCGACACTGTTTTCCGCGACAACGGCACCGCTTACCTGGTGATGGAATACCTCGAGGGCGTGAACTTCGCTGAATTCTTGCGCCGCCGCGGCGGCACGATCCCTTTCGCGGACGCGCTGCAAGTCATGTTGCCGGTAATGGATGCTTTGACCGCCGTGCATGCCCTCAACATCGTGCATCGCGACGTGAGTCCCGAAAACATCTTCATTCCCAAGATGGGAAGGGTCAAGCTGATCGACTTCGGCGCGGCTCGCAATGCCCTGAGCCAGAAGAGCCGCAACCTTTCGGCGATCCTCAAGGGTGGATACTCCCCTGAAGAGCAGTACCGTTCGAGCGGCAAACAGGGGCCTTGGACCGACGTGTATGCCACCGCGGCCACGTTATATCGCGCCATCGCCGGGAAGGTCCCGGTGCCTTCGCTCGACAGGCAGGCCGAGGACACTTTGGAACGGCCCTCGCAACTGGGCGCCGCCATTCCGCCTTTCGCGGAGAGCGCGCTGATGAAGGCGATGGCGGTGCGCGCGAACGACCGTTTCCAGTCGATGGAAGACTTCAAGCGTGCGCTCACCGGCGGGATCTCCGTTCCGCGTGGGGGGTCCATCGCTGTGCCCGGTGAGGGGCCGCCTGCGCCGCCGGTCTCCCAGGAATCCAACCTGGAAGCTAAGATTCGGAAGTACGAAAGCTCCACGTCGGGATCCGGGGCGGCAGCCGCGGCGGTCATGGCTCCGATTGTCAAGGATCCGGCGGTCATCGCTCCAGCCGTCCGCCGGCCTTTGCCCAAATGGCTGGCGCCCGTCATCCTGGCGGGAATCCTGGTGCTCGCGGCAGGAGCAGGCGTGCTGTGGTGGCTCCGACACCGGCCGGGCCCCGGGCCGACGACGCCGTTTGCGGAGTGGCCCGCTCAACCCAGCGGCATTCCGCAGCCCGACCTGGAACGCCAGCAGCAACTGGAGCAGAATCCGGGAACGCCAGCCCCACCGGCCGCACCGGAGAGGGCGCAGTCGACACCGTTACAGCCCCAGGCGCCGCGCTCGCAGACCAGCCGGCCGCCTGCGCCACAACAGGCACAACCACCGGCGCCAGTCGCGGCTGAGTCCATCCCGGCGCCCATTGCGCCGCCGCCGGCCCCCGCTCCAAGCTACAGCGATATGGTGAAGCAGGCGGGGGGCATGCTCGGGAGCAAGCAGTATGCCGAAGCGCAGGCGCTGCTCAACCAGGCCATCGCAGCGAATCCGGCGGGATCGCAGGCTTATAACGCAATCGCCAAAGTCGAACTCTACTACCTGAATCAGCCGGCAAAGGCATTCGAGCACTATCGCGCCTCGGTCGCCAATGGCGGAGTCGCGACATTGCGCGTGTTCGCCGATCATGCCGAAGGATGGCTGACCATTTCCAAGGGAAATGCCGGCTTTAGGTCCTACGATGGCGTGCACAGCTTCGACACCGCGGCGGTAACAGAGGCGAAAAAGAACAGGAGCGACATCGTCAAGTTCGGAAAGGGTCGCCAATCCTTCCATATCCGGCTGGCGAACGGCCAGAATTACAATTTTGAGCCAGGCAGCCAGGACGCCGGCAAGGAAGTCGACTTCATCCTCTCGATAATCGGCTCGTGAAGTGGTGGAGCTTCGCGCCGACAGGCCAGGAGGCCTGTCCCACCACTGCTTACTGGCGCGCTGTCCGCAGAAACGACGCCAGCGCGGTTTGCGAAAGGCCCGCGCGATAGGGGCATGCGGGATGTGTCCGCAGGCAGACCAGCATCTTCATACCGCAGCCGCACTGCCGGCGCGCCAGCAACTCGGAGAACGCGGCCTTTTCGGCGGTGCTCAAGCCGGAAAGGTCCACGCGCGGAACATTGTAAAATCGTTCGACGGCGCGGCCGGGCCCGCGTGACAAGGAAACCGTCCAGGCATTCTGCACGCGGTCGATGCATGTGCCGCTGAGTCCTTCGCGGGCGGCACTGACGTTTTTCCACGTACACGAAAACTTGGCGTTGTTGGTCAGATTGGTGGCGTCGGACATCTCCAGCGAGTCCGCGGCGGAATTGTATTGCCACTTTCCAATTCCGGCGGTGCTGTTCTGGGCCACGAAGCGACAACTCTGGTCCGCGTAGGCGTCGAGTTCTTCATCGACCCGCTGGCCCGGCGTCATCACCACGGCCCGCCAGTTACCCGCGAACTGGAAACCGGCATTGGGTACCGGGCCCGGATTTGGATTCGGTGAAGGTCTCAACCCAAGATAGAGCGCCACCACAATCGCGACGGCGAGTACCCCGGATGCCGCCAGCACCCATGTGCGGCGGGCGGGCGGCGTGGCGGTGCGCGGCTGCGCGGATGGAGCGAATGCCGTTTCCAGCGCTTTGATCAGGTCCTGAACGGCCACGTCCCAGTACTTCTCGGGGAGTTCACTCGCGTTCCAGCGGCAGAGCGCTTGCAAGTCGGCGGACAGATCTTCCTCCGCCGGCATCCGGGCGCCGCCTACCAGCACCGGAAAGACGCGCATCTGGCGTTTGAGGACCGCCGCGATTTCCTGCCGCACGGTATCGCGGGGATCGTCCAGGCGGCGGATCCCCGCGGCGTCGGTAATGTTCAGCCAGTCCTTCCCGATGACCACAATGCAGGCGTCGCTTTGGCTGAGAACACGCGCGATGGCCTCGTCCCATTCGACGCCCGGCTCGATGGAACCCACGTCGCGGAAAACTCTGCCGGGGAAGTAAGTGGCCAGCCGGTCATAGAGCCGGCCGGAGTCGGCCCGGCTATCGTCGCGGCGATAGCTGATAAATACTCTGCCTCCACGCATCGGCGATCTCCTCCGGTTAGGATACCGCACCGTAAACGTACAGCGTAGTTCGCGCCCGGCTCTTCATCCGTGTTCATCTGTGTCCATCTGTGGTTACGTTGAAGTATGCCGGAGTTTACCGACCTGCTGCGCCATAACCGGAACTATCGCTACACGTGGCTCGGCCAGGTGGTGAGCGAGACGGGCGACTACTTCAACAACATCGCGGTGTTCAGCCTGGTAATGGCCGTGACCGGGTCGGGCCTGGTGGTGAGCGGCGTGATGCTTTCGCGCGCGATTCCCGCGCTGCTCGCCGGACCGGTGGCGGGGGTGGCGCTCGACCGCTTCGACCGGCGGCGGATCATGCTGGCCAGCGATTTGATTCGGGCGGTGGTGGCGCTGGCCTTCATCGCCACGGTGCGGCATCCCTCGGCATGGCTGCTCTACGCGCTGAGCGGGCTGCTGATGTTCGTTTCGCCGTTCTTCACCAGCGGGCGCGCGGCAATTCTGCCGGCGATCGCCAGTCCGGCCGAGTTGCATACGGCCAACTCGCTCACACAGACCACCCAGTGGGCCACGCTCACGGCGGGCACCATGCTGGCCGGGTTCGCGGTGGCGCGGCTGGGTTTTGCCTGGGCGTTCGCGCTCAACTCGCTTTCGTTCATCTTCTCGGCCTATGCGGTGTGGCAGTTGCGTGCGCCCGGGGGCTTCGTGGCGGAGCGCGGGCGGACGCGGGCGGCGGGCATGCTGCGGCCCTGGCGCGAATACGTCGAGGGCCTGGAATACATCCGCGCTACACCGCTGGTGTTCTGGATCGGTATGGTATCGGTGGGTTGGGCGACGGGAGGCGGCGCGGCGCAGATCCTGTTTACGCTGTTCGGCGAGCAGGTATTCGGGCGCGGCGCGGCGGGCATCGGGACGATCTGGGGCTTTGCCGGCGTGGGCCTGCTGATCGGCGGGGGGCTGGGGCACGTCGTGGGCCGGCGCACGGGCTTCGCCGGATACAAGCGCACGATTTCGATTTCGTACATCGTCCACGGCGCGGCGTACGTGGCGTTCAGCCAAATGCGGAATTACGGGCTGGCGCTCGGGTTCATCTGTCTCTCGCGAGTGGGCATGGCGGTGAGTTCGGTGCTGAACTACTCGCAACTGCTGCGGCACACGCCGGACCGTTTCCGCGGGCGCGTGTTTTCGACCATGGAATCGCTGCGTTGGTCGGTGATGATCGTGTCGATGGCGGCGGCCGGAATTGGTTCGCAGTATTTTAGCCCGCGGGCGATCGGCGCGGCGGCCGGGATACTGAGTTCGTTTACCGCGGTGGCGTGGGCCTGGGCGGATGGGAGCGGGCGCATCCCGGAACCCGCGGAACAGAGCGCCGTCGAGGAGGCGGAGTTGCCGGCAGAGCCGGGGGTTTGAGGATTTAACACTTTCGAGATGGTGGCCCAAGCGGGCTATTTGCAATGGGCCGATTTTGCGGTATGTTGGAAACCGGGGCCAGTATTGGCGACTGACCCCGGGCTTCGCACTGGTTTACCGGCGTTTAAGCCAGATCACCGGCCACTAAAGGCAGCCGGAAATCAAGCAGAAGAAGAAACATAAGGCATTTCCTCCTTTCTAGCTCCAGTGGAGGGCCGGGCCTCTAACCCGGCTCTCCCGGAATGAAGCTCCACAGTTTCACCCGGCAGCCCGCCCACTCCACCTTCGGCCAGAACCCAAAACAGGCCGACGTGGACGTCGGCCGCAGGACTGGAGTCCTGCCCCACACCAAACGCCTTGACCTTCTACACGTCATAGTCTAATGTGTAGAAGAAGGAGGCATGGGAATGACTGCAAAATCCGATCTTCCTCAAGGCACCCTGGACCTGTTGATCTTAAAAGTTGTCGCGCTGGGTACCGTCCATGGATACGCGATCGCGCAACGCCTGCAGCAAGTGTCGCGCGATGTGGTCCAGGTACCGCAAGGCTCGCTCTACCCAGCCTTGCACCGGCTGGAAAACCGTGGCCTTCTGGCCGCGGACTGGAAGGACACCGAAACCGGGCGGGAAGCCAAGTTCTATCGCCTGACGCGGAAAGGGCGGGCGCAGTTCGAAACCGAAGCCGCGAGCTGGCAGCGATTGACGGAAGCCGTCGGCCTGATCCTCAAAATGTCTGCTGGAGGCGCGCAATGACCTGGTGGTATCGCCTGTGGCGCCGGCGTCGGCGGGATGCTCGGAGTGCTGGCGGCATTCATTGCCATCCGGCTTCTGACGCATTTGAATCCACGCAATATCCCGCGCCTCGAGGAGACGTCGTTTGACTGGCGAGCATGGCTCTTTACCGTCTGCGCGTCCTGTTATCCTGAGGGAGCCTGGGTGAAACGATCCGCCGCGCCCGGCGCCGCCTGACTGTCGATTGGGGCGGTGGGACGAAGACGCATCACTCACGCCAGCCAACAATTTAGATGATCCCCTTGCTGCGCACCGCTTGGATTTGGACCGCGAGCGCGATTCTCATTCTGCTTTGGACTCCGCTGCTAGGCGTGGTCAGGCTGTTTGACCGTGAGCCGCGCCGGCTGCGCACCGGACGCTGGTTCCGCAAGCTTGGGCGCGTCCTGGCGGGAGTCAACCCTTGGCGAATCCATATTTCCGGCGGTGAAAATCTGCACGCGAACCAAGTGTACGTCGTCGTCAGCAACCATCAGTCCTTGGCTGACATCCCGCTGATTTCGCATTTGAAGCTGGATACGAAATGGCTCGCCAAGGCGGAGTTGTTCAGGGTGCCGTTGGTGGGTTGGATGCTCCGCATGGCAGGCGACGTACCGGTCGAGCGGTCCGACCGGCGCAAGAGCGCGAAGGCGTTGTTGCAGTGTGCGCGATACCTCCGCCAGCACTGTTCAGTCGTCTTCTTCCCCGAAGGGACCCGGTCGCCAGACAGGCGGGTCCTGCCGTTCAATGAGGGTCCCTTCCAGTTGGCAATTCGTGAGCACATCCCGATATTGCCGCTGGTGGTGGACGGTTCTGGAGCGGCTCTGCCTCGCAACTCGTGGATCTTCGGAAAGACCCAGGATATCTATCTCCGAATTCTGGAGGCCGTCTCCGTCGATGGGTGGAGCATCAAGCAAGTGCCGGCGCTGCGAGATGCGGTTCGCCAGAGAATCGTGGACGAACTGGATCGGCTGCGCCCAACAAATCGAGAATCCTGACGCTTCTCGTTTGTGGAATCATGGCGGCGCTGTATGCAATGGCAGGCCGCGACCAGAGACCGGGTTCATGGCCTACGCTACCCTCGCCGCACGCCGTGCACGTGATACGGCACATAGTAGCGCGGGTCGTCGCGCATCACGATCTCGAAGCCCGCGGCGGCCACGAACTGTTTCACGAAATCGAGCGTGCGGAATTCGTCGCCTTCGCCACGGGCGGCGCGAAAGTCGTGGGCCGCGATGCACACAAACCGCGCGCGCCCGAGCGCCCTCTCGCAACCGGGCAGCGCCTGCCGTTCGGCGCCTTCGATGTTCATCTTCAGGAAGTCGATCCGCTGGATGCCGTGCTCCGCGGCAAGATCGTCGAATCGCACGCTCTTCACCGGATAACTCGCCGCGCTGGGATCGCCGGCCCGCACGTAGTTGGACTCCCATACCGGCAGCGTTTCGATCTGCAATTCCCCTGCCCGGTCCATGCACGCGTAATTCAGCGCCGTCACATTCGCCAACCGGTTGAGCTCGCACAACCGGCGCAGCGCCTCGAATGAAACCGGATGCGGCTCGATGGCCCAGACGCGCCCGGCCGGCCCCACCGCGCGCGAAAATGCGAACACATCCTCGCCGCGCCCCGCGCCGATATCCACGATCGCATCGCCCGCCCGCGGCTTGTACAAATAGAACCAATAATCCTCCGCGTCGCGGAGATGCTTCGCAGCCTGCCCCGCCCAGCGCTCCCAATTCGGCGCGGCATTGGGCCCGGCATTGCTCCCTGACAGGCGGAACATTTCGGGATCCGGAAAGTAATCGGGGCCCACGCGGCGCACCCACATGCCGTCCCAGAGGATCTCCACATCCACACCGGGCATAGCCGCGCGCGCGAGTTCCGTCGCCCGGCGCGCCAGCGACGCCCGGCCTTCGTAAGATGTGGACGATGTCTCAGCTACCCACATGCGTGTTCGCTCGCTTCAGACGCAGCGCCAGCAGCCGCCGCCGGTCACCTGAGAGCGGGGAGAGCGGCGCTCCCACATTCTGCCGGCGAGTGCCCGCGCGCCTTCTGGGCGACTGCAAGACCTTTTCGAGATAGGCCTCAAACGGCACGGCGTTCAGATTACGCGCGTAGTCCAGCGCCGCGCGGCGGGACTCCGCCGCCAACTGCTCGTAATGCGCGCGGTCCGTCAACAGGCGTTCCAAAACCGCCGCCCACGGTCTCACGTCCTGCGGCGGAATCTCGACCGCCGGCACCATGAGCTCGTCCACCATGGGCCGATAGCGCGCCACCGGATTGACCGGCAGCAGATAGTCCATACCGAGCATGGCCTCCGCCAGGCCGCCGACGGCGCTGGCCATCACCGGAATGCCGCGCGACATGGCTTCCAGAATCATGCGCGATCGCGCTTCAGCCCATAGCGACGGCGCCAGCATCACGCGCGTCTGGCGGAGCAAATCGTCGATGTCATCGACCGGCGGCAGAATGGAGACGTTCGGCAGCTTCCGCAACGCCGTGAAATCCGCCGCCGTGGTGCCCCACGTGGGAACGGCCGCGAACTCCACGTCCGGAAAGCGCTCCGCCAGCGCCAGAAAAATCGAGATACCTTTCACCGCGCATGGATTCACCATGCTGACGAAGCGGTTATCGAAACGGCCCAGGTCCGGATGGCCGCCGGGATCCAGCAGCGAAATCGGCACGTGGATGGCCTCCACGCCGCCCCATTGCCTCGCGTATTGCGCGACGTATTCGCTCACCGCCACCACGCCATCGGCTTGCCGCAAAGCTTCGGTTTGGAATTCGCTCGGCAATCCGCTATCCGGACCGAACGGCAACGCTATAGTGGCGCGCACCAGGTATACTACTCGAGCGCGCGGCGACCGCAACGCGATCTCCAGCATGAGGTGCGCCGGATCGTCGGTCGAGGCGACGATGATGTCAGGCGAGAACGCACGCGCCTGGGCGGCGAAATAAGCCCGCAGATTTGGGTCGCGAGTGAGGATGCGGACTTCCACGCCGTTCAACTGGAACTCGACGCTGGCCCGCTCGTGCCGCGGGGCGGCTCCGCGGGCGGTCAGTTCGCGCACCAGCGCGGCATGCGCCTCCGCGCCAAAATGTTCCACGCGCGCCACCACCCGCACCGCGTGTCCTCTGGCCGCCAGCGCCTCCATCAGCAGGCGGTTGGATTTGTCGCCGCCGCCGTAGGACGGATAGTAGAGCGAATTATGTGCCAGCAGGATGCGCAAGTTTCATGTTGACACACGCCGCCGTCATTGCGCCCGTTGCGCCCGTGGCAGGATCGCTTCGATTGCCGCGAGATCCGGCGCGGCGAGCCGCCAGCCCGCGGCGGATGAATTGCTCTTCACCTGCTCCGGCGATTTCGCGCCCGCGATCACCGACGCTACCGCAGGTTGCGCGGCCAGCCACGAAACCGCCAGTTCCAGCATGGTGTGCCCGCGCGCAGCCGCGAACTCGCTGAGCGACTCTACCAACGCCAGATTCTCATCCGTGAACACTTTCGGACCAAATCCATCCCGCGCGCGGCTGCCTTCGGGAAGCGGCTGCCCACGGCGATACTTCCCGGTGAGCAGTCCATTGGCCAGCGGGAAATAGGGCAGGAATGCGATTCCCGCGCGCACGCATTCCGGCATGACGTCCGTTTCCGGCTCGCGATGCACCAGGCTGTATTGGTTCTGGACGCTCACGAAGCGCGCGCCGCCTTCCCGCACGGCCGCCTCCGCCGCGCGCAGTTGATCGCCCGAAAAATTCGAACAGCCAATTTCGCGCACCTTGCCGGCGCGCACCAAGTCATCCAGCGCGCCGAGCGTTTCCGCAATGGGGACTTCGGGATCGGGCTCGTGCAGTTGATACAGATCGATGCGATCCGTTCCCAGACGCCGCAGGCTGTCCTCGGTCGCTTGCCGCACATATTCGGGACGCGCGCCGCGCCGCTCGACGTCCATCTTCATCCCGAATTTGGTGGCTATTAGCGCCTCGTTGCGGCGCGGCCCCAGGGCCCGGCCCAGAAACTCCTCGCTCGCGCCCGCGCCATAAATGTCGGCCGTGTCGAAGAAGTTGATCCCGGCGTCCATCGCGGCGTTCACGGCAACCGCGCTTGCGTCCGCGTCCATGCGCCATCCGAAGTTGTTACAGCCCAGGCCCACCACCGATACTTCCAGCGATCCAATCCGTCGCGTTTCCAATTGCCTGCCCTCCTGGTCACTTGGATGGTTGGTTATATTAACTGGATGCAGTGGTTCGAAAACGAGGCATTCTGGCAGACGTTCTATCCCTACATGTTCGGCGAGCGCCAGATGGCCGCCGCGCCGGGTGAAGTGGAACGCGTCCTGGCGTTAAGCGGCGTCGTGGGCGGCCGCGTCCTGGATTTGTGTTGCGGTCCGGCGCGTCACAGCCTGATTTTGGCGCAGAAGGGATTCAGAGTCACGGGCGTGGACCGGTCCGCTTTCCTTCTGAGCAAGGCGCGCGAGTTGACGGCCGGCGCGGGCGTCGAACTGGTCGAGGCCGATATGCGCGATTTCGTCCGGCCGGGCGCTTTCGATCTCGCGCTGAGCCTGTTTACGTCCTTCGGTTATTTCGATACGCGCGAGGAGGACCTTGCGGTGCTCCGCAACGTGCGCGCCAGCCTGAAACAGGATGGCGTGTTCGTGATGGACGTGATGAGCAAGGAATACGTGATATCCCAGGGAACCCCGACGCGCTGGGAGCAGTGGCCCTCGGGCGAGCTCCACGTCCATCACTATGACGTCTTTCCCGGCTGGGGGCGCCTGCGCGTCGAGTGGCTTCTGGTCGAAGGCGATCGCGCGCGGCGGTTCGAATTCGAGCACAATGTCTACTCGGGACAGGAGTTGGCGGCGCTGCTGGAGCGCGCGGGATTTGCGGACGTGCAGATATACGGCAGTCTCGATGGCACGCCTTACGATGCCACGGCAACCCGCTTGGTCGCGCGCGCAATGGTGGGACAGGCTTCAGCCGGTCGGGTGTGCTAAGCTCAATCCCGTTGACGCGCAAATCGCAAGTCTTGTCTGAGATCCCTCTCTTCGCCAGCCTGAGCGAAAACGAGGTGCAAGCCCTGGCGCAACGCGCCGTGGAGCGGCGATTCGACGCGGGCGAGATGCTTTTCTGGGAAGGCGAACCGTGCGCCGGCATCTTCCTGATCGCCGAGGGAAGTGTGAAGATCTTTAAGATGGCGCCCTCCGGCCGCGAGATGATGCTGGCGCTCGAACGCGCGCCCTCCACGGTCGCCGAGCTGCCGCTGTTTGACGGCGGAGCGTATCCGGCCTCGGTGCGCGCCGCAGAGCCGGTGGTTGCTTATTTCATCAATAAGGCCGATTTCCAGAGCGTCTGCCGCGAGTTTCCCGACGTCGCGCTCAAAGTCCTGGCCGTGGTGGGACGCCGCCTGCGCCATCTGGTTTCTATGGTGGAAAGCATTACTTTCGGCAGCGTGACCCAGAGGCTCGCCCGCATGCTGCTGGATGCCGGCAGGCAGGCGCGCGCCGATGAGTTTGCGCTGCCGCTGACCCACCAGGAGATCGCCTCGCGTCTCGGCACCGTGCGCGAAGTGGTCTCGCGCAACCTGGCACGCTTCCGCGCCCAAGGCCTGATCCGGATGCAGGAACACACGGTCGCGATCCTCGACCGGGCGGCCCTGGAGCGGGAGGCCGAAATCGAGGTCTGAGTCTTATTTCGTGGGGCAGGACTCCACCAGTCCTGCGGCCGGCGTCCACACCGGTCTTAGCGGGTCCTGGAGGACCCGCGCACGGTCGAAAACCCACTGCAACCTGTTGAAAGCGCAGCCGGGCGGCCTGGGAGGCCGCCGCAGGCCGAGGGCCTGCCCCACGGGGTTTTCATCACGATTCGTGGGCTGCAAGCCCCATCCTGACCTGACAGACCTGGAGGTCTGCCCCACTAGAAGCGGTAGTCCGGCGGTGTGATGTTCTTGATCCGCAAGTAAACTTCCGCCTGTCCGCGATGATGTGCCGTGTGCGTGAAGCACGCCCACAACCGTTCGCGCCCGCTCAACGGCGCGGTCAGGGCGTCTAGCTTCTCCGCCGTGATCTCCGCGAGCGCCTTGGTGCAGAAGTCGAACGAGTCGCGCAGGAATTGTACGGTGCCCTCTTTGTCGAATACGCCCTTGGGATCTTTGTACGCCGCCGCGATCTTATCCGGCGTCTCGGGAGCCTTCAATCCGCTCACGGTGGCGAAGGTCCGGTTGTTGACCATCGCGATATGCGCCATCACCTTGCCGAAGCTCATCTCCGCTTCGTTCGGCTTGAAATTGTAGTCGGCGGCCGGCATGGCATCCGCCACCGCCAGCGTGAACTCCTTGGATGTTTGCCAGTGTTTGGCGAACATCGCGCCGTCGTCCGCGGCGAGAATAGGAGCCGCCAGCGCGAGCGCCGCGGCCAGTATCGTGAATCTCTTCATGGAAGCCTCCGGGATATAATTGGTATCGCAAACTCGCTTGCAAATGCAAACCGGAACTGATCGCATGACACGCAGACAACTCGGCAAACTGGCGGCTGCCGGAAGCGCAGCGTTCTTGCCCGCGGCGCGCGCCACTGCCCAGAACAACGCCCAGAACAACGCCCAGAACAGTGCCCAGAACAAGTACGGCGGCCCGCTAGAGGGCTTGGAAGACAAGGTCGACGCAGCCTCGTTCGACCCGGTTCTCTACACCCGCAAACTCTACGAGTCGGCGCCCTTGCGGCTCACCTTCCGCGCGCAAAACCGCAAACAAGCGGAAGCGTGGCAGAAACGCCTGCGCGCCAAACTCACGGAGCTCGTGGGCGGATTTCCCGCACAGCGCGCCGCGCTGCAGCCCCAGACTCTCGAGACGCGCGATTTCCCCGCGTACCGCCGCGAGAAGTTCGTCTTTGGAAGCCGGCCGGGCATGTTGCAGCTCGGCTACTTGCTGACGCCGCGCGCCTCCGCGCCGCCGCATCCCGTCATGGTCTGTATACCCGGCCACGGCCGCGGTGTGGATGACATCGTGGGCATCGACGCCCAGGGCCGCGACCGCACGGACAAAGCCGGTTATCAACACGACTTCGCCATCCAGGTGGTCGAACACGGCATGGCCGCGGTCGCCATCGAACCGCTGGCCTTCGGCTGCCGCCGCGATCCGGTCACGCGCAAGAAAGGCGCGGAGGCGACCGCCTGCCAGCCCTCTGCCGGCGCGGCGCTGTTGCTTGGCCAGACCATGCTCGGATGGCGCGTCTACGATGTCATGCGCGCCATCGACTGGATCGAAACCCGCAAGGAACTCGACGCGCACCGCGTAGGCTGCATGGGCATCTCCGGCGGCGGCGAGGTCACCACGTTCGCCGCGGCGCTGGAGCCGCGCATCCGCGCCGCCATGATCAGCGGCTATCTCAACACGTTCCGCGACTGCATCATGAGCCTGTCGCACTGTATCGACAATTACGTTCCAGGAATTCTCAATTGGGCCGAGATGTACGATGTGGCGGGTCTCATCGCGCCGCGCCCGTTGTTTGTCGAATCAGGCATGAAGGACGATATCTTCCCGATCGAAGCCAGCAAGGCCAGCTTCGCGCGCGTGCAAAAGGTGTACGAGGTTTTTGGCGCCGCGCCGCTGGTGAAGCAGGAAGTCTTCAACGACGTGCACTCCTTCTATGGCGTGCAGGGGCTGCCGTTCCTGGCGAGGCACCTGGGGTGACTCAGCTCGCCTCTAGTTTTCGGGTGGATAGTCGAGTTATGAGTCCAGGCGCAGCCGTCCTCGGCCCTCTTGTTGGGCTGGGTATTCTTGTTGCGTGTGGGGCGCGAAACGCGGACCGTGTTCAACCGATCGCCGAGGCGCAGCGTGTCCGGGTGCTAAGCGCCGTCCAAGGGCTGCGGCAAGCCATAAACCATGGCCCTTGCGGAAGCATTCCGGATGCCGTTGGCGAATCACTGCGCAGAGAATGGATTGAGCAATGCGACCACATCCGAGAAACCTGGGGAGATTGGCAGAGCTTTGGCGCGAACTATTGGTATCGGGCAGGCCCCACCGCCATTGCGGTCGAAGGCATCGCCGGATTCACGAAAGGCAACTGCACCGTCCAAGTCGTCTGGGCGTTAGAGTCTCCGTCGCCACGTATGCTGGCCTTCTTCTTGCGCTCTAAAGAAGACCAGGTGGACTTCCCCCCTCTACCGCGGCTCCTTATGGACCCTCCTCCGAAGCCGACCAAAAGTTCGCCGGCTGACGCCTGATGCCTGATCGACAACGTGAGTATCGCTAGCCGGCATTCGAGTGCGAGGCGTTGTCCCCAGAGCCGCCGTCCTGTTGCCCGCGTGACTCGCGCTTGTTGACTTCCTTCATAGCCACCCCGGCGACCATCATGGCCGGCCCGACAAATATCGCCTCAACCGGAAGCCGCCCACAATAGATGCACGCCAAGCCGAACAGAGCCAGGCCGGTCCGCACCAGCAGCATCGGACATTGTTGAACAGCCCAGCTCCTATTCGACATCGAACTCCGGCTCCGGTTCCGGGAGCACATCGCGATCTCCCGCAACCCAGACATAAAGCGTCGGCAGAAGGAAGATGCTCATGATGAGGCCTACCATCAGGCCGCCGACAATCACGATCGCAAACGGCCGCTGCGAATCGGAGCCAATCGCGTGTGAGAGCGCGGCGGGCAGCAAGCCCAGCGTCGCCACCAGCATCGTCATCAGAATGGGACGAAGCCTCAGAACCGCCCCTTCAATTGCGGAGTCCTCTATGTTCCGCCCGCGGGCCCGAAGCTGATTGATGTACTCCAGCATGATCACACCGGTTTGCACGGACACGCCGAACAGCGCCAGGAAGCCGACGCCCGAGGACACGCTGAAATTGGTGTGGGTTACCAGCAGCGCCAGCAGTCCGCCGATGGGCGCCATCGCCAGATTGGCCAGGATCAGCGCCGCCCACTTGAAGGAATGGAACATCGCATAAAGGATGATGAAAATGATCAGCACCGTTATCGGCACGACAATCGTCAGCCGCCTTTGCGAACGCTTCTCACTCTGATACTCGCCTTCCCAACGGACCTCGTATCCCGGCGGCAGCTTCACCTTCTGGTCCACCTTCCGGATGGCCTCCTCCACCGCGCCGCCCAAGTCGCGTCCCCGCACGCTGTACTTGATGGCCACGTACCGCGAGTTGCCTTCCCGGTAGATCTCCGAAGCTCCGTCCGCGGTTTCGACCTTCGAGAGCTGCGCCAGCGAGACACGCTCGCCCGATGGCGCCAGCAGCCGAATGTTCTCGATCGCTTCCGGCGTATCGCGGTACTGCGGCAGATAGCGCATCACCAGATCGAACCGGCGCTCGCCTTGCAGCACCTGCGTCAGGGCGCTCCCGCCGACCGCCGTCTGAATGGCGTCCTGCACGTCCGCGACGTTCACCTGAAAGCGCGCGGCCTGCCTTCGATCCACCGTGAAGTTCAGGTTCGGCTGCCCGATCACGCGCAACAATCCGAGGTCAGCGATCCCCGGCACCTGGCGCATGACCTCCACCACCGCCGTGCCCTTTTCTTCCAGCAGTTTCAGGTCGTCGCCGTAAATCTTCGTGGCAAGTTGCCCCTTCACGCCGCTGACTGCCTCCTCCATGTTGTCCGCGATCGGTTGGGAAAAATTCCAAATCACGCCGGGCATCTTTCCAATTCGCGGTTCATGGCGGCAATCAGTTCCTCCTTGTCCTGGTGAAATACGGGACGCCATTGCTCCTTCGGTTTCAGATCGACAAAATACTCTGTGTCGAAAAAGCCGGTCGTGTCCGTACCGTCATCCGGCCGGCCCACCTGGCTGGTGACCACGGTGACCTCCGGGAAGGCCGCCAGAAGCAGCCGCGCCTGGTCCGCCACGTGGGTCCCTTCGTCCGGTCCCGTACTGGGCGCCAGCGTTCCGCGAACCCATATCGCGCCCTCGTCCAGATGCGGCAGAAATTCCGAACCGATGACGCCACTGGCAGTCAAGTAAGCCACGGCAACCAGACCGGCGGCTGCGACGCCGACCGTCACCCAACGGGCTTCTATGGCCCGCCGCACGCCCTTGCGATACCATTCCGTCAGAAAGATCAGGGCCGGATTGTGCCACTCGCGCACGTTGCGGCGGAACAGGAGGCTGGAAAGAACCGGCGCCAACAGCATGGAGAAGATCAGCGCGCCCAGTAGCGCAAAGGCCACCGTCCACGCCATCGGCTTGAACAGGCGCCCCTCCACGGATTGCAGCGTGAAGATCGGAAGATACGCGGTGACGATGATCGTGATCGCATAGAAGACCGGCCTTTGCACCTCGTGCGCGGCTTCTCGAATGCGCCCCATGGGCGTCTTCGGAACATCGACTTGACGGCCCATGTGCCGCACGATGTTCTCCACCATCACCACCGCGCCGTCCACCACCATGCCGAAATCCAGCGCTCCTAAAGACAGCAGGTTCGCTGGAATCTGCCGAAGGTCCAGGCAAATGGCCGCAAACAGCAGTGAAAAGGGAATCGTCAGAGCCACGATGAGGGCGCCGCGGGCATTTCCCAGAAACAGGAAGAGGACGATCGAAACCAGGATGATGCCCTCGGTCAAGTTGTGCAGAACCGTGTGCGTGGTGTAGCGCACCAGATCGCTGCGGTCCAGGAACGGCACTACCTTGACTCCCTTGGGCAGTATGCGGCTGTTCAGTTCCGCGATCTTTTTGTGAAGGAGATCCAGCGTTTCGTCGGCCCGTGCGCCTTTCCGCAGCAGGACGATGCCCGAGACCACGTCGTCGTTGTCCATGATCTTGCCGTCGGCGCGGTGAATCGCCTTAGCGAATTGCCCCAGCCGGATCTTCGGTCCTTGCGCCACGGAAGCAACGTCGCTTACCCGCAAAGGCGTGCCGTTCTGGGTCTTGATCGCGGTGTCCTCAATATCCCCGACGGCTTTCACCAGTCCCACCGCGCGCACGTTGATTTGCTGCAATCCCGCTTGAATGAAGCTCCCGCCGGCATTCACGTTGTTGTTCGAAAGCTGCTGTTCCACTTCGCCAAGGCTCAGGTTATGCGCAATGAGCTTGTTCGGATCGACGCGCACCTGGTACTCCTTCGTCGGTCCGCCGAAGCTGGATACGTCCACCACGTTCGGCACGGACTTAAACTGCTTCTCCAGCACCCAGTCTTCAATGGCCTTCAGCTCCATCACGTCATATTCCGGATTGGTACTGGTCAGCGTGTAGAACATGATCTGGCCCACCGGGCTATAGTCCGTGCCCATCTGCGGCTGCAGATTCTCCGGCAGGGAGACCTGGGCGAGACGCTCCAGTACCTTTTGCCGGTTCCAATCGTTTTCCGATGCGTCGTCAAAAATCAGCATCAGGCTGGAAAGCCCGAACAGGGATACGGAGCGCAGGTGCATAAGGTGCGGCAGGCCGTTCATCACGATCTCGAGAGGAATCGTGACCTGCTGCTCGACCTCTTCCGCCGCCCGGCCCGGCCATTGCGTGATGACCTGGACGTAGTTGTTGGCCACGTCCGGATAGGCCTCGATGGGCAGGTTTTTGAAGGAGATGACGCCCCATGCGAAAAGGAGAGCCGCAAGGGCTAACACCAGGAGACGGTTGTTCAGGGCAAAATCGACGAACCGGCGGATCATTGGTTGGAGACAGCAGATTTCAATCTAAAACGGCCGCCGGGTGAAACGCCATGTATCTTTCAAACACGCGCGGCTATCCTTTGAGGTGGCCGATTCTTGACCATTCGCTGCAATGGTCTAACCGTTCGATTCCAAAGATAGATCTTTTGGCTGCGGCGACCCTATCTTTGAGTCAACCTGCAGGGTGCCTTCCTGGACATGCTCGACAATGTGTTAACGGTCACTCGAAAGACATCATGGATCGCATACGGCTGCTGCTACTGGTTGATTACGTCCTGGTCCGCGAGAGTCTTAGCCGCCAGTTACGATTGGAGCCCGACTTCGAGATCGTCGCCGAGTGTGGCACGGCGGCTGAAGGCTTGGAAGCCCTCAGCCGTTCGCTTGTAGATGTTGTGCTGTTGGATTCCGAGGCAGTTGGCGATCAGGCCGCACAGTTCATTTCCACGGCACGCCAGGCCGGGTATCAAGGAAGGTTTCTGGTGCTCGCGTCCGAAAAAGATACCGCCAGCCTGTTCATGCCCTTACGCGCCGGCGCCTCCGGCGTATTCCGGAAGCACAGCTCGTTGGATAGTCTCCCGAGAGCGATCCGGCAAGTCGCGGCGGGAGAAGCCTGGGTCGACCTGGCAGTCCTCCAACTTCTGGCCGGCCCCATTGCGGAACGCGAGAATCGGAACCTGCACAGCCTGTTGACAAAGCGCGAGCAGCAGGTGCTCGAAGGAGTTCTGGATGGTCTGACTAACAAGGCAATCGCCGGCCAGGTTGGAATATCGGAGGGCGCCGCAAAAGCTGTCTTGCGGGAGATCTTTCGAAAGGCTGGCGTCCGGAGACGCAGTCAACTGGTCCGCGTGGCCCTCACGGGGTCATCGGGAACCGCAACGATAATGATGTGGGGCAGGACTCCAGTCCTGCGGCAGACGTCCACGTCGGCTGGCGGGTCCAAGGGACCCGCGCAGACCGAGGGTCTGCCCCACTAATACCCGGACAGGTCCAACGTGCTGAAGAAGTATGCCAACTCCACCGCCGCCGTATCCGGCCCGTCCGAGCCGTGGATACAGTTGCGCTCGATGGATTCGGCGAAGCGCTTGCGAATCGTCCCTTCCGCCGCATCTGCCGGATTCGTCGCGCCCATCATCTCGCGTAACTTCGCGATGGCGTCCTCGCGTTCCAGCGCCATCACGATGATAGGGCCCTCCGTCATGAACTTCACTAGGCTTGCGAAAAAGGGCCGCTCGCGATGCACCGCGTAGAAACCCTCGGCCTGCAACTTGCTCAGGCGCGTCATCCGCAGAGCCACAATCTTGAAGCCTTCCAACTCAAGGCAGGCGAGGATCTCGCAGGCGTGCCCGGACTCCACCGCGTCGGGCTTGATAATCGAAAACGTGAGTTCCACACTCATAAAAGGTCCTTCACCTTCTCTCCAATTTCGGCGGGCGACGAGCACACCGTGATGCCGGCCTCTTCCATCGCCCGAATCTTGTCGGCGGCCGCGCCCGATCCGCCGGAAATGATGGCGCCCGCGTGGCCCATCCTGCGGCCCGGCGGCGCTGTCTGTCCCGCGATGAATCCCACCACGGGCTTGCGCACGCGATCTTTCACGTAGCGCGCCGCGGTTTCCTCCGCGTTGCCGCCGATCTCGCCGATCATCACGATGGCGTGCGTGCCGGGGTCTTCGTTGAACAGCTTCAGCGCGTCCAGGAAGGTGGTGCCGATGATGGGATCGCCGCCGATGCCGATGCAGGTCGATTGGCCGATGCCCAGTCCGGTTAACTGCCCCACCGCCTCATACGTCAGCGTGCCCGAGCGCGAGACTACACCCACGTGACCCTGCAGGTGGATATGTCCCGGCATGATGCCGATTTTGCATTTGCCCGGCGAGATCGCGCCCGGACAGTTGGGACCGACCAGCCGCGTCGGGCGCCCTTGCAGAAAGGCCCACACTTTCACCATATCGAGCGCCGGAATGCCTTCGGTGATCGCCACCACCAGCGGCACGCCAGCTTCGGCGGCTTCCATGATGGCATCCGCGGCATAGGGCGGCGGCACGAAAATCACCGAAGCATTCGCGCCCGTCGCGCGCACGGCCTGGTCCACGGTGTCAAACACCGGCAGATCCAGATGCGTCATGCCGCCCCGCCCGGGCACCACGCCGCCGACCACTTTGGTGCCGTAAGCGATGGCCTGCTGCGTGTGGAATGTGCCTTCCTTGCCGGTGAACCCCTGCACGATCAGGCGAGTATTTTCGTCAACCAGTACGCTCATCGCTTCCTCTACTGCGCTGCCAGCCTGACGACTTTCTCCGCGGCATCGCGCATCCCGTCCGCGACCGTGAAGTTGAACCCGGATTCCCGCAGAATCTGACGGCCCAACTCCACGTTGGTGCCCTCCATCCGCACTACGATGGGCGCGGCAATGCGCAGGTCGCGCGCGGCCGCTACCACCCCGGTAGCCAGCGTATCGCAGCGCAAGATGCCGCCGAAGATGTTGATCAGCACCGCCTTCACGTGCGGGTCCGAGAGCAGGATGCGGAACGCGTTCTTCACCTGCTCGGCGCTGGCGCCGCCGCCCACATCCAGAAAATTCGCGGGACTCCCTCCGGCATACTTGATGATGTCCATAGTGGCCATCGCCAGGCCCGCGCCGTTCACCATGCAGCCCACCGTGCCGTCCAGCTTGATGTAGTTGATGCCGAACCGCGAAGCTTCCACTTCGAGCGGATCTTCTTCGTTGAGGTCGCGCAGATCCAGCAGCTCCTTGTGCCGGTAAAGGGCGCTGTCGTCGAAATTGATCTTGGCGTCCAGTGCGTATACTTTGCCGTCCTTGGTCAGGATGAACGGATTGATTTCGGCCAGCGAACAATCCTTCGCGACATAGGCCTTCGCGAGTGCGCCCATGGCCGCCGCGGCCGCATTCACGCTGGCCGCCGGCACTCCCATGCCGAACGCCAGTTTGCGCGCTTGAAACGGCATCAGGCCCACGCCCGGATCGAACGCCTCTTTCAAAATCAGTTCCGGCGTTTTGGCGGCGACTTCTTCAATCTCCATGCCGCCCGCCGCCGATGCCATGAATACCGGCTTGCCCTGCGCGCGATCCAGCACGATGCCCAGATACAGTTCGCGCGCGATGGGCAGCGTCTCTTCGATCAGCAGGCGCTGCACGATGCGGCCTTCCGGACCGGTCTGATGCGTCACCAGTTTCATGCCCAGCATCTTGCGCGCAATCTCCGCCGCTTCCGCCGCATCCCGCGCGATCTTGACGCCGCCGCCCTTGCCGCGTCCGCCGGCATGGATCTGCGCCTTCACCACCACGCTGCCGCCGATGCCCTTGGCCGCCACCTCTGCCTCGTCCGCGGTGAACGCCACCTCGCCACGCGGCACAGGAACGCTGTATTGGCCCAGGATGCCCTTGGCCTGATACTCGTGAATTTTCATGGAAACCTTATGATAACGTGGACTTGAAACCTCAATATAGCATGTCGCTTCTGCCCTACCTGCATCGCGTAATCGACCGCCAGAACCTGTCCAGCGCCGAGGCTCTGGAGGCCATGCACATCATCTTGAGCGGCCACGCAACGGCCCCCCAAATCGCGGGATTTCTGGTGGCCCTGCGCATGAAAGGCGAGACCGTCGACGAGCTCGTGGGGTTCGCGCGCGCGCTGCGGCAGATGGCTGAGCCGATCGATCCCGCGCTCGATGGCGAGCCGCTGCTGGATACTTGCGGAACCGGTGGCGACGGCCTCGCGACGTTCAATATTTCTACTGTTGTGGCGTTTGTCGTGGCGGGCGCCGGCGTGCGCGTGGCCAAGCATGGCAACCGGTCCATATCGAGCCAGTGCGGCAGCGCGGACCTGCTGGAGGCGATGGGCGTGCGTATCCCCATGCCGCCCGCCGAATGTGCCCGCGCCATCCGCGAGATCGGCATCGGTTTTCTGTTCGCGCCGACCATCCACACCGCCACCAAACATGCGCACCCGGTGCGCGTCGATCTGAAGATGCGCACGGTGTTCAATCTGCTGGGACCGCTGACGAATCCGGCGGGCGCCAGCGCGCAGCTCGCCGGGGCGCCCAGCGCGCATTTCGCGGAGTTGATGGCCGGCGCGCTGGCGGCTCTGGGACTGGAGCGCGGGTTTGTAGTGCACGGCTCCGACGGCTTGGATGAGATCACCACCACCGGTCCGACTCTGGCTTTCGAAATCCGGCATGGAGAGGTCACACGGCGCGCGCTCACGCCGGATGACTTCGGCGTGGCGATCGCGATGCCGGAGGATCTGAAGGGTGGCGATCGGGACAGGAACTGCGCGATTGCCCGTGAGATTCTGGAGGGCGTGCGTGGTCCGCGGCGCGATATTGTGCTGGTGAACGCCGCGGCTGCCCTGGTGGCCGTTGGCCGGGCGCGCGATTTTCGGGAAGGGGTGGCGCTGGCAGTGGACGCCATCGATTCCGGCGCGGCGCGGGGGAAGGTGGAGGCGTTAGCCCGGTTTACGCAGCCACCGGCAGGCTGAATGACTACCCAACACAGGCTGAAGCCTGTGCTACCACTAGATTACGCCGGAGTGCCGCTTCAAAATCTGCTGTAGATTCTGCGAGAACGCGGAGCGCGCCATCACCATGTCGCAGCCCGCCTCCTGCGCGGCCTGCTTCAGTTCTCCCTGCACGTGAGACAGATAGCCGATCAGACTCACACCCTTGAACTCGGGGCTGCTCTTCAGCTTGGCGATCAATTCCAGCGGCTGCGCGTCCTCGAAATTCAGGTCGAAGATGATCACGCTCGGCTTGGACTTGGCCTTGATAAGGAGCTCGTGCGGGTCCTTGATCAATTCCACCGCCATGCCGGCGCGTTTGGCGGCATCCGTGATTTTCACGGAAAAGAACAGATCGCTTACGACTGCAAGAACCTTCTTGTGTTGCTGCGGCATAAGAATGTGCTAGCTTTTTGTTCTCGAAATCAAACAGGGCGGGACACTCAATCGTACCTGCTTTGGCCGCCGCGTGCAACCGGCATGGGCGCCTTGGTGCACAATCGCACACGCCAGGCATGCTGTGGTATTGTCTTGTAATCGGTACATATTATCGTTAACAGGACAACACCATGAAGAAAGCGCTGCTCCTGGTTCTCGCGAACGCATGCATATGCTGCCGCGCCTTGGATGCGCAGGATGGTTTTTGCAACGACTGGCTCCAACGCTCGGACCAGGCCAAGGCCGATCAACCGCACTGGATGACGCCTCTGGCCACCGTCACCCCCAGACTCGAACAGGAGTTCCGCACCGATTTCCTGGTGGAGCAAATGACGACTGGCGACGACCTGGTCAACCTCGGCAACGGCAAGGGCCTCGAGCTGATCCCGTATGAGCGTGTGGAGTTGCTCTTCAATGTGCCGCCCTACCTCGAACACAACAACCCGAAGATCCACGATGGATTCGGGGATGTGTCGTTCGTCGGAAAGTACCGCGTGCTGTCGGCCAACGAGGAGGCCGGCAGCTACATTCTCACGTTCTTCCTGGGTGGCACCATCCCCACCGGCTCGCATGCCAATGGGGCGCGCGGAGCCGTGATCACGCCCACCATTGCCGGCGGCAAAGGGTGGGGCCGATTCGATGTACAAAGCACTTTCGGCGGCGGGTTGCCCGTCAGCCATGAAAACACCATAGGCCATGCGCTGGCCTGGAACACAACATTTCAGTACCACGTTTTGCAGAAGCTGTGGCCGGAATTCGAGGTAAACTCTACTTTTTGGAACGACGGCACCTTGAACGGCAAGAAGCAGACATTTTTGACACCGGGTCTGATACTGGGGCGATTCAAGCTGCATGGGCATCTGCTGATGGCCGTCGGCGCGGGCTTCCAGATCGCCGCCACGCACTACCACCAGTACAACCACGCGCCTCTGTTCACGATCCGCTTCCCGTTCTGACCGGCGGCCAGATCGCGCTCAGCACGCGCACGGCGTTGCCGCCCAGGATCATCCGGATGTCCCATCGCTGTAACCCTTTCGGATAGGTCCTTCGGTCAAATCGGAACATCCGCTTCGGATGGCCCAGGCCATCCACCGCGATCTGCCCGCCTGCGCCCGAGTGAAATCCGTAGCGTTCGAAATTCGGCTGGCTCGACGGCTGGAACCCGCCGCCAATCGGGTTCGCGTTGCCCACTACGTGCAGGTCGCTGCCCACCGCGAGGTGCTCCACGCCGACGAGTTTCCGCGCGTAATCGAACTGATCCAGCACCATGAAGCAGATGAAGCTGACGCCCATCACGCCGCCGGTCTTCGCCATCTTGCGGATGGCTTCGCCGGTCTTGGCGCGCAGGTGTGCGGGTATCAGAGCGCGGCACGTGGCGTGGGTGAAGATCACCGGCTTGGTGGCGGCTTCGAGCGCATCGAGCGTCGTTTGATCGCCGCAGTGCGACACATCCACGCCCATGCCCACCTCTTCGATGCGCTTCACGATCGCCAGCCCGAACACCGAAAGGCCGCCATCGCGCCGCTCCAGAAAGCCGCTGCCGATGCGGTTATTGAAGTTGTAGGTCAGTTGCGAGATGCGCTGGCCCAAGCTGAAAAACGTGTCTACATCATCGGGTCCGCGAAAATGCGTGGAGTCCTGCATAGTCGGCATGACGCCGATCTTGCGGGCCTTGTGCGCGCGTCCGAAATCGCCAGCGCCGCCGATGCGCAGCAGCCAGCCGGGATAAGCCACGATGAAACCGTTCCATTCGGCGAAGAAACGCAACCCTTCCGGGTAGTCGGCGGCCGGTTGCCCGGCGCGAAGGCGTTGATGCCGGAACCTTGATAGACGGCTGCGTCGGCGGACGTGAAACTGCCCGGTTGACGCAGCCAGCGTTCGATCTTTGGCGGCTTCTCGGAGTAGTCGTCCGCCCAGGATGGCCAGTCTCCAGAAGCGGGTCCTGGAGGACCCGCGTAGACCTGGGGGTCTGCCCCACTGGAAATGGCCGGCACTACGCGCCCACCGGCGCTTCGGCGATCTGGCGCAACACGTAGGGCAGGATGCCGCCGTACCGGAAGTATTCGACTTCCTGCGGCGTATCCACCCGCACATTCACTTCGAAAGTTTTCTCGCCGCCGTCGTCATCCACCGCGCGCACGCGGGCGCGGCGCGCCGCACCGCCTAGCGCTTCCTTCACGCCCTCTACGCTGAACGACTCGCGCCCGGTCAGCTTCAGGCTGGCGGCATTTTCGCCATCCAGGAATTGCAGCGGCAGCACCCCCATACCGACCAGGTTCGTCCGATGGATGCGCTCGAAGCTCTCGGCGATCACGGCCTTCACGCCCAGCAACAGCACGCCCTTGGCTGCCCAATCGCGCGACGAACCGGAACCGTACTCCTTGCCCGCGATAATCAGCAGCGGCACGCCTTCCTGCTGGTACTTGATGGATGCATCGTAGATGTACAGCTTCTCGCCATCCGGCAAATGCTGGGTCCAGCCGCCTTCGGTCCCCGGCGCGAGTTGGTTGCGCAACCGCACGTTGGCCAGCGTCCCGCGCACCATCACTTCATGGTTGCCGCGCCGCGCGCCGTAGGTGTTGAAATCCTTCGGCTGCACGCCCTGCTCGATCAGATAGCAGCCCGCCGGCGTATCTTTGCCGATGGATCCGGCCGGTGAAATATGATCGGTCGTGATCGAATCGCCCAGCAGCGCCAGCACCCGCATGGCGCGCAGATCCTGAACGGACGTTTCGGGATCCACCATGTGGTCGAAATACGGCGGCCGCTTGATGTAAGTGGACTTGGGGTCCCACACATAGATATCGTCGGTGGGCACCGGCATGGCCTGCCAATTGGCGTCACCCTCGAAGGCCTTCTCATATTCGTGCTGGAACATATCTTGGCGGATGGATGCGCGCACCGTCGAACGCACCTCTTCATCGCTGGGCCAGATGTCGCGCAGATACACCGGCGCGCCCGTGGAATCTTCGCCCAGCGGCTCGGTGGTCAGATCGATATCGATGCGTCCGGCCAGCGCATACGCCACCACCAGCGGCGGCGACGCCAGATAATTCGCCTTCACCAGCGCGTTGATGCGGCCCTCGAAATTGCGGTTGCCGCTAAGCACGGCCGCCACCGTCAGGTTCTCCCGCTGCACGGCTTCGGCCACCGGCTCGGGCAACGGCCCGCTGTTGCCGATGCACGTGGTGCAGCCGTAGCCCACCAGGTGGAAGTTGAGCGCTTCGAGGTACGGCATCAACCCCGCCTCCCGGTAATAATCCGAAACCACCTTGGAGCCGGGCGCGAGACTGGTCTTCACCCATGGCTTGGACTTCAGCCCGCGCTCCACGGCTTTCTTGGCGAGCAGCCCGGCGCCCAGCATCACCGAAGGGTTCGAGGTGTTCGTGCAACTCGTGATCGCCGCAATCACCACCGAGCCGTTATCGATCGTGACATTGCCCTTCATGGCGCTGCCGTTCATGGCGCCGCCGTTCATATTGATTGCCACCGGCTTGTGCGCACCGCCGAATGCGGCCTCGAAATTCTTCTTCACGTCGGGCAGGTTGACGCGATCCTGCGGGCGCTTCGGTCCGGCCATCGACGGCGTGACCGTAGACAGATCCAGATCCACTGTTTCCGCATACACCGGATCGGGCGTGGCGTCGGTGCGGAACAGGCCCTGCTCTTTGGTGTACGCCTCCACCAGATCGATAAGGCTCGCATCGCGATTGGTGAAGCGCAGGTATGCGAGCGTTTCCGTGTCGACGGGGAAGAAGCCGGCCGTCGCGCCGTATTCCGGCGCCATGTTGGCCACCGTGGCGCGGTCCGCCAGGCTCAGCGCGCTGAGGCCCTGGCCGTAAAACTCGACGATCTTGCCCACTACGCCCTTCTTGCGCAGGATCTGGGTGATCGTCAACACAAGATCGGTGGCGGTCGAGCCTTCGTGCATGCGGCCGTGCAGCTTGAACCCGACCACCGGCGGCAGCAGCATGGAGACGGGCTGGCCGAGCATGCAGGCCTCCGCCTCGATACCGCCCACGCCCCAACCGAGCACGCCCAACCCATTGACCATGGTGGTGTGGGAATCCGTGCCGACCAGCGTGTCGGGATACGCTTCCCAACCGTTCGCAGTTTGGCGGCGAAACACCACCGAGGCCAGGTATTCGAGATTGATCTGATGCACGATGCCCGTATCCGGCGGCACCACGCGGAAATTTTGAAACGCGGTCTGGCCCCAACGCAACAGGATGTAGCGCTCGCGGTTGCGCTGGAATTCGAGCAGCGCGTTGATGCCGAATGCTTCGGCGCCGCCGTAGCTATCCACCTGCACGGAGTGGTCGATCACCAGGTCGGCGGGCAGCAGCGGATTGGCACGCTTGGGGTCGGCGCCCATGGCGGCCAGCGCGTCGCGCATGGCGGCCAGATCCACCACGCACGGCACGCCCGTGAAATCCTGCAACAGCACGCGCGCGGGCATGAAGCTGATTTCTTTGGCCGCGGCGGACCCGCTCGCGCCGCGCGCGACATATTCGATATCGGCGGCGGCGACGCGGCGGCCATCCTCCTGGCGGAGCAGATTTTCCAGCAGGATTTTGGTGGTGAAGGGCAGGCGGGAGATGTTGCCGACGCCTTTTTCTTCAAGGCTGCGCAGGCCAAAGATGCGGTAATCGGTGTCGCCGGCGCGCAGATTGGACGCCGCTCCGAATGAATTGGTGGGCATGCTTAATTATAACGGGGCGGGGTGAGGCGAAGGCCCGCAGCTTGGCAGTCCCGCGTGGGACCGCGCCTGGGAGCGGGGGTATCTGGGGCCGGTTCGGGCCGCTCCGCGATACCCCATTTGCGCTTGCCCAATACCCCCCAGCCCATTCACGCCACCGGGTTGCGCAGTACGCCAATGCCCTCGATCTCCACTTCCACCACATCGCCGGGCCGCATGGCCCGCGTGCTGCCGGGCGTGCCGGTATAAATGACGTCGCCCGGAACCAGCGTCACCCAGCGGCTGACCCAGCTCACGATCGCCGGACAATCGAAAGTCAAATCGGCCGTGGATTGCTTTTGCACGACCTCGCCGTTCAGCCGCGTTTCGAGCATCAGGTTGCCGTAGTCCAGACCCGTGACTACCACCGGGCCCAGCGGCGCGAACGTGTCGGCGCCCTTCGCACGCCACCATTGCAGGTCTTTGTGCGGCCCATTCTGCCAGTCGCGCTCGCTCACGTCGTTGCCGCAGGTCACGCCGAAGATCGTCCCGCGCTGGCCGATCACGATTACCAGTTCGCCCTCGTAGTGCACATTGGCGGCATCCGGCGGGATGACGATCGGGTCATCGGGGTGCTGCAGCGCGCTCACCGGCTTGTAGAACATCTCCGGACGGTCCGGCGCCTGCCGGTCCCCCAGGTGGCTTTTGTAGTTGCGGCCCACCGCTAGAATCTTCGACGGCTCGCACGGGTACAGCAGCTTCACGCCGCTGAGCGGATGCGTGGCGCCAGTCGGCTCGGGCGCGCCGAACAGGTCCCCGCGAATCTCGTGGATCATTGCTCCATCCAGGGCGCTATCCAGAATGCCGTAGGCGATCGCGGAGTCACTTTGATATCGAACGTATTTGGTCAAGGCTTTATCCTCCGCTGATAGCGGGAACGATCGAGATGTCGGCGCCATCGGATAAGGGCATCGCGAGCGCGCCCGTATACCGGACATTTTCGTTCCCTACAAACAGGTTGATGTGTTCCCGGATTTGCCCTTGTTCCGTCGCCATGCGGTCCCGCATGCCGGGGTTGAGCGCCCACAGTGCCTCCAAGGCATCGCCCACAGTGGCTGGGGACGCGCCGATGTCTACCTGGGAAAGCCCGCCCGTAAAGGGACGCAACGGACCCGGTATGTGAAATGTGACGGACATTAGCGGCGTCTCCTTTCGGGAACTCGCTTCGGCTTTCTAGCGGCGCGCGGCTCTCCGACTACCGCGTGCTTCACGCAAACCAACTCCCTGCTGATTATCGCCAATCCTGCGCACCGTGATGGATGTGCAGGATTTCGACGGCTTCAGTTTTCGCAACGTAGACGACGACGTAGGGGAGCGGCGTAAGCGCAAGTTCTCTTGTGCCGGCGCGGTGCCGGGTCTGCCCCGGTTGGGTGAGGTTTTCAGGGAACGGATACGCTGGTAGATCGTCCGGATGGTCGGTTCCGCAAAATGCGGGTAGTGCTGTTGAAGATAGTTCTTGATGCTCTCCGAATCTTCAGCGGCTGGAACGGTCCAACGAACGCGCATTAGGGCTTGAACATGGCTTCAAGGCGGGCGTCCATTTCTTCTTCTTCGACAAACTCGCCGCGCTGAGCCGCGGCGATTCCTTTCTCCACGGCGGCAAGGAAACGGGCTTCTTCGTCGAGATAGCGGGTAACAACGTTGGTCACCAACCGCTCGGGTACGGTCCCGGCTTTAGTGGCGATCTGCGCAAGTTGCGCTTGCTGCTCGGCGGTGAAGTGCACTTCCATTCCCTCAAGATACCGGAAAGGCGCGGCTCAGGCAAGGTGCGCAAGGGGCCCTTTGTGTAACACAATGCGGCAGGCCACAAACTGACGGCAAAAGAGGCGGCCTGGGAGGCCGCCGCAGGCGGGGGCGCCTGCCCCACAATTCGTAGCGGCACGCGAAGAAGCTGATGGATAGTAGTACCTAATACCCGCGCCGCTTATCCACCACGTTGCGCAGCGGTTCGCCTTTGCGGTACCGCTCGAAATTGTCCAGAAACAACTGCATGGTGCGCTGCTGCCAGTCCGGCGTGTGATCGGCCGCATGCGGCGAGAGCAGCAGGTTATCGAGCGCAAAGTACGGATGGCCCGCCAGCAGCGGCTCCTCGTTGAAGACATCCAGCGCCGCGCCGCCGATGCGCTTCTCGCGCAACGCCGCGATCAACGCCGCCTCGTCCACCAGCGGTCCGCGACCCACGTTGATCAGCACCGCCTTCGGCTTCATCGCGCGCAGCTCCGCCTCGCCAATGAACCCGCGCGTCTCCGGCGTCAGCGGCGCGCTCAGCGCCACGTAATCCGACCGCGCCAGCAGTTCGCGCTTGCGCTCCGGCCCGTCCGCGCGCCCCAGTCCCATCACCCGCATCCCCATCGCCTCCGCCCGCCGCGCCACCGCCTTCCCAATATCGCCCAAGCCGATCACGCCCATCGTCTGGCCTACTACCTGGACGGTATCGAACTGGTCCCATACGCCCGCTTCCTGGCTGCGCACCATGCGTCGCAATCCCTTGGCGAAGAACAGCACCGCCGCAATCGCGAACTCCCCGAGAATCTCGCTGAAGACCCCGCGCGCATTGGTGAGCGGCACCGCGCTTTCGGCCAGTTCCGGAAACAGCAGCTCATCCAGCCCAGCCGAGCGCGAATGTATCCAGCGCACTCGCGGCGCCATGCGCCATACCTGCCGCAGCAGCTCGCGGCTGCCGGTCCAATTCAGGATCACGTCCGCTTCCGGCGCGGCATCGGCGAATGCCTCCACCCGGTTTCCAGCCGCGATGCGGGCGCCGTCCGGCAGGCCCTCCAGCATCGCCAGCAGCGGGTCTGTGGGATCTGTCAACACCAAAACTGTGCTATCGTCCATGAGTAGCAAGCTACCATGTTCGACCTCTCCCTGGAAGTCCTGCGCGTCGTGGAAGACAGCGCCATCGCCTCGGCCCGCACCATGGGCATGGGAGACGCTAAGACCGCCGACCACGCCGCGGTAGAATCCATGCGCCAATGTCTGGATACCATCGCCATCGACGGCACCATCGTCATCGGCGAAGGCGAGCGCGATGAAGCCCCCATGCTTTTCATCGGCGAGAAAGTCGGGGCGAGCAAGGACCAACCGGGCGCGCTCTCCGTGGATATCGCCGTCGATCCCCTGGAGGGCACCAACCTCTGCGCTACCGGCGCGGGCGGCGCCATCACGGTGCTGGCCGCTTCGGAACGCGGCGGGCTGCTGCACGCGCCCGATTGCTATATGGAGAAGATCGTGGTGGGTCCGGCGGCCAAGGGCGCGGTGGATCTGGAAGCTCCCGTCAAGCACAACCTGAAGGCCATTGCCCGCCGCCTGCAGCGCGGCGTGGACGATTTGGTGGTGGTGGTGCTCGACCGGCCCCGCCACCAGCAACTCATGGCCGATATCCGCGAAGCCGGCGCGCGCATCCGGCTCATCGGCGATGGCGACCTTTCGGCCGGCATCGCGGCCGCTGTCTCCGGCACCGGAGTGCATGCCGTGATGGGGTCCGGCGGCGCGCCTGAAGGAGTGCTCACCGCCGCGGCGCTGCGCTGCCTGAACGGCGAGATTCAGGGCCGCCTGGTCGTCAAAGACGACGCCCAGAAGGAGCGCATGCAGGCCATGGGCATCCGCGACCCCACTAAGATCTACACCACTGCCGAACTGGCCCCCGGACGCAGCATCGTCTTCGCCGCCTGCGGCGTGACCGACGGCAACCTGCTGAAGGGCGTCCGGTTCTTCGGCGACGGCACGCGCACGCAATCTATCGTGATGACGCACACACCGGCGCGCGTGCGCTTCATCGACACCGTGCACCTGGAGAACAAGCCGGATGTGAAGGTGAGGTTCAGGTAGCAAGGCAGAAGTCAGGAGTCAGAATAAAGAATGCTTCGCGACAGATTGCTCGAATGCGGCGTGGTTGGCGCGGGTGGCGCCGGGTTTCCCACCCACGTGAAAGCCGCATCGCGCGTCGAATTCGTGATCGCCAACGGCGCCGAGTGCGAGCCGCTGATCCACAAAGATGCCGAGTTGATGAAGCACTTCCCGGGCGAGATCCTGTCCGGCACGGCGGCTATGATGGAGGCCACCGGCGCGGCCGCGGCCAAGTTTGGGATCAAGTCGAAGAACGCGGAGGCGCTCGATGCGCTGCGGTCTCAGGCGCCCCCGGCGAAGATCGAGTTCGTCATGCTCGGCGACTTTTACCCTTCCGGCGATGAATTCGAGCTGGTCTACGCCGCCACGGGCCGCCTCATCCCGCCCGCCGGGCTACCGCTGCACGTGGGCTGCGTGGTCAACAACGTCGAAACACTATATAACGTCCACCAGGCCGCGCACGGCGTCCCGGTCACGGACAAATTCGTCTCCATCGCCGGCGCCGTGAACCAACCCAAGTCTTTCTGGGCGCCTATCGGAACTCCTTTCCGCGAATTGCTGGCGCTGGCGGGCGGCGCCAAAGTCGCGGACTTCGGCGTATTCGTCAGCGGCCTGATGATGGGCTCGCTGACCTTCGATCTCGACGACGTGGTCACCAAAACCACCGCCGGCCTGATCGTGCTGCCGCGCGACCATTACCTGATCGCGCGCCGCGACCGCTCCCAGGCGCAGATGAACCACATCGGCAAGTCCGCCTGCGACCAGTGCAGCTACTGCACCGAATTCTGCCCGCGCTACCTGCTGGGATACGAAGTGATGCCGCACAAGGTCATGCGCAGCCTGGGCTTCACGCTGACCGGCTCGGAAAACTGGAACCAGTGGGCGGAGCTTTGCTGCGCCTGCGGGCTGTGCACGTTGTACGCTTGTCCCGAGGACCTTTACCCCAAGGAAGCGTGCGACCAGGGCAAGCACGACCGCTGGGCGGCCGGACTGAAATTCGTGCAGCAGAAACCCGTGCAGGTGCACCCCATGAAGGAATACCGCCGCGTGCCTCTCAGCATGTTGCGCAAACGGCTCAAAGTGGAAGAGTATGAAGCGGAGACGCCTTTCGAAAAGCGCGACTACCGTCCGGCCGCCGTGCGCATCAAGCTGCGGCAGCATGCGGGGACGCCGGCCAAGCCGGTCGTTGACGTGGGCGCCACGGTGAGCAAGGGCCAGACGATCGGCCGTGTGGAAGCGAACGAACTGGGAGCCGCTATCCACGCCAGCATTGACGGCCGCGCGCGCCGCATCACCGGCGAATTCATCGAGATCGTGGCATAGAATATGGCTAAGAATTCCATAGGGATGGTGGAGTTGGGCAGCATCGCGGCGGGCTATCAGGTGTGCGACGCCATGCTGAAGGCGGCGGACGTCGAGCTGGTGCTGGCCCGCTCCATCTGCTCCGGCAAGTACATGGTGATGGTGCGCGGCGAGGTCGGCGCCGTGCAGGCCGCGGTGGCCTCCGGGAATACGGCGGGCAGCTTTTCGGTCATCGACTGCTTCATGATCGCCAATCTGCACGAGTCCATCTTCCCGGCCATCAGCGGCACCGTGAAGGTCGAGCGGCTGGACGCGCTGGGCATCGTGGAATCGTTCTCGGTGGCTTCGCTGATCGAGGGTGCCGACGCCGCGGCAAAGGCCGCCGACGTGCAATTGATCGAGGTGCGGCTGGCCATGGCCCTGGGCGGCAAGGCGTTCGTCACCCTTACGGGCGACGTAGCGGCGGTGGAGAGCGCGGTGGCCGCCGGAGCCCAGGCGATAGCGCAGAAGGGGCTGCTGGTGAACAAGGTGGTGATTGCGCGGCCGCGGCCGGAGTTGCTGAACGAGATGATCTGATAGGCAGGCGGGACCGCCGGCCCCACGACAGGCTAAAGCCTGTCCAAGGCGAGCATTAGGCGAGCATAGCTCGCCGTTTGGGGGGCCGACGTGGACCTTTCTGCANNGCAGGAACTGGAAATCATGAAGATCGTCTGGGAGCGGCACACCGCCACGGTCCGGGACGTTTATGAGGCCCTGCTGGAGCGGCGCCGGGTCGCCTACACCACCGTCATGACGATGATGAAGATCCTGGAACACAAGGGCTACCTCAACCGGAAGCAGGTGGAGCGCGCCTACGTCTACCGCCCGGCCCAGCCGAAGAGCAGGGTGATCCACGCCATGGTGCGGGATTTCGTCAATCGCGTGTTCAACGGTTCGGCGGAGCCCCTGCTGGTGCATCTGATCGAAGACCGCCACCTGACGGCGGACGAGATCGAGGAGATCCGGCGGCTGATCGGAGGGCGGCCGTGAGCGCAGCCCATTGGCTCGGCAACCTGGCCGCCTGGAGCGCGCAGGCCGTAGCCCTGATCGCGGCGGGAAGCGTGGCCGCGTGGGCCTTCCAACTGCGCGTGCCGCGAATCCGGCTGGCGTACTGGCAAACGTTGTTGGCAATCTGCCTGTTACTTCCGGCCGTGGAACCGTGGCGCCGCGCCGCGGACTCGAACATCGAGTTCACCATGGGGGCAGCCAGGCCGGTCTCGCCGAACCGCCCTCCGGCATATTTCCTGCCTTGGCGCCAGGCTCTGCTCTTGGTGCTGGCCTCCGGTTGCGCCGCGCGGGCGCTGTGGCTCGCCGTGGGGTTCGGCAAACTGCGCCGCTGGCGGCGCGATGCGCGGGTGTTCTCGCCGCTTCCGCCGCGCCTCGATCTCCTGCGCGCGGCAGTTGCGCCGCATGCGGAGTTTCGGCTGTCGTCTTCGCTATCGGGTCCGGTAACGTTTGGGCTGTTGCGGCCGGTGGTCGTGTTGCCCGGCCACTTCGCCGAATTGCCGGCGGACATCCAGGAAGCCATCGTCTGCCATGAATTGCTGCACGTGCGCCGCCGCGATTGGATCGTCACTGTGACGGAGCAAGCCATCCGCGCGGTGCTGTGGTTTCATCCAGCCATCTGGTGGTTGATCGGCCAGACCCAACTGGCGCGCGAACAGACTGTGGATGGCGAAGTGGTCGCGCTCACCAGAAATCGCGATCAGTATTTGAACGCGCTGCTGGCGATGGCCGGGAATCAGCCGGCGTTGGATCTGGCGCCGGCGACTCTGTTTTTGCGAAAGCGTCACCTGAAGAATCGGGTGGCTCTGCTATTGAAGGAGGTTACTATGTCGAAACGCAGTCTCATATCGTTCTGCGCCATCAGTTGCGGAGTATTGCTCGCCGCAGGCTGGCTCGCGCTCCACACATTCCCGCTCCAGGCGGCGCCTGTTCCCCAGGAGGCAGCCCAGTCGAACCTGCTGCACAGCGTTGCGCCGAAGTATCCACAGGCAGCGCGGGAGAAGCATATCGAAGGCGCGGTCGTGCTGGAAGTCCACATCGACGCCGAGGGCCACGTGTCCGACGCGAAGGTGGTCAGCGGGCCGGAGGAACTGCGCAGCGCGGCGCTCGAAGCCATATTGCAGTGGCACTACTCGCCCCAAGCCATGCCGCTGCCGGCTACTACGCAGGTGACGATGGATTTCAAGCTGCCCCAAGACGCAGCGCCCGATTCCAAGTCGGGGATCGCGTTACCGCCGGCTTGGTATGGAACGTTGAAGAGCATCCAGGTCGAGGGGCTCACAGCGGCGACGCGCGATGAGTTATTGCAACGCTTACCCGCGCATGAGGGAGACACTGTGAATGCGGACATCATGGCATCTCTGGCTAAGACCGTGCGCGCCTTTGACGAGCACCTGAATATCTCTCTGAGCCCCGATGAGCCCCACACATTGCGCATCTCTCTGGCACCGGCGGGCGCTCCCGCGCCGCCAACCACGATTCGCGTGGGCAGTAATGTGCAACAGGCCAAGCTGTTGGTGAAAGTGATGCCCGTTTATCCGCCGGAGGCCAAGGCACAGGGCATTGAGGGCACAGTAGTGCTCCAGGCCACCATTGACAAGGACGGCACGGTTGCGAGTCTCATGATGCTCAGCGGCGACCCTATGCTGGTCACCGCGGCGATGGATGCGGTAAAGCAATGGCAGTACTCCACGACGCTTCTGAACGGCGATCCGGTCGAGGTGGTGACGGAGATTCGGGTTAATTTCACGCTGGCGAAGTGACCGCGGCCGCGTCACCTCACGAGGTAGCTCACGCTCGCGGCGATCGCGAGATTGATGTACGGCTCGTCCTTGCATGCAGTCGAATACGGCACGGACCTTCGGACGATCACCGCTCATCGATTCGACGGAGACTTGGCTCCCGGTAAGACTCACCGCGGGCCTGGGGCTATCCAGCTCTTCGTCACTGATCCCGCTGCCTGCCACCTGGTCGCGGAAAGGCGCCAGACTCGCGCTTAAGGAAAGTTCACCACTGACGTCCTTTGAAAGGACAGCGCGAATGTAAGCTTCCCGCGGAAGTCCGGCAGTCTGGGCTCTCTCGTCCACAAGTCGCAGGAGTTCCTCAGGTATTTGGAGTATTTGCAGTTCAATTGTTTGAGTCATGATCCGCGTGCCGCATCATCGTTTGTAGACAACGCCACCCTTCATCACGAACGTGACGTTTTGCAGCACGCTGATGTCCTGCAGCGGATCGCCGGGGACCGCGACGATGTCGGCGAAATAGCCCGGTTTGAGTGCTCCAATCTGGTCCTGCCAGCCGAGTAGTCTGGCACCGTTCAACGTGCCGGCCTGCAAGGCGGCCAGCGGCGGCATGCCGTACTTGACCATCAGCACGAACTCGCGAGCTTGCGTGCCGTGCGGAAACGGACCCACGTCGGAACCCATAGCCACCGGCACGCCCGCCGCAAGCTGCGCGCGGAATTCATGCGCGTGAAATTCGAGCATCCGGCGCTCGCTCTCCGCCTGCCGCGGCGACGCGGCGTGATCGGCGAAGTATTCAACGATCGTGAAGGTGGGCACGGCGAAGATCTGTTTATCGCGCATCAGCCGCATGGTTTCTTCGCTGAGCTGGAATGCATGATCGACGGAAGCCACTCCGGCGCGTGCGGCGTAGAGCGTGCCCGGCTCTCCGGTGGCGTGTACGGCCACGCGCTTGCCCACGCGCGCGGCTTCTTCCACGGCGGCGCGCAACTCGGGTTCGGTGTATTGGTATGGCGTGGAGAACTTTCCATCGCGTAGCGCGTCGCGGCCGGTTTCGTAGATCTTGATGAAATCGGCGCCTTCCTTAAACTGGCCGCGGATCGCCGTGACCAGTTCGGCGGCGTTGTTGGCCCAGGTGGCGTTGGGCAGCACATGCTGGGCCGGGTTGTAGCCGATGGCGTCTTCGTGGCCGCCCAGTATATCCACCGCATTGCCGCTGATGCGCAGGCGCGGTCCCGGCACAAGTCCCTGATCGATGGCGTTGCGCACCGCGGTATCGGCCGAGCCCGCGCCTTCGGTCCCCATGTCGCGCTCGGCGGTGAAGCCGGCCATCAGGTCGGCCTTGGCGGCCAGCAGGGCGAGGATGGTCCGCTGCGGCACGGATTCTTCGACGGTCTGCAGGTCTTCGGCGCCGGGATGCAGAAACAGGTGCACGTGCGCGTCGATCAGGCCCGGCAACAGGGTCCGGTCGCCCAGGTCGACGATTTCGGCGGCCGGCGGATGGGTAACAGTCGCGCCGACCTCGACGATGCGTTCGCCCGAGACGAGCACCTCACCGGGCTTGAGCATCTTGCCGGACTCGATATCCAGCAGGCGCGCGGCGCGCAGCACGATAGGCGTCTGGCCAAAGGCGGCGCTGGCGCAAAGCAGCAGCGCGGCGCAGAATCGGAGTGTGGTCATGATGAGATGTTACTCCGGCGGCCTCTCTGCCACCAAGCGCTCCAGGCGGATTTTTTCAGCGGGATTCCAGTCCGGGAAGGCATCCACATCTTCGAAGCGCAGGATGCGCAGCGGGAGAAACAGTTTCAGGAGTTCGTTGTGGCGGTCGCTGCCGTTCTCGTAGACGAAGATGCCGCCGGGGGCCAGCGCGCGCCGGATGCGTTCGGCGTCGCGGGCAGTCATCGACCGAATGTAGGTCATCACGATCAGGTCCCACTGCGCGACGCCAAAATCGAATTGATCGTCGATGGCGACCAGTGCGCGAATCTTGACGCCAGCTTTCGCTGCGTTGGCCTGCGCGAGGCGCACGCCCTCGTCGGAAGGGTCGATGCCGGTTACGTCCCAACCTTGCATGGCGAGGAACACCGTGTTGCGGCTCTGGCCCATGCCGAAGTCCAGCGCCTTGCCGGGCTTGCGGCCCTCGATGGCGCTGGCGAGCAGCGCGTTTGGCGTCTGAATGAAGATGGGGTCGTGTCCGCCGTAGACCACGCGTCGGCCGGGGACATGCCCTTGCGGATCAACTCCGCACGGTAGGGGCGAATCAGATTGGCGGGCTTGCTGTCGGGCGGCTGCGAGCTGAGCCAGGCGAGGAAGGCCTTCCACTGAGCCTCCGGATCCGGTTGCGCGCACAGGAGCGTGGCAGCCAGACAAAGCCAAAGCCAACGCGTCATCGTCCTCATCGCAGCAGCACCTTCAGGACGCCTTTCTGCGCGGCGCGCTCGAATGCGCGCGGAGCGTCGGCCAGCGGCAATTGTTCCGAGATCATCTCTTCGACCGGGATCAGGTTGCGGCTGAGCAGATCGAGCGCCGGCTCGAAGCGCCCGCAGCGCGAGCCCACCAGCGTGATCTCGTTGACGATCACGGGCGCGGTGTCCACTCCCACCAAGCCGTGCACCGTGGATTTCAGAATCACCGTGCCGCGCGGACGCGTCATTCGCACGGCTTGGCGGAGGCCTTCGGGCGAACCGGTGGCGTCCACCACCCAGTCATAGGCCATTTCGGGGAGCGCGCCGCCGGCTGCTTCGGTGGCGACGCCGGCGCGGCGTGCGATTTGCAGCTTTTCGGCGTGCCGGCCGAATTGGTGGACCCGGTGCCCATACGCATTCAGCACCAAGGCGATGAGCAGTCCGAGTTTGCCGTCGCCCAGCACTGCGACTTCGGCTGCGCAAGGCAGGGTCACCTGATCCAGGATTTCGCACGCAGCCGCGAGAGGTTCGACAAACACGGCGCGCTCGGTGGGGAGCGCATCCGGCAGCGCGTGCAGATTGCGTTCCGGCAGGGTCAGGAACTCGCGAAATGCGCCGGGATGGTTGACGATGCCGAGGACGGTGCGCCGCGGGCAATGGCGGCCGAGGCCGCGCCGGCACCAGTCGCACGCGCCGCAGGCCAGGTTGATCTCACCGACGACGCGGCGGCCGACCCACGCGGGCGAATCCGCCTCAATCACTTCGCCAACGAATTCATGGCCGGGCGTGCCGGCGAAGCCGTAGTAGCCGCGCTGGAGTTCGAGATCGGTATTGCAGATGCCGCCGCAGAGCAGGCGGATCAGGGCGAAGCCCGCGGGCCGGTGCGGGCGCGGCTCATCGCGTACTTCTATGCGTCCGTTTTCGAGGTGTACGGCTAGCATGACCTATTCCAGAACTCACATTCGCAGAGCCGAGGATGGTGTTTAGAAACTCTTTCAGCTCCGGACAGGCGCCAGCGGCGATGGTGAGATCGTTGTCGAGGAGAATTCGTCCGGCATCGCGGACCCTTGACGTAAGATCTTCCGCTCTTTCCGGTTCGAAATGTCTCAGTAATCCAAACGGAAGGCGGCTTTGTATGATTTATGAGCTCCGGCTTGCTTCCCGGTGCGCCACGATCATGCTTGGCAAGGCGCTTGATATCCGCCCAGTAAGGGAGAAGCCAGGCTTCGAACTCGTACTGCGCGGCATGCGCAAAGAACCGGTCGTTAGCGCCCACCCACTCACGCATCCTCCGCTTGGCATCAGCGGCATCGATGAAGTCACGGCTGCCGGTGTACACATCGGTCAAGGCGATCACAGCATCGGCGCCCGTTTTCAAATGCCGATGGACATCGCGTCTTAACACGTCCCCCTTCTCCAGTCGTCCGTTGTACGGATCCGGATCGAGGCGAGGCATCCTACCGTGGAGTCGTTTCTCAAGAAACTGACGAAGCGCTGGCAAGAAGACTTCTTCTGTCTTGCCCTCTATCAAGAGGACGATCTTCATGCGCGGGCACCCATCCGTCCTCTTCGCCACAATTCATCCAAGGAGTATTCGGCGAGCCATTCGCCCAGATCGAGCTTGTCGGCCCACGTCAACTTTGCCATGCCGTCATCGGTGGAATCCATCGCGACTACTTCCGAAGGCTTAAGAAACCGGACCAGCCGATCGGAATGGGTCGCGATCACCAATTGAGTGCGATTGGAGGCCTCACGGAAAAGATCGGCTAACAAGCTCAGGAGCTCAGGGTGCAGGCTGACTTCGGGTTCGTCTATCAAGGTCAAAGCAGTGAGGCCAGGACTCTGCAAAAGCGTCACCAGCCACAGGAATCGGAGCATACCTTCGGAAAGCTGGTTCGTGTAAAGTGGCTTTGAGAAGTTCTTGTCTCTCCAGCTCATGGCCAGCGTTCCGGCCGCGACCGGGGGGAACTCCAGGCGCTCAAATCCCTGAAACGCACTATGCAGCGCATCCTCGATGGCTTCGAAACGGTCCCTATCCGTTTCCCGCAGGTAGTATAGGCAAGAGACCAAGTCCTCACCGTTCTTTCCGGGGAGCTGTGCGGGACGCATGGGCTGCGGAAGGCGCACCGGCGAGCGAGGGTCCACATTCAGCACGTGGTAGCACGTGGATGAGGCAAGCTTTCGACGGAAGTCCTCGGGCTCCTGAAACATCTTGGGCACCTGGAAAAGCGACGTTTCAAGCGGGTTGTGCTCCCAATTCGGGCGAATGAGACGGCTTTGACTGACCTCATAATACCGAACGTTCGTCCCATGAGAATCGATGTGCTTGAACGGCCCGCGCCCGGCCTGCCGAATCTGGGTCAAAGTCTCTTCCTCGATTACGTAGAAGGGACCTTGAGGCCTAATGCGCATCAAATACCGCAAGGGCTCGTAGTTCTGAACTTCCATTGAGATCCCAAGCTCCAGTTCCTCTGCGTGATCGTATGTCATCAAAGCGGCAAGTCCGCCGAGTTCGCTAATCGCTGAATTCAGTGAGCCATGGGCCGAGCTGGCGAGCATCGAAAATACGTCTAGGATTGATGTCTTGCCGATCCCGTTGGCTCCAATGAGCACCGCGAGCGGGCGCAACTCGAGTTCCACGTTGGCCAAGCGGCGGAAGCCCTTGATGGAGATCTCCTGGAATCTGCTCACGCCTCGATAGTACAACGGCACGGACGGGTTGCGTCAGGCCACCGCTATAATTAAAGTTCAATGCCCGCTGAGTTAATCTGCTTCGAGGAGCGCTGCCGCGCGCGCTTCCCGATCACCGACGTGATCTACAACTGCCCGCATTGCGGCGGGCTGCTGGAAGTGTGGTATCCGCCGCCGGCGGCGACGCCTGCCGAGCTGAAGCGGATCTGGCGCGAGCGGCGCACCTCGAATGGGCCGCTGGATCAGAGCGGCGTCTGGCGCTATCGCGAGATCATCCCGTTCCTGGAATCGCTCGATGCGGTGGTCACGTTGCGGGAGGGTCATACGCCGCTGCTGCCCGCGCCGCCAGCCGCCGCGTATGGCGGCCTGGACGCGCTCACGTTCAAGCATCAGGGCTTCAATCCCACCGGCTCCTTCAAAGACAACGGTATGACCTGCGGCATCGCGCAGGCGCTGCGGCTGGGAATGCCGCGGGTGGCGTGTGTTTCCACGGGCAACACCTCCGCCTCCATGGCCGCCTACGCCAGCGCCGCAGGCCTGGATCCGATCGTCTTCATTCCGCACGGCAATATCTCGTACGGCAAGCTGGCCCAGGCGCTCGAATATGGCGCGAAGACTTTGCAGGTGGAGGCGAACTTCGACCAGATTCTGGCCCTGGTGCGCACGCTTGCCGAACGTCTCGGTATCTACCTGCTGAACTCCATCAATCCGTTTCGCATCGAAGGTCAGAAGACGATCATCGTCGAGATGCTCGACCAGCGCGATTGGAACCCACCCGATTGGATCGTGCTTCCCGGCGGCAATCTGGGCAACACCGCCGCGTTCGGCAAAGCGCTGCGGGAACTGCACGCGCTGGGCTTCATCGCCCGGATGCCGCGGCTGGCGGTGATTCAAGCCGAAGGCGCGGCGCCGTTTTACGAGCTGATGCGCGCGCCCGCGGGGGGCTTTCACGCGGTGAGCCACCCGCAGACGCTGGCGACGGCGATCAAGATTGGCGATCCGGTTTCGTGGCCCAAGGCGCTGCGGGAAGTGGCTTGCTCCGGCGGCGTAGTGGAGAAAGTGAGCGAACAGGAAATCGCGGACGCGAAAGCGGTGATCGGCAGGTGCGGCATTGGCTGCGAGCCGGCTTCGGCGGCAACGCTGGCCGGCATTCGCAAGCTGACGGCGTCCGGCGCCATGGCGGCCAGCGCCGACGTGGTGGCGGTTCTCACCGGCAACCTGTTGAAGGATCCCGATTATATCTACCGTTATCACACCGGAAAACTGGAGGCTCCCGATGGCGCCGCGATTCATTCCCGCTTTGGCAATCAGCCCACGGTGGTGCCTAACGACGCGGACAGGATCGCCGCATTCTTGCAGGGGTAAGGACGCATTCGAGACACGCCATACCCCCCAAATGGGGGCATAGTCATCCATCCTTCCATCGGGGGTATTGTCTCACCGCCGTACTTCTGATAGAGGTGGACATTATGGGCGCCGACCTGGCTATCAACAACACTTCCCCCCGCGACGTTAAGTCCATTCACAAGAAACTAGCGGAACTCTATTCCCGGCGGTCGGCCGTGGAGAGCCTTATCCGGTGTCTGGAAAGTTATGCCGCTTGCCAAGCTAAGGATGAGCGCCGTGATCGCCTAAAAAGCGCCTGACCTGGCCGGCCAGCGCATCATAGGTCAGGGCGCCCGGGTGATACAGGCGCACGATCCCCGCGCGGTCCAAAAGCACAAGTGTAGGCGTGGTGCTGCAACCGTATCTTTGGAAGTTCTCCGTGCTGAGGGGGGCGGACATGCTTCCGAGCGTTGCGTAAAACTGCCGCCGCACCTGGTCGATATACCGGGTTTCCGTTTCGGGGGTGGCAGCGCCGGCGGCTGTGTAACCGTAGAGTTGAGTGGGTCCCGCCAGAACCAGGCCTTTCGGGCCGTAGGTTTCCATCAACCGCGCCAGGATGGGCACTTCCGCTTTGCAGTCGCCGCACCAGTGCGCCCACAGGAACAGCAGGACCGGTCTGCCGCGATAAGACGCATCCAGCTCGGGCGCGGGCTGGCCTTCGAGCGTCAGCAAGTCCAGGTTCTTGTGGATGCGCGCCTCGATCCACCAGGTTTTCCAGTGCGGCACCTCGGACTCCAGGAAAGCGACGGCTTTGTCGCGGTTGCCGCGCGCCGCCATGATCCGCGCTTCCACTTCGATGGAGGCGCCGACGGCGGCCTCCAGGAAGCTGTCGTCGTCCACACGTTTGGTTTTGAGCAACGCGGCCACCAGCGTCTTGGTTTCGGCGAGATAGCGGGCGGCGGTCTCGGTTTGGCCCAGGGTCAACGCGCCGCGCGCCAGCCAGGAGACCGCGGCGGCGTATTCCGAGTTGGCGCCATTGGCGCGGTGGTAATCTTCGACCAGGGCCTCGGCGCTGGAGAGGTCGCCGGCCGAGAGTTTGAATCGCACGTCGGAGACCACCGTGGCGGAGGCGGGCGCGAGGATCAGGAGAAGCGAGAGATACCGGGAGTTGAAGCACATGGTTATTGAGGATAACATCACAGGCTGCGTGACAGGCTGAAGCCTGTTCTACCGGACTGATTCGAGCTGCTTCAGCATGGCATCTTCCCATTCGGCGTCCGGCACGGCGGGCGCGCCGGTCCAGCGCCACTCGCCTTTTGAATCCACGATCCAGTTCTGCGGGATGCCCACCAGATCGAGCAGCCCGGTAACGAAGCTGTAGGCCGGCAGCACCGGGAAGGTGTAGCCCTTCTCCTTCATGAAGGGTGCCACTGCGCCGAGATCTTCGTCGATGGTGAGCGTCAGGATCTGCAGATCGGAACGGTCCTTCAGCTTCCGATACAGCTTTTCCATATGGGGCAATTCCCTCTGGCAGGTACCGCACCAGGTGGCCCAGACATTGATCAGGACGGGCCGGCCCGCGAGATCCTTGAGGCGCCAGGTTCTGCCGGAGAGATCTGCCAGTTCGAATGCCGGCATGTCCTTCCCAGGCTTCCTCCATCCGTTCTCGGCTAACTCCTGGATCTTGGCGGAGGGCGGCTTGCTCCACAGGTACATCTCCTGGAGAATTTTTTCCGAGAGCTTCTCATCCAAGACCTGGCGGACTTCGGGCCGCGGCTCGCAGCCAGGCAGAGCCGGGGACGATTGGGCAAACAGAGCCGGCGAGGTGGCGATTAGCAGAATGGCGGCGAAGGTGCGCATGGTTCCTCATTCCGTCTTCACCGATTGCAGCTTGGCGATCACGGTGTCGGTCCACTGCGCATCCGAGGCGGCAAAGCCCAACTGGGTCCAGCGCCAGGCGCCCTTCGGATCGAGAATCCAGTTCTGCGGAATGCCTACCGAATCGAGAAGCGACAGCACGAAACTGTATGCCGGCAGCACCGGGAAGGTGAAGCCTTTGTCCTTGACGAACGGCGCGACCAAACCGAGATCCTGATCGATGTTGAGAGTCACAATCTGGAGGTCGGATCTGTCCTTCACCTTTTCGTACAGCTTTTCCAGCTTGGGCAGCTCCGCCTGGCAAGGACCGCACCAGGTGGCCCAAACATTGATGAGCACCGATTTACCTTCGAGATTCTTCAACCGCCACGTTTTGCCGGCGAGGTCCGCCAACTCGAAGGCAGGCATTGTCTTGGTGGCCTTCTCCCAACGGCCCTCCGCCAATTCCTGCGCTTTGGCGGCGGGCGGCGTCTTCCAGACATTCCAGGCAGCCTCGGTGCCGCCAGTGTCCTTCCATACGGCGCTCGCTTCGTCGAGGACGTCGTCCTTGAGCCGGCCATGATACGCCTCCGGAGTCTGCCCCCGCGTGTAGAGGGCCTGCTGGTAAAAGGTCAGCGCGTCGGCTTTGCGGCCTTCGAGCGCCGCCAGCCGTGCGCGATTCAACCAGTAGCCCGGCACCATTTTGACGTCGTCCGGCGGCGGCCCTTCGATGGAGGCTTTCATGCGTTCCGCCTCCTCCGGCTTCCCCGCCAGCTTCGCGGCGTGCAGGATCAGTCCCGCCAGCGCGTGGTCCATATAAATCTCTTGCTCCTTGCGATTCTTGGCGTCCTCCGCCGTAAGGTTGTCGTCGCGATTGATCTCGCGGTCTATCGCCGCCCACTTTTCAGCTTGCCGCGCCAGTTCTATCGCGCGCTCCGGTTGCCATTTGTGGTCCATCAGGAAGTTCGCTGCATTGAGATAATTCCACGGTCCTGGCCGCTGGTAAACGGTGCTCTCCGCGATGAAGTCATCCAATGCTCGAAGGCCTTCCTTTTCGGATATGTCCGGGTCGTCGGAAATCGTGTAGAACCAATACGTGTGTTCCAGGAACCGGTCTTCGGTGAACTGGGCAATCCAACCTTTGGCCGCCGCTTCGGATTCGGCATTGTACTTGGCCCAGACCGCGGCGTCCTTCTGATCTTCGGGTTCCTTGTGGGCCTTCTCCCAGCGCTTGTCGACAATGTCGAAGGCTTCCTCGGAACGCGGAAACGCCTGGACGACCCGGTCCTCCATGGCGGTCACCGTCTCGGCGGAAGCGCCGCTTTGCTTGTACCCGTCTTTCAAAAAGGCGAGCCACTCGGCATCGGGGGACGCATTCATCGATTCGAGACGCTTCAGGTCATCGGCTACCTGCTTGCGCAGGGCGTCGTGCTCCTGCGGCGGGCGAGAGCGGAACTCCAGGCCCCACAACGTCGCGTAGTCCTCCAGACGTTTTGGCTCGGTCTCTTTGGCAAGGCGCGCACGCAAAGCGGCCGCCACGCGCGCTTGCAGTTCCGTGCCGGCGGTCCGGTTAAGAATCCGCTGGGCGGCTGGGTCGGTAGAGGACGGGCAGATGGCGAAGAACGCGGCGGCTTCTTCGGCCGCTTTCTTCTTGTCGGCCAGTTTGCCGGTCGCATGGGCGCGGGCCAGAGATATGGCGGGCCAGGCGAAACCCGGCGCCTTGGAACGGGCTTGTTCCAGTAACTGCACGCTGCGCGGAGTGTCTTTGCCGGTTAGGACCAAGGCCGCGAGATACTGCGCCAGTGGATCGTCCGGGTGTTGCTCGGCCTGCTTGACGTAGCGCTCGCTTAGAGCCGCGTAGGCCTCCGGGTCGTCAAAGCGGGTGGCCTGGATCAACTGGCGGTAAGGTTCCAGTTCCCGCGGATATTTTGCGATCAGATCATCGAGAACCTGGTGCTTGAGCGCCAGCCGATCGATGAACTTCATGTTTTCTAGAGCCTTGTTGGCGAGCTTGCCGTCGATTACCTGCCGGACCTCCGGCCGAGCTTCACAGCCGGGAAGTGCCAGCGGGGATTGGGCGAAGAGAGCCGGGCAAAGGGCGGCCAACAGGACGGCGGCGGGGATGCGCATGGAGAATCTCCTTGTATTGCAGTGTACACCGGAGCGAACTGCGCTCGCCGCAAAACGGGTCCTGAAGACCCGCGCACGGTCGAAANNGCCGGGAGGCCTGTCCTACCAAGCTGCGGACAGGCCGGGAGGCCTGTCCTAGTCGACGCGCAGGGCTTCCACCGGCTCGATGGTGGTAGCGCGGCGGGCGGGGATGTAGCTTGCCAGCAGCGCGGCGGCGGCCAAGACCAAAGATACGGCGCAGTAAGTCGTGGGGTCAAGCGGACTCACTTCGAACAGCAGGGCTTTCATGAGGCGCGTAAGTCCCGCGGCGGCGGCGAGGCCACAGACCACGCCTATGGCGGTCAGTAACAGCCCTTCACGAACGAACATTTGCCGCACCGACTGTGCGGGCGCGCCGAGCGCGATGCGGATGCCGATTTCGCGAGTGCGCTGGGACACGGCATAGGAGATGACTCCATAGATGCCCACGATGCCGAGCAGCAGCGCCATGCCCGCGGCGATGCTCAGCATCACGAGCGTAAAGGCGGTGCGGGCCATGGAACGGTCGTAGGTTTCCTTCATCGTGCGCACATCGGCGATGGGCAGGTCCGGGTTCACGGACCACACCGCTTGCCGGACTTCGTTCAGGAGCCCCGCGGTTCCGGTGCGGGCGCTGCGTATGGCCAAGGCCTGGCCGCGCTGGGTGGTGAGAGGTTGGCCCCAAAAATCCCGCAGCATCATGGGCCAATACACGGTGGTCGTGGCTTTGTGGTCGGCACCGTCGTCGCGGTCGCTCCCCACCACGCCGACGACCTCGCGCCAGGGCGCTTTGGGGTTTTCGCGAACTTGCTTACCCAGCGCGGCGGCCGGGTCGTGCCAGAGCTCGCGCGCCAGAGCTTCGGAAACCAGGACGACCGGACGGGTCTCGTAAATGTCGGTCCAGGTCAGATCGCGGCCGGCCAGCAGAGGGTTTCCCATGGCTTTGAAAAAGCCGGGCGAGATGAACTTGTAGCGGCGCAGGGTTGGGATTTGACCATCGGCGTAGGACTTATCGGCGGCGAAGATCGGGTCGTTGTCGTTATTGCCATCCATGGTGATGGAGTTCGTCAGGCCGACGGCCGTGACGCCCGGAATAGCCGCGACCTTCTCCAGGATGTTGTTATAGGCGCGAGCGGCCTGCTCGGGCTTGGGAACCTCCGCGTCAGGAATGGATACATGCAGCGTAAGGATCCGCTCCGGTTGGGTGAAGCCCGGCGGCACGTGCTTCAAGGCCTGGACGGTACGGATCATGAGGCCGGAACCTATCAGCAGAACCAGCGCAAGGGCAACCTGCACGACCACCAGCACACTGCGCGCGCGGTGGCGTTCGCGGCCGTCGCTCGAATTGCGTCCGCCCTGGCGGAGGGCGGCGTTCAGGCGCGGGCCGGCATACTTGAACACAGGGATCAGGCCGAAGAGAAGGCCGGCCACCAGCGAGATGGCCAGTGTGAAAAGCAGCACGGGCCGATCGATGGAGATTTCTTCGAGGCGCGGCAGGTTGGCAGGGCCAATGGCCACGAGGACCCGCAGCGCGGCGTACGCGAGACCCACGCCGAGCACGCCTCCGGCGACTCCCAGAGCTACGCTTTCGAGCAGCAGCTCACGAGCGATGCGCGACCAGCCCGCACCCAGAGCGGCGCGGATGGCGAGTTCCTGCTGGCGCCCTTCCGCGCGCACCAGCATCAAGTTGGCGACGTTGGCGCAGGCGATGAACAGCACCACCCCGATGGTGGCCATCAGGACCCACAACACTTTGCCGATATCGCCGATCACATCGGCTTTGAGGGGCCGCAGATTCGGTCCGAAGCGAGCTTCCCGGGCCATCTGGAGGCTGATGCCGGGGGCCATCGGGAATTTGTCGAGCATCATGGGGAGCATGCGGGCGACATCGGCATTGGCCTGCGCCAGCGTGACTCCGGGTTTGAGGCGCGCGACGCCCCGGAAGCTGAAATTGCCGACGAAGACTTTGGCGCGGTCGAACTGGAGCGGCGTGATTAGTGCGGCCCGCGAGTTCATCAAGCGGAAGCTGGGTGGCAGGATACCGATGACCTCGCTGGCCTCGCCATCGACCATGATGCGCCGCCCGATGACGGAAGGATCGCCGCCGAATTTGCGCTGCCAATAGCCGTAAGCCAGGATGACGGTCTTCGGGCTGCCGGGCGAATCGTCTTTGCGGGTGAACCATCGGCCGCGAATGGGCTGTGCGCCGAGGATAGGAAGGAAGCCGTCGGTAACGTCCAAAGCGTCGATTTGCTCGGGTTCGCCGGCGCCGGTGATGTTGACCGAATCGTAGCGCCAGAGACCAATGTCCTGGAACGTGCGGCTTTCTTCGCGGAACGTGAAGTAAGTGGAGGGCGAGGCATTCAGTTCCTGCATGCCCTGCAGGTGGGCCGTTTCCCAGACTCCCACGAGACGATCGGGATCTGGATAGGGGAGCGGCTTGAGCAGGACTCCGTTCAGGACGCTGAATATGGCGGTATTGGCGCCTACTCCGAGGGCCG
>PKYZ01000878.1 GCA_003132865.1 Bryobacterales bacterium
AAGGAAGACAAGGAGGCCTACAGCTTCCACAATTTCATCAAGGAGATGTTCTTCGACAGCGAGACCGACATGATTGTCATCTCCGGCGTGCCTGGCAAGGAACAGCAGCGCGACAAGGATGGCAAGGTCCTGGAGGGCCAGGCGCGCACGCCCGGCCTCAACATACTGCCGAGCTGGCTGATGGCGCAGGCGCGCGACGAGATCAATGGCCTCGCGCAATCGGAGCGCGCGCTCAGCCAGGGCAACCTCGCGCCCAATCACTATTGGGACAAGGTCGCCAACAAGCCCGACAAAGCCGCCACCATTGAACAGATGGAGCGTGAGCTCAACTTATACAAGGTTTCGTCGTGGAAATGGTACTGTCACACCGATCCGGGACGCTCGGGCGGCGGCTTTCAGTGCGACGACGACAACGCGCAGTGGTTCATCGAAGAGTCGCGCACACGCGGCATGAAGATCTTCAGCGTGCACAAGGGCTACTCGTATCAGTCGCGCATCCTCGGCGGTCTGGCGAATCCCAAGGACATCGAAAAGGCCGCGCTGCGCAACCCCGATATGACCTGGGTGATCTATCACTCCGCGCTCCAGCACGGCCCCAACGAGCCCAATTGGGAGGAAGCCAACAAGTACGATCCGGTGACCGGCGACTTCGCCTGGCACAACGTCCTGATGGATATCAAACGCCGCAATCCGAAGATCGACAACGTGTATCCCGAGATCGGCAGCTTTTTCGGGCCGCTGGCCATTTCGAACCCCACTATGGCCATGCACGGCATCGGCAAGAACATCAAATATTACGGCGTGGAGCACGTGATTTGGGGGACGGATTGCTTGTGGTGGGGATCGCCGCAGTGGGTGATCGACGCCTTTAAGCGCTTCCAGATCAGCGACGAGATCTGCGAAAAGTTCGGCTACACGAAGCTCACTAAGGAAGACAAAGCCAAGATCTTCGGGCTGAATGCCGCCAAGATATATAAGATCGACGTGACTGCCAAGCGCAACCCGTTGCCAGCCGACGCTCTGTCGCATCTGAAGACCGCCTATGTGGGGCACGGCGGCCAACGGTCGAATGAGGCCTACGGATGGGTGCGCGCCGGCGACTAGAGGTGGGACAGACTTTAGTCTGTCTGCTGTGTTCCTCTCTCTTTGGCCAAGTCCCTAAGTACGTCACCGGCGACGAATGCCTCTTCTGTCACCGCGTCAAAGTGGCCGACACGTGGGAGAAGAACCCGCACGCGCGAACCGTCCACCCGCGCGACGACAGCGACCCGGTTCCACCGGATGCGGCGTTTGTCCTGGGCGCGCATCCACCGCAGCGCGGCTTGAAGCCGGATGGCTACGGCAAGTTCGACTTACTCTCTGTGGATGGCAAGACATGGGACAAGCAAGCGTTTGCGCTGCGCTGCGCGGGCTGTCACACGACGGCGGTGGATCCGCAGACTCACAGTTTCTCGGCATCGTCACTCGATTGCTATACCTGTCACGGCGTGGCGCCCGCAAATCACCCAAACGACACATCCCTGATCTGGTTCTCCAAGAAGCATTCCAAGGATCCCAAACAGATCGTTTCCATCTGCGCGCAATGCCATCTGCGCGATGGCAAGGCCAAATCGAACGGCCTGCCCTATCCCAACAACTTTGTCGCCGGCGACGATCTTTTCGCCGATTTCCAGGTGGATTTCGCAAAAACCGGGGATCACATCGTCCACAACGCGCGCGATGTAGTTCAGAATGGCAGCGATGTCACCTGCATCAGTTGCCACAAGATCCACGACGATACGTCGGCCAAACATCGCTTTGTGCTGACGGGTCCGATCTGTCTCGACTGCCACAACCCCGATGGCCCCAAGAAGATAGTGAAGAAATACACCGTGCATAGTGACTTATGCGAATACTGATCCTGCTGGCATTGCTGACCCCGGCCGTCGCACAAGAACCTCCCAAGGCGCACTTCCACCACATCCGCCTCAACACCACCGACCCCGCCGCGGCCATCGATTTCTACACCCGCAAATTCGACTGCGAAAAGGGTAACTTCGCCGGCCAAGCCGATGCCGTCTGGGCGCAGAAGTCCTGGATGCTATTCACGAAGGTGAAAGACGCACCGCCATCGGACATTGTCTCGGCGATCTGGCACTTCGGCTGGGGCGCCGAAGACATGCCAGCAATCTACAAGAAGCAAATCGACTCCGGCACGAAGTTCCAGACGCCTATCACCGACATCAGCGATCTAGTAGGCAAGCCAGCCGGCAATTTCTACTTCGCTTATGTCGATGGCCCCGATCACGCGCTGATCGAGCTGAACACCGCCGCCCATCACCACTTCGGACACGTCCACCTGCTGAGCGCAGACCCGATAGCCGCCGGCCAGTGGTACAAGAAATATTTCGGGATTCCGGGATACATCGGACAGCGAACGGGACGGGTCTACCGCGGCGTGCACGTCGAGCCGGTCGCGTCACTCAACATGGACAACGTGAATATCATCATCTTTCCAATCGAATATGCGCGCGATGCCATGCCCGATCTGTGGAAGGATCGCAAGGGCTTCGAATCGACCAAGGGCCGCGTAGTGGATCACCTGGCGTTCAGCGTGGATAACTTGCACGAGACCCTGGAACGCCTGCGCAAAGACGGCGTTAAAGTGACGGATGGGGCCTTCATCGAAGGACCGGACCGCATTCGTATCGAATTAGTGGAAGGACAGGCAACTAAGGAATAATATGGAACAACCAATCTGGAATTTTGAGCAGGAACCGTGGGTGGATGAAAACCCCGACGAAACGAGCATCAACCTGCGGGCGTATTTCGACCGCATGCCGGACGACAAGATGCAGCAGTATTCACCGGACTGGAGCGACGAGCGGGTCATGGAGTGGGACGGTAATTTCAGGGATGACGGCGCGCTGATGATCGCCTGCTGCGAGCGGGACGTGGATGTCCGGGAGTACCGCCGGGTGCTCGAACTAGCTCGCGCCTACCGCGACCGGGTGCGCGGGCAACTCCTTCAGGCATTGCCTCAAGCCAGCGCCGCTACAAACTGATCCACGAACTGGTCGATATCCTGGGTCGTGTTATAGAGTGGCGCCGGAGCCACCCGCAGGATGTCCGGCTCCCGCCAGTCGCAGACTACACCCGCGGCCGCCAGGCGTTCCCACACGGCACGCACCGAGCCGGGCACACGAATCGAAAGCTGCGCGCCGCGGCGCTCCGGATCGCGCGGCGTGACGATGGAAAACCCGCGATCGGCATGCCGGTCCAACAGCGATTCCAAGTATCCGGTCAACTCCACGCTTTTGGCCCGCAGCCGTTCCATCCCGGCTTCGTCAAACAGGTCCATGGACGCCCGCAGGGCCGCCAACGCCACCACGGGCGGATTGCTCACCTGCCACCCCTCGGCGCCGGGCGTGGCGTGAAAATCGGGACCCATACGGAAGCGGGTTTCCAACTCATGGCCCCACCACCCTGCAAACCGCGGCAGGCTTTCGTCGTGCGCGTGCCGCTCGTGAACGAAGCAACCGGCAATGCTTCCCGGGCCGCCGTTGAGATACTTGTAAGTGCACCACACGGCGAAGTCGGCGTCCCACTCGTGTACCTTCAGGACCAGATTACCCGCCGCATGCGCCAGATCGAACCCCACCATGCAACCCTGCGCATGCCCCGCCTGCGTCACTCGTGCCATATCGAACGCCCTGCCGGAAGAGTAATTGACGCCACCCATCAGGACCAGTGCGACCGACTCGCCTTCCCGGTGAAGAAGGTCTTCTAACTCTTCTTCCCCGGCGACGGCCGCCACCGACTCAGCCGGATCGAATCCATGAAACCGCACCTGTGACTTCACCGCGTACTGATCCGAAGGAAACGCGTGTTCCTCGATCACGATCCGATGGCGCTGGGACGTCGGCCGATAGAAGGAAACCATCATGAGATGCAGATTCACCGTGAGCGAGTTCATGGTGACGACTTCCAGCGGCTTAGCGCCCACCAGCCGCGCGGTTTGTTCGGTCAACAGCTTGTTGTACTGCACCCACGGATGCCGCGCGCGGAAATGGCCGTCCACGCCCAACAGTTCCCAGTCTTTCAACTCCTGCTCGATCGAAGCGCGCACGCTCTTCGGTTGCAGTCCGAGCGAATGCCCGCAAAGATAGGCGCATTCGCGCCCATCGGCCCGCCGCGGAATGTGGAAGCGGTCCCGGTAATCCAAGGTCACCCGCGACCCGCAAACGGCATGTTAGTAGCCATCACAGTCATAAACTGCACATTGGCATCCAGCGGCAGATTCGCCATATACAGAACCGCATCCGCCACATGCCGCACATCCATCACCGGTTCCGGCTTCCGCGACCCGTCTGCTTGCGGAACGCCAGACGCCATGCGCGCGGTCATGTCGGTGGCTGCGTTGCCGATGTCGATTTGCCCGCAAGCGATATCGTACTTGCGTCCGTCCAGGGAAATGCACTTGGTGAGTCCGGTGATGGCGTGCTTAGTCGCTGTATACGGCGCGGAGTTGGGCCGCGGCACATGCGCGGAGATCGAGCCATTGTTGACGATCCGGCCGCCCCGCGGCGTCTGCGCCTTCATGATCTTGATGGCTTCCTGCGCGCACAGGAACGCACCCGTCAGATTGACGCTCACTACCGCGCTCCACTGCTCGTAGCTGAGATGTTCCATCGGGATGCCTGGCGCGCCCATGCCCGCGTTGTTGAAGAGCAGATCCAGCCGTCCGAAAGCTTCCTTCACCCTGGCAAACAGGGCTTTCACAGCCTCGGGATTGCCGACGTCGGTAGGCACCGCGAGCATCTCGCCCCCGCCCGCGCGAGCCATGGCCGCCGTCCCCTCCAGCTCGGCGACGCGCCGTCCGGCCAGCGCTACCGAATATCCCGCGCCCTGCAACGCCACGCTCACCGCGCGGCCGATGCCGCTGCCCGCTCCTGTCACCAGCGCAATCCTGCCGATCGTATCCATGTTCTCTCCGGCCAGAATACCATGAGCCGATTTCCTGTTGATATCCAACAGGGCAGCGGATATACTCATGTGTGGCAGCCACAGGAGGACGGGATGCGGATTGTCTGGTTACATGTGCTGGCGTCGCGGATACGCGGCGCATTGGCAAACAAACGGCTGGACGACGAGTTCGATCGCGAATTGCAGGATCACCTCGCTATGCTGGTCGAGGAGAACATCGGCCGCGGCATGCCGCCCGAAGAAGCTACGCGCGCTGCCCGCATCGCGCTCGGTGGACTCACGCAGATCAGAGAGACTCACCGGGGCCAGCGCGGACTGCCACAGATCGAGATGCTCCTCCAGGATCTCCGCTATGGCCTCCGCACTTTCGGCCGGAACCCGGTCTTCACCATCGTGGCGGTGCTCACGCTGGCGCTGGCCATCGGCGTCAACACGACCTTGTTCACCGCATTTGACGCCGTTGCCCTGAAACCCCTTCCGGTGAAGGACGCCGGCAGCGTCGTCCGCGCGATACGCTGGTTCGAAAGCGGATCTCACGGCGCCGGGCAATACCTTTTCTCGTATCCGGAGTATCTTTTCTATAGACGCCAGAATCAGGTTTTCTCGAGTCTCATCGCCGCGAGTTTGCCCATCCGTGTCACCGCTTCGTCCGGTGAGCCGTTTCTCACGGGACAGCTCGTGTCGGATAACTACTTCTCCGATCTGGGGGCCGGCGCGATCCTGGGCCGCACCTTCGCGACCGAAGAGCATCGGACGCCCGGCGCGCATCCCGTTATCGTCCTCAGCTACCCATTCTGGCAGCGGCGTTTCAACTCCGATCCACTGGCGCTGTCAAAGCCTCTGCAACTGAACGGCGTCGCCTTCACCATCGTAGGAGTCGCCCCACCGGACTTCATCGGCACGGGCAATCCGCCCCAGGTGCCCGATTTTTGGGCGCCGCTCATGATGCAGGCCCAACTGGCGCCCGGCCACGACTGGCTCAACCAGCCGGACGATCATGAGATGCAAATCCTGGGGCGCCCGCTCGCTGGGATCGCCGTCAAGCAAGCCCAAGCCAAGCTGGAACTGGTGGCCCGCCAGTTCGCGCAAACCTATCTGCAGCGCGACAAGACTACCGCAGTCACCCTTGAACCGGCGACGTTCTTTGGCGAGACCAACGACATTCGTTTCCGCATGCTCGTCGCGCTGCTGATGACGCTGGCCGGCATGGTCCTGCTGATTGCTTGCGCCAACTTGGCCAACATGCTGCTCGCCCGCGGCGCAGGCCGCGGCAAAGAACTCGCGGTGCGCCTGGCGCTGGGGGCCGGCCGTACGCGCCTGATCCGGCAGTTGTTGACGGAGAGCGTTCTGTTGGCGTCGTTGGGCGGAGTGGCCGGTCTGCTCCTTTCCGTCTGGACAAGCCGGCTTGCGTGGCTCGGCATCCAACAAGCACTGCAAGGAATGTTCTGGGACGGTGGCATCTTCACCGTTCGCATGGCTCCCGATATCCGCGTGTTCGCCTATACACTTACGATCTCCGTCATCACTGGAGTGGTCTTCGGCCTTTCGCCGGCACTGCGGTTCTCCCGGCCCGATCCACGAATGGCACGGTCGCGCATGCGCGGCTTTCTGGTGGGTGGGCAAGTTGGGGTTTCTATGCTTTTGCTCATTACCTCGGGCCTGCTCACAAGGGCGCTGTTAAGGTCGCAGACACTCGACACCGGCTTTGAAACCCGGCGCGTGTTCGCCATTTCCCTGGAGCTGGGAAGCGATGAGGCAAAAGCGCGCGCGCTCGAGCGGCGCCTTGTGGAGCGGCTGCAAGTCTCGCCCGAGTTCACCGGTGTGGCCTTGGCCGAACGTATCCCCATGGCCGGCACGTGGACACCGCCGGTCATGATCGAAGGCCACAGCACCGTCTCGCGTACGCTGGCGAACCGTGTTTCTCCGGGCTATTTCCCAACCCTCGGGATCGCCATCGAGCGCGGCCGCAACTTCAGCCAGCGAGATGGCGAAACCGGCGCGTCGGTCGCGATCGTCAGCGAATCGGCCGCGCGCAAATTCTGGCCCGCCTCCGCAGCAGTGGGCAAGCGCTTGAAACTGGACCTGGATTTCAGGGGGCAGTTCGCCGAATTCGAGGTAGTTGGAATCGCGAAGGACGTGCGCACGGCGCACCTATCGCGCGTGGACCCCACCTACGTCTATCTCCCCACCAGCACCGCGCAGTTGAACAATATTCTCGTTCGGGCGCGCGGCGATTCCCGGCGCGCTTTTGCCGCTGCGCGCGCATCGGTGGAAGCCTTGGATCGGGATCTGCTGCCCAGCCTTTCCATGGTCAGCTTGCAGGACGGTCCGTTGCGCATCGAGCGCCTGATGGCCCAGACTTACACAGGTTTTGCCGCGGTTCTAGCTTGCCTGGCTGTGACTCTGGCTATGGTGGGGATCTACGGCGTGATGGCCTATCTTGTCAGCCAGCGGATCAGGGAGATCGGCATCCGCGTGGCGCTGGGCGCCACCCACCAGAGCATTCTACGCCTGGTGATGGGCGAAGCCACGCGCTTGATCGCGGCCGGAGTGGTTGCTGGAGTGGTCCTGGCGATACTCTCTCGCCGCTTCCTGAGCGGTCTGCTTTACGGCGTGACGGCCAGCGATCCGGCTGTCTACGTTGTAACGATCGCCGTGCTCGTAGGAGCCGGCATCGTGGCGTGCTGGATACCGGCCCGGCGGGCGGCCCATGCGGACCCCGCCGCAGTGTTGCGCGAAGAGTAGGGGGTGGAGTCTCGCAACGCTGCCCATGATGTGGGGCGGACTCTCAGTCCGCGCGGAGCTCTCAGCTCCGCATTGGCAGGGCTGTCGGAAATGTCCTAACGGGACTGGGAGTCCCGCGCAGGCTGAGACGCAGGCTGAGAGCCTGCCCCACCAAGGCCGGCCGCTGACCTACTTATCCGTCAGCGCGGCCACGCCCGGCAATTCAATCCCCGCCAGAAACTCCAGCGATGCGCCGCCGCCGGTTGAGATGTGCGAGATCTGGTCGGCCACTCCCGCGGACTTGATGGCCTTTTCCGAGTCGCCGCCGCCCACCACCGACGTGGCGCCGGAAACGGCCACCGCCTTCGCCAGCGCGACAGTGCCCCGGTCGAACGGCTTCTTCTCGAACACGCCCATAGGACCGTTCCAGATCACGGTCTTGGCGGTGCGGATCACGTGCGAGTAATGATCGATGGTCAGGGGTCCGATATCCACGCCGATCTTGCCGTCCGGAATGGTGTCGACGACTTGGCTCTCGGCGTTTTCCTTGATCTCCGACACCACCACGTGATCCACCGGCAGCACCAGCTTGTCTTTCAGCTCCAGCAGCAGTTTGCGTGCGAGATCCAGCTTGTCGTCTTCCACAAGGGACTTACCCACCGGCTCGCCTTGCGATTTCATAAACGTGTAAGCCATGGCGCCGCCGATCAACAGCTTGTCCACGACCTTGCCCAGGTTCGCGATCACTTCGATCTTATCGGAAACCTTGGCTCCGCCCAGAATCGCCACGCACGGCCGCAGCGGGTTCCTGGTCGCCATCGTCAGGTATTTCAACTCCTGCTCCATCAGCAGTCCGGCGGCGGCCTGCGGCACGTAGGCAATCATGCCCACGGTGGAGGCGTGCGCGCGATGCGCCGAGCCGAACGCGTCGTTCACATAGACGTCGCACAGCGCCGCCAGCTTTTTCGAAAACTCCGGATCGTTCTTTTCCTCTTCCGGGTGGAAGCGCAGATTCTCCAGCAGCAGGATTTCGCCGGGCGCCGGCTTCATGGCTTCCACTTCGGGACCGATACAATCCGGCGCCATCTTGACGGGACGGCCCAGCAATTCTTCCAGACGCTTGGCCACAGGTTTCAGGCTCATTTCCGGATTGGGCTTGCCCTTCGGACGGCCCAAATGCGAGGCCAGAATGACGCCGGCCCCTTGCTCCAATGCGTAGCGGATGGTCGCGAGCGATGCCTTGATGCGCTTGTCGCTGGTGATNNTAGGCATAAGAAGCTCTCAAAAAGGGGTTTAACATTTGAGACTAGCAGGAAACGCGCCGAACTTCTTAGTGGCGGTCGAGATCGTCCAGCCGTTGGCCGTGCTTCTCCAAGATGCGTCCGAGCCGCTCCCTCGTGTCCATCAGTTGCGCCAGGCGCTCCT